>MHIR01000049.1:1358-1490 GCA_001817615.1 Candidatus Buchananbacteria bacterium RIFCSPLOWO2_02_FULL_46_11b | reverse complement strand
CCAGGCGCAGGATATCGCCGTTATCCTGGCCGGTGGCGTAAAGCGACATTAATATGACCAAAGTCGAGCCCATGCCGACCAAAATATTGGTGCGCAGGCCCGCGGGCTTATGGCGGTACTCGCGCTCCATGC
>MHIR01000049.1:0-1250 GCA_001817615.1 Candidatus Buchananbacteria bacterium RIFCSPLOWO2_02_FULL_46_11b | reverse complement strand
CCCTTAAATTATCTTGCTTGGTTAAAAGCGTAATTAACCGGTCAACGCCAAGACCCCAGCCGGAAGCCGGCGGACAGCCGTGTTCCAAAGCCTTGATATATTCGTCGTCTTTGCCGTGAGCTTCTTGGTCGCCTTGAGCCTTGGCCTTAGCTTGAACCTCCAGGCGCTCTTTTTGGTCAACCGGATCAACCAGTTCGGAATAAGCGTTGACGATTTCCCAGGTATTGACCAAAAGCTGGAACCGGTCGACTATTTGCGGATTTTTGTCGTTTTTCCTGGCCAGAGGCGAGAGATCAAGCGGATGATTGATTAAAAAAGTCGGCTGGATAATCCGGTCGCGGGAAACCGCTTTGTATAAAGCGTCAATCAGATTTCCCCGCCCCAATTTTTCCAAATCTTCAATTTTTATATTCTTGGCTTTAATCGCTTGCCTTAAATCCTCGGCTGTTTTTAATTCGTCAATATTCAGGCCGCAATCTTTTTTCAGCAATTCGGCGAAAGAAACCCGGGGCCAGGGCGGCGTAAAATCAATTTTTACCGGCAAACCGGCGCGGTCTTTGATTTCCAGCTTTAAGCCGCCGAAAAGCTTTTTTAAAATGAAAGAAAACATCTCTTCGGTGAATTTCATGTTGTCCTCAAAATTCCAGTAAGCCGCGTAATGCTCGCACAGAGTAAAGTCCTGAAGATGAGACGGATCCAGGCCTTCGTTGCGAAAACAGCGCCCGATTTCAAAAACTCTTTCCATGCCCCCGATCAGGCATTCTTTCAGATAAATTTCCGGCGCGAGGCGCAGATAAACGTCAAGATCCAAAGCGTTGTAATGAGTGACAAAAGGCTTGGCCAGGGCGCCGGAAGCGGTATTGGTCAAAATCGGCGTTTCCACCTCAATAAAACCATGGTTCCAGTAAAATTCCCTTAAAGTTTTGATTAATTCACTGCGCCGTAAAAACCGCTCATAAGTTTCCGGACTGGCAATCAAATCCAAATAGCGCCGGCGGTATTTCAGCTCCTGGTCCTGCAGGCCGTGGAATTTCTCCGGCAAAGGCCGCAGGGCCTTGGCCAGCAGAGTGTATTTTTTAACCAGAATGGAAATTTCGCCTTTTTGGGTTTTAAACCGCTCCCCTTCCAAACCGATGAAATCGCCGGGATCAAACAATTTTAAGAATTCTTTCAAATCAACCTCGTCTTGTTTTAAAACAATCTGCAGCCGGCCCGAACCGTCAAAGAGATGGCAAAAACAAATCTTGCCC
>MHIR01000048.1:1918-6524 GCA_001817615.1 Candidatus Buchananbacteria bacterium RIFCSPLOWO2_02_FULL_46_11b | reverse complement strand
TGTAATTTTTGATTTAATCTCTATGTTCAAATTTTTTAAAACGGCCCGCTTGTCAATCATCCTCTTGGCCGTCATGTTTCTGCTGATTTTTTTACATTATCTGAATGTTTTGCTGCCCGCGGAAAATCTGGCGATTTGGCTTTTGGCGCCGATTCAGCAGCGGGTTTACGCCGCCGGCGCCAGAATCAATAATTTATATTTTGCCGTGGCCAGCCAAAGCGAACTGACAAAATCAAACCAGCGGCTGGAACAGGAAGTGGCCAATCTGACCGTGGCCAACGCCGAGCTGAAAACCCGCCTGGAAGAAAGCCATGAATTGCTTTTGCAAAATGATTTTTTGGCGCGCCACGATTATACCGCGATTGCCGCCAGGGTTATCGGCAAAAATCCGGAACCGACCCGGCAGGCGATAATTTTAAATAAAGGCCGCCAAGACGGCGTCAAAGTCAATTTGCCGGTATTAGCTTCAAACGGCGTGATCGCCGGCAAGATTTCCCAGGTCAAAGCCAACAGCTCGGAAGCCGTCTTGCTTTATGATTCCCGCAGCCGGATCGCGGCCCTGGTGCAAAATGACGCCAAAAGCAAAGGCGTGGTTTTTGGCGAGCACGGCTTAAGTCTAAAAATGAATTTTCTGCCGCAAACCGAAGCGGTAAAAATCGGGCAAATCGCGGTTACTTCCGGTCTGGAAGCCAATATTCCCGCGGGTTTGGTGATTGGCAAAGTTCAGCGGGTTGAAGCCGAATCAAACAGTTTTTTTCAGACTGCTTGGCTGGCGCCCTTGATTAAATTGGATGATTTAACCGTCGTTTCAATTTTAAAAAGTCCCAATGATAATTAATTTTTTAATCAATTTGCTATTCTTGCTTTGCCTGGGCATCGTGCAGGTCAGTTTTTTGAGCACTTGGCCTTCGCCGGTCTCCAGTCTTAATTTGATTTTAACTTTGGCCATATTCATTACCGTGATTATTGATTATGACCAGGGGCTTTATTGGGCCCTGGGCGGGGGATTGTTTTTGGAGCTCTATACCCATTTATTTTTCGGGATTACGACTTTAAGCCTGATTTTGGCCATGATTCTTATCAATGTCTTATTCAGCAATTTTTTTACCAACCGCTCTTTTTATTCCCTGATGATTCTGGGCTTGATCGCCAGCCTGACTTATAATTTGCTGGTTTTATTGTTTCAATTTTTGCTGGTGTTATTCAAATTGAGCGCCGAGCCGATATTTTTTGATTTTAAGTTTCAGTTTGTCTGGCAGCCGTTTTTCAACCTGGTGATTTTGGCGGTTATCTTTTTCACTTTTTTTATTTTTACCGGCCGGTTAAAGAGCGTGTTTCTGACGCCCGCGTCCCGGCCGTAACTATAAAGCAATAAAGCCATAAAGCAAAAAATAAAAAAATAAAAATCTATTGTTTTATTGCTAAACTCTATGAGACTAAGGCCGAAGGCCGATCCCTTCGCCCTGACCGGCGAACCAAAAAGCTATTTTCTGCGGCCTCATTTAAAGGGCCGCTGGTTTGAAATGGATGCGATGAGTCAGGAAAGCGGGATCAAAGCCGAGCCGCTCGGCTTATTGGCCGCGCCGAAAAAAATCAATTATTGGCTGGCGGTTTTAGCCGCCGGTATTTTGATTTTGGGCTTGCGCGCGGCTTACCTGCAAGTTTTTTTAGGCGCCCATTTTTATGAAGTAGCCGAAGGCAACCGCCTGCGCCTAAGAGACATCAAGGCGGCTCGGGGCATAATTTACGACCGTTATCGCCAGCCCCTGGTTAAAAATATCCCCAATTTTTATTTGGCCGTGATTCCGGTTGATTTGCCGAAAATTGACGATTCGGCTTATCCGGAATTAATCAAAGAATTGGCCTCAATTGCCGCCAAGACCGAAGAAGAAATCACTCAATTCCTGTCAGGCCAGCCGGCCTTTTCTTACCAGCCGGCCGTGGTGGCCGAAAATATGAGCCAGGAAAAGGCGATTTTAACCGAGATTTTAAGCAGCCGCTTTCCCGGGGTAATTTTACAAATTGCCGACAGCCGCTATTATTTGGCGCCGCCGGCCCAGACCAGTTTTTCTCATATTCTGGGCTATGAGGGCAAGATTGAGAAAAATAAATTGGACGATTATCTGGCCCGGGGCTATTCTTTAGACGACCAGGTCGGCAAGGCGGGCGTTGAATTTTTTTATGAAAAAGAATTAAAAGGGATAAACGGCCGGGAGCAAGTGGAAGTTGACGCGACCGGCAAGACGAAGGAAGTTTTAGCTTCCCAAAAATCAGTCGCCGGCCGCAATTTGGTTTTAACCATTGACGCCGGATTGCAAAAACAGGCGGAAGCCAGCCTGCGGCGGAATTTGGCGGGAAACGGCAAAAAAAAGGGCGCCGTCGTGGCCCTGGATCCCGGCTCCGGCGAAGTTTTGGCCCTCGTCAGCCTGCCGGCTTTTGACAATAACTTATTCAGCTTCGGCATCAGCCAGGCCGATTTTAGCAATTTGATCAATGACCCGGCCCAGCCGCTTTTCAACCGGGCCATCAGCGGCGAGTATCCTTCGGGCTCGACTTTTAAAATGATTGTCGGCGCCGCGGCCTTGCAAGAAGGGCTGATTAATGAAAACACCAGCTTTGAAAGCATCGGCGGCATTCAGGTTGACCGCTGGTTTTTCCCGGACTGGAAAGCCGGCGGGCACGGCTGGACCAGCATCAACAAAGCCTTGGCCGAATCAATTAATACGTTTTTTTACGTGATCGGCGGCGGCTTGGACGATTTTACCGGCCTGGGCGTGGAAAAAATCAAAGAGTACGCGCAGAGGTTTGGTTTAAATCAAACCCTGGGTATTGATTTGCCCAACGAGGCCGCCGGTTTTTTGCCCAGCAAAGACTGGAAAGAAAAAACCAAAAAAGAAAACTGGTATATCGGCGACACTTATCATTTTGCCATCGGCCAGGGCGATTTATTGGTTACGCCCCTGCAGGTCGCCGGCTGGACGGCGGTCTTTGCCAACGGCGGGACTTTGTACCGGCCGCACCTGGTTAAAGAAATTTTAGACAAAGACAATAACCTGGTTGAAGAAATTATCCGGCGGCAGATTTTAAACCGCGATTTCATCAGCCAAAAAAATTTAAAAATCATCAATCAGGGCTTGCGCCAGGCGGTCGTTTCGGGCAGCGCCAAGGGCTTGGGATCTTTGCCGATAGAAGTCGCGGCCAAAACCGGCACGGCCCAGGGCCAGCAAGGCAAAGAGCCCCATGCCTGGATTACGGCTTTTGCCCCTTATGAAAATCCCCAGCTGGTTATTACCGTCTTGATTGAAGAAGGCGGGGAGGGCAGCAGCGTCGCCCTGCCGGTGGCCCGCGATTTAATCGGCTGGTGGATGGCTAATCGCTAGAAATTGGCGATAAATTAAAGGGGTTTTAGGTGTGGATAAGTCGGCTAAAATCGCTTGACAAGCATTTAAAATTAAATTATACTTATTTTTAATATTGCGTTTATTGGGTGGCGGCATAATGACGAATTGTAGAGTTGAGAATAAATAAATTAGAAGCAAGTTAAGTAAATTAAGTAAATTAAGAGAGTTAAGCAACTTAATAAACCGGCTTAATTTACTTAATTTACTTTTATTTACTCTTAATTAATCATTTAAAAATAAAATATTCATCGCCTAAATTATTAATCCGCGTTTTTTATCAAAATAAAAATATGACGACGACTTATCTTACTAAACAGGGGCTGGAAAAATTGGAAGAAGAAATGGAATATTTAAAAAAGGTCAAGATGCCCGAGATTATTGAGCGGATTGCCCGAGCCAAGGAATTGGGCGATTTATCCGAAAATGCCGAATATCAGGATGCCAAAGACGAGCAGGGCTTTACCGCCGGCCGCCTCGCGGAATTGGAAAATTTGATCAATAAATCCGAAGTCATTTCCCAAAACGGCGCCAAAGAAACGGTCAATATCGGCAATACGATTCGGATTAACTGCGGAAACGAGGAATTTAATTATACCATTGTCGGTTCCAATGAAGCCGATCCGGGCAAAGGCTTGATTTCCAACGAATCGCCTTTGGGCCGGGCGTTTTTGGGCCGCAAGATCGGGGAAAAAGTTTTGGTCAAGATTCCCCGGGGCGAGATGGAATGCGAGATTTTGGAGATAAAGTAAAGCGATGAGAGCCCGCCTCCGCTCGCCTTACTTCGGCTGGCAAAAGTCGGCGAGCTTCGGCGAGGCAAGCGATGGGAGCGATTCCCTTCCCCCTCACTTCCGACTACCCCCCTCCTCTTCACTTCGTTCAGAGTCGGGGTTCGTCGGACAAGTCGTTCGGGGTCGGGGCAGGGAGCGAGGGGAGTGATGAATCATCATTCTCATTAACTTTATCGCGGGCAAAACAAATAGCGCCTTTGGCGCTCTTTTATTTGATTAAACGGCAATAAAAATGTATAATGCAGTTATAAAAACCGTTATTTAGCTTGTCACAAATTAAAATAACTAACGTTATCTTATATATGAAAGAAGCCGATTCTTGCCGGATAAACGATTTGATTTTGCGCGCTAAAAACGGCGAAAAGGCCGCTTTTGCCGAAATTTACCGGGATTATTTCACGCCGGTTTACCGCTATT
>MHIR01000048.1:0-1899 GCA_001817615.1 Candidatus Buchananbacteria bacterium RIFCSPLOWO2_02_FULL_46_11b | reverse complement strand
TATTTATACGTTAGAACCGGCCATAAAGCCGCGGCTGAAGATTTGGCGCAAATCGTTTTTTTAAAAGTCTATTTGGCGATTTCCCGGTTTGAATTCAGCGCCGAAAAAAAACTTCTGCCTTATTTTTTTACGGTTGCCAGAAACACGGTCATTGATTATTACCGCCGAAAAAAAATTCCGGCCGTGGATGCCGACCGTCTTTGGGACTTGGCCGATCCCGGCCAAAATGGGGAGGAGCAAATTATTAAGCAGGAGCAGAAAAAAGAAATTCTGGCCGCTTTGCGGGAGCTTAATTTTGAACAGCAGGAAGCGATTATCAATAAATATCTCAACGGCTTGGCCAATAATGAAATTGCCAAAATTTTAGGCAAAACCGAGGCCGCTGTCCGGCAGCTGCAATGCCGGGGACTGAAAAAATTAAGGATAATATTAAAAAAATATGATTGATTGGGAAAAAAATTCGGAAGAAATTTTGAGCCGGGCGCTTTTGGCCGGAGAAGAAGGAAAAACTTTGCCGGAGATTTTAGCGTTATTTCCTCAAAATCAAGAAGAAATCAGGGAAATATTTGAAATTATTGCCGAATTAAGCGCCCAAAAAGACGGCTTAAATCCGGCGCCCGAAATTTTAGAAAATATTCTCTCAAATCTTGCCGCCGCCAAAAAAAATAAAAATGATTCAAATATCAAAGGTCGATTGTTTTTCAGTCTAAATATCATTAAGAAGGAATTATTTATGACTCAAAAATTAAAAATCGCGGTTCCGGTTTTGGCGGTTTTGGTTTTAGTCGTCGCCGGCGCTTATATTTATATCGGCAATCAAGCCAAGACGATTTCCGTGACCGAAAACGAAATCTTCGCGGCCCTGGAGAGCGAATTGATTCAGGAAGCCGCCTTAGCCGGAGAAAGCGACGCCGATATTAACGTCGCTTTAGCCGATGAGCAGATAATTAACCAATTTAACCAAACTTATGATGACAGCCAACTCTAAAAAAATCGCCATTGCTTTTTTGGCTTTAGTTTTCGCTTTCAGCCTGCTTTTGCCCTCATTGGTTTTCGCCGTGGCGGCCGAGGGCGATGCGGCCGCTTCCGGCGCGGTTAAAGCCAAGGCCAATGCCGGCCTTTGCGCCAAAGTGGAAGATTTCTACGCCCGCTCAATCACGCAATTAGCCGATAAGGAAGCCAAATATCAAGACAAAAAGCTGGAACGGGAAAAGGCTTTAGTGGAAAAATACGCCGAGCGCCAAGCCAAGCAAGACAAAGCCCGGGCCAACTGGGACAGCAAAAAAGACGGCTTGTTTGCCAAGCTGGAAAATCGCGCCGCCACGGATGAACAAAAACAAGCCGCGGCCGCTTATCAGCAGGCCGTAACGGCGGCCGTGGCCGCCAAGCGCGCGGCCCTTGACGCCGCTTTAGCGGAGTTTAATGCCGGCCTGACCGAGCAAATCAACAGCCGCCAAACCGCTTTTGCCGCCGCTCTGGCCGCTTATAAGACCGCGGTTAGCGCGGCCCAAGAAACTGCCAAAGCCGCCTGCGGCGGCACGGCGGAAGCGCAAAAAATCAGAGTTGATCTTAAAGCCAGCCTTAAAGCCGCCCGCGAGAAATTAATAAGCGACATTAAGGGCTTGAATAAAATTAAAATTAATTTAAGCTCTTTAGTCGGCGCCAAGAAAGACGTGATTAGCCAAGCCAATGCGGATTTTAAAGCCGCCTTGGCCGCGGCCCGGACTGAACTGAAAGCCGCCTTGGCCGCTGGCACGGATACTGACACGGACACGAACGCGAATACTAATACGGCCACTCAATAATTTTCAGGGGCGAAAATTAGCGATAAAAGACAGGGTGTTTTCGCCTTGTCTTTTATTTTGCCTTAATAAAATTCAAGATAAGCGCAACCTTTGA
>MHIR01000047.1:16552-18489 GCA_001817615.1 Candidatus Buchananbacteria bacterium RIFCSPLOWO2_02_FULL_46_11b | reverse complement strand
ATTGTGTATTATCTGAATAAGGTATATAATCCCAGTAGTAGTCAAATTTATAATAAAATTATACCCCTTATTCGTCTTTTATGCAACATTACTTTTTAGAACAAACCAAAACCGAGCTTCGGCTTCGCAATTATAGCCCCAAAACCGTCAAAAGCTACCTTGCTTGTCTGGCTGATTTTTTTGCTTATCTTAGCGATAATCCGGAAAATTTTAATTTGGATAAAATTAAGCAATATCTTCTTTTAAAACAGAGCAAGGGTTACGCTCCGCAAACCGTTAATCTGTATTTGAACGCCGTTAAGTTTTTTTATTATGATGTCCTTAAAAATTGTCAAAAAATAGACATAAAATTCGCTAAAACCAGCAAAAAATTGCCGATTGTTTTATCGCGAGCGGAGATTGCTCTTATTTTAGATCAAATCAAAAATACCAAACATTGGCTGATGGTGGCTCTGGCTTACGGCGCCGGTTTGCGAGTGAGCGAAGTGGTTAGCCTTAAAGCAGGCGATATTCAGCCGGATGAGCTGACGATTCATCTTAAAGACGCCAAGGGCAAAAAAGACCGGCTGACTATTATTCCGGAAAAACTCAAAAATAATTTGTATTCTTTGGTTAAAGATCGCGACGGGGGAGAGCCGTTGTTTGAAAGCGAGCGGGGCGGCCGGCTGACGGAGCGCACGGCGCAGGCGGTTTTTGAAAAAGCTTTGAAATTATCCGGCCTTAAAAAAAACGCGACTTTTCACAGCTTGCGCCATTCTTTTGCCACTCATTTGCTGGAAAACGGCACGGATGTCCGCTTTGTCCAGGAACTTTTGGGCCATGCCAATATCAGAACGACGCAAATTTATACCCACGTTACCAATCCGGCGATAAAAAATATTAAAAGCCCTTTTTAAGTAAATCAAGCGAGCAAGTAAATCAAGACTCTTTACTGTCATATATCATTGACAATGGCGTTAAATCGTGATAAGGTGATCTTGGTTTAAAACAGCGTGAAAAGGAGGTAATAAAAAATGAGAGTTATTGTAAGGCCGGAGGGTAAAAAGATTACTTATTATCTGGACGATGAAGATGAAAAAAGCCAAAGACTTATTCCCTTGGGTTTTATGCCAAATCCTAAGGCGGCAAACGAGGGGGATAAACGAAGATTGGCGATGCTTGCCGCTCTTACCGCGCCGGCTTCCATATTTGAGGAAGCGGGGAAAAATTTTGAATTCGGTCTAACCGCAATGGCAAAAGCCCTCGGGCACGACAAACTGGAAATCAGGCGCGAGTAAGTTTGCGGCATCGGGCAATTTAACAACTAAGGAGAAAGAGCGATGGCAGAAGGCATTCGTTTATGCATTTCCGGAATTTGCGGCCAAATGGGAACAAAAATGTTTAAATTGGCAGAGGCTGACAGAGCCATCGGCCATATCAGCGGCATTGATCTGATTGACAATGGTCTGGTTCCTGTTCACCGCGTCTCAATTAATGCGGCGGATCTCAAATCAAAAGAGATTCAAACGGTTTTGGCCCAGACCGATGTCTTGTTGATCTTCCATGATAATCCGCTTTCGGCCGCGGCTCAGGCCAAGCAGGCGGCAAAAAAGGGAGTGGCCGTTGTTATCGGCACGACCGGCTTCAGTTTTACCGATCTGGCGGATATCCGCGGTTTAAGGAAAAAGACGGCGATCGCGCAGACTTATAACTTCAGCCTGGGCATGACGGTTTTTGCCAAGACGATAAGGCGAATTGCTTCCAATCTGCCCTCTGGCTATCATGTTGAAATCGTGGAAGAGCATCATTTCAAAAAGCTTGACGCGCCCAGCGGCACGGCTTTCATGCTGGCGCAGGAAATCTGCGCGGCGCGCGGCCTGAAGCCGAAAAAAGCGATTCAATGCGGCCGGTCAGGCCGAAGCGATGATGTCCGGGACAACGGCATCGTCGGCATTCAG
>MHIR01000047.1:15229-16485 GCA_001817615.1 Candidatus Buchananbacteria bacterium RIFCSPLOWO2_02_FULL_46_11b | reverse complement strand
GCTTCAAACATGAAGCCGGGGATCCCGGCGTGTTTGCCCAAGGCGCTTTGGCTGCGGTTAAATGGCTGGCGGGCAAGCCGGCGGGAATTTACACGATGGCGGACGTGTATGGCCTGAATGTTTAGGGCCGGCTTAAGAGAAATACGGACGTTTCAAAAGAAACGTCCTTTTTATTTATTAAACAAGGCAACAAGAGAACAAAAGAATAAAAAATAAATGACCGGGTAGAGACGCAAAATCTTGCGTCTCTGTTTTATTCTTTTGTTCTCTTGTCTGCCCGGCGTGGCATCACGGGATTCTTTTGTTTTACCATAATCTCATTACCATAATCTCTTGACAAAAATTACAGTTTAGTTTATATTGTAAGAGTTAATTAATCACGCATACCGCTAGCGATTCGGCCGGCCCTGTCCCGAAAAATTCGGGATCCGGCAGAAATGCGGTAGAAGTCTCCCGAGCGCGCCGTTTAGGGAGAAGAAAGGAACCAATTTATGCCGCAAATCCCCGATTTGCTGACGATGCTTAAAGCCGGAGCGCACTTCGGCCACCGGCAAGGCAAGCGAAACCCGAAAATGGAGCCGTATATTTTTATGGCCAAAGGCGGGGTTCACATCATTAATTTGGAAAAAACGCAAGAAAAGCTTGCCGAAGCTTTGGCTTTCGTCAAAAAATTAGTGTCTAATAACGGCACTATTTTATTTTTGGGCACCAAAAAACAGGCCCAGTCTTTTATCGGCCAGGCCGCCAAAGACTGCGGCATGCCCTATATCAACGAGCGCTGGCTGGGCGGGACGATCACCAACTTCCGGGAAATTTCCCGGGTCATCAGAAAATTTCTGGATTTAAAAAAGCGCAAAGCCGCGGGCCAGCTGGAAAAATATACCAAAAAAGAGCAGCTTGATTTCAGCGATGAAATCATCAAGCTGGATAGAATGGTGGGCGGGATTGAATCTTTAACCAAGGTGCCGGACGCGATTTTCATTGTTGACTTAAAAAAGGAAAAAACCGCTTTGGCCGAAGCGATCAAGAAAAATATTCCGGTCGTGGCGATTTGCGACACCAACGCCGACCCGCAAAAGATTGCTTATCCGATTCCGGCCAATGACGACGCGGTCAAGTCAATCGAACTGTTTGTTAATTTAATCGCCGAGGCGGTCAAAGAAGGGCAGAAAGAGAAAGGGGAAGTGGTGGTGGAGAAGAAAAGCGCGGATAAGTAGATAGGAATCATGAATTAGGAATAAAGAATGTTTCGCTCA
>MHIR01000047.1:0-15210 GCA_001817615.1 Candidatus Buchananbacteria bacterium RIFCSPLOWO2_02_FULL_46_11b | reverse complement strand
CATAATTATTAAATAAAAAATAAATATATAAAAATCTATGGGTATTGACGCAAAAGCGATTGTTAAATTAAGAGAATTAACCGGCGCCGGCATGAATGACTGCCAGGCCGCTTTGGCCGAAGCTGAAAGCGATCAGGAAAAAGCCGTGGAAATTTTGCGCAAAAAAGGCACACTGAAAGCCGATAAGATTGCCGACCGGGCGACCAAAGAAGGCGTCATCGCCTTATTGAAAGAAGCGGATAAAGTCGCGGTCGTTGCTTTGGCCTGTGAAACCGATTTTGTCGCCCGCAATCAGGATTTTATTGAGACCGTGGCCGAATTGGGAAAGAAGCTGTTAAGCGGCGGCGAGGTAGAAAATTTTAAAACCTGGGCCGAAGATAAGATAAAAAACGAATTGATCGTAAAAATCGGCGAAAATTTACAGCTGGTTGCCGCGGATATCGTTTTTGGCCAGGTGATCGGCAGCTATCTGCATCTCAATAAAAAAATCGCGGCTGTCGTGATTTTAAGCGGCGGCCGCCAAGAGCTGGCCAATGACCTGGCCATGCAAATTGCCGCCCTGGCGCCCAAATACATCAAGCCCGAGGAAATTCCGGCCGAAGAAATTGACAAAGAAAAAGAAATTTACCGCCAGCAGCTGAAAAACGAAGGCAAGCCGGAAAATATCCTGAATAAAATTATTGAGGGCAAATTGCAGAAATATTATTCCGAGGTTTGCCTGATTAAGCAGGCTTATATCAAGGATGATAAAATAACGATTGAAAAGCTTTTGGCGCAGAACGGCAGCCCGGAAATTTTGAGCTTTAAGCGGTACCAGATATAATCATTAAAACAAAAGAACAAGAGAA
Organism: Candidatus Buchananbacteria bacterium RIFCSPLOWO2_02_FULL_46_11b; assembly: GCA_001817615.1. GTDB lineage: Bacteria > Patescibacteriota > Patescibacteriia > Buchananbacterales > UBA6539 > 02-FULL-45-11b. The sequence goes on along the minus strand of MHIR01000047.1, from coordinate 14,362 downwards.
CAAGAGAACAAAAATTAAAATAATGTAGAGACGCAAGATTTTGCGTCTCTACAAAAAAATTTGTTCTTTTGTTCTTTTATTCCCTTGTTCTTAATTGGCATTTAACAGGCAAGTAAATTAAGATAAAATAATTTTTATTTTTAAAGGAATATAGGTATAGCCATGCCAAAACTCGCGCAAATCCAAGTCGCGTTCTGGGATCAGACTTACCGGGGTTTAGCCGGCGATTTGCCGCTGGCCTTGGGCGATTTTGTCGTGATTAAAACCGAATGGGGGACGGAAATCGGCAAGATTTCAAGCTGGCAGGAGATTGGCGAAGATAAAGCAAGCGAGTTAAAAGACAGTTTGGCGCCGATTTTGCGCCAAGCGACGACGGAAGATTCCGAGATTTTGGCGGAGGCGGAAAAACAGCGGCCCGCGGCTTTGGAGTATTGCAAAAAATCCGTGGAGCGGCTGGGCTTGCCCATGAAAGTGATTGACGCCCATTTTTCTTTTGACGGCAGCCGGCTGATTTTTCCTTTTATTTCCGACGGCCGGGTGGATTTTCGCGTCTTAGTCAAAGATTTAACCCATCATTTCCAAAAATTAATCCGCCTGCAGCAAATCGGCATCCGCGATGAAGCCAAAATTTCGGGCGACCTCGGCTCCTGCGGCCGCCAGCTTTGCTGCCGAACGCACTTAAAAGAACTCTCCAGCATCACTTCCGAATTCGCCGATCTCCAGCAAATTTCCCAGCGCGGCTCCGAACGTTTATCCGGCCTTTGCGGCCGGCTGCGCTGCTGTTTGGCGTTTGAACAGCGCATGTACGAAGACCTGGCCAAAAATTTGCCGCCCGTCGGCGCTCAAGTGAAAACGGCTCAAGGCAAAGGCAAGATAACCAGCCGCAATATTTTAAAGCAAACCGTCAACGTGGCCCTTGAAGGCGAGGGAAATAATATTGTGGAAGTGCCGGCGAAGGCGGTGAGAAGCTAAGGTTAGCGATGAAGCGATGGGAGCCCGCCTATGCTCGCCTTGCTTCAGTTTGACGAGGGTCGGCGAGCTTCGGCGAGGCAAGCGATGAAGCGATGGAGTTAAGGATTCCTCATCGCTTCATTAACTTCATCGCTTTATCGCCGCATTTTGACTGATTAATAATTCCATTAATAAATAGCCTAAAAATATGAAAACTCAAAAATCTTTTTTTACCAAAGCTTTTTTTCTAGCCTTGGCTTTAGTTTTTACTTTCGGCCTTTCGGCTTGCGGCAAAAAGACCAATCGGCCGGCTGACGCCAATGTCAATCTTAATATCAACGGCGCGCCCGAAACCGGAAAAATGATTGATATTACCGATTTAAACAATCAAACCGTTACCACGACGCCGGGCGATATTTTATACCTGAAATTCGCCGGGGTTTTGGAAAACGGCTACCAGTGGGATTTTACGGCGCCGACTTCCGGCGATTATTTAATGCTTAAAGACCATCAGTTTAATAAAACACCGGACGCCCAAAATCAAAAAATTGAAAATTATACCAACGAATGGCGCATAAAAATTGAAAAAACCGGAATTTTTGATTTGCAGTTCAATTATAATGATTACCGCCGTTTGAATAAAAAAGGCCTAAGCGCCCTCAAACCCGACAAAATATTCAAACTTAAAATTATAAGCGAATAATCGGCTTTTTTCGGCTGATTATCAGAAGGAAGATTTATGAAAAATAAATTCCAATGCCTATTGGCCGCCGCGGTCTTGCTGTTGGTTTTATCCGCCTGCCAAATATTAAAAACAGAAAAGGCGCAAACAATTAACGAAGATAAGCCGGGCGTGGTCTTAGACCAGCCCCGGCTCGGGCAAATCGCCGTTATTGACAGCAATTTAATCATTACCCAGCCGTTAAGCAGCCAGCAAATCAAAAGTCCCGTAGCGATTGCCGGCCGGGCAAAAAACGGCAACGGGGATATTTATTTCCGGCTGAAAGATTCCTCGGGCGAGGTGGTCGCTGGCGCCAGCGCCAAAATCGCGGCGGCGGAAAACAACTGGGGCAATTTTAGCGGCCGGCTGGAATTTTTGCCCAATCAGATTTATTCCCAAAACGGCCGGCTGGAAGTTTATTTCCAGAACGCCGAGGGCCGGGAGAAAAACCTAATCCAGCTGCCGGTTGTTTTCAAGGATTATCAAAAGATTAAAGCCAAGCTTTATTTCGGCCGCGCAAAAGACCCGGAAATGCTCAATTGCGGCCAAGTTCACGAAGTGGCGCGCGAACTAGCGCCCAGCCGCCAAATTGTGGCCGTGATCATCAGTGAATTATTCAAAGGCCCGACCGAGGCGGAAGCGGCCAGCGGTTCGGTCAGTTTTTTGCCCAAAGAAGGCGTGCAGATAAACAAAATTGAATTCAAAGACGATGTTTTATATCTTGATTTTAACGAGACCCTTACGGCCGGCGTCAGCGGCGCCTGCAAGATTAAAGCGGCGCGCGCTCAAATCGTTGAAACCCTGAAGCAGTTTAAAGACGTCAAAGACGCGGTGATTTCGGTGGCGGATAAGGTTTGGGAGTAAGCAGTCAACAGAACAATAGAACAAAATAATAAAAGAACAAAAATTAAAAGAGTTTGTTCTCTTGTTATTTTGTTCCATTGTTTTTACGTACACAGGGTTGACACCCGGCCGTTTTCATGATAGGATAATATTAAAGAAAACAATATTTTTTGGCTACAAAAAAAGGAGAATAGCTGATGCTGGAAGAGGACAAAAAGAAAGAAATGGCGACCTTCGCGGAATTGGGAATTGATTTGCCGCCGCGAAGAATCAGGCCGGACGAGGCGGAAAAAAGGGCAATGCCGCCGGCGGTAAAAGACGCCTGGTACGCCGAGATTATGGCGATTGAAAAGAAAGTGAGAGAAGTTTGCGCGCTTTTGCGCCAGACAAGAAATAAGCCGATGACGGAATTGCCAGCCGGGGTAGCAAAAAAAGTCCTAGCCAATCTTTGGCAGAATTTGAATTTACTGGAAGAAGCCGAGCGGAGTTTGAACCGTTTGGGCAGCGGGCGGTTTGGGCGCATTGAGAATTGCGGCGCCAAGATTGAAGAAATGATGAGCATGAAAGAGCCCTGGACCGTGGAAGATCTTAAAAAGCGCAATGATCAAGCCGGGTCGGGAAATTGATCTTTATTTATTTTCACTGCCGCGAAAAGAGGGATGCGGCAGTTTTTATTATAATGCGAATCACGCTAATATTGGTTTTAGATATAATGAATTGTAAATATTTTTTACCCCTTAATTGATTGGCGCTTGCTAATAACGCTAATATTATCAAATATTGTTTTTATGTTTGCCCCGAGTTACGCGAGGGGTTTTTTTGTTCTTTTGTTTTTATGCGCAGGGTTGACATCGGCTCGCTTTTGCGCTAAGGTAAAGCCGGAGGGAAAATAAGCACTTTGGACAATAAAACCAGCTTCTTTCTTGGCAAGAAAGAAAGGAGGGCGGTAATATGGCGGATGATAATATTCCGGTGGGCGAAGTTTTTGATGAAAAAGATGAGGAAAATAATAAAGATGATACCCGTTTGGGGCAATTGCTGATTCGGGAAGATTTAATCACCCCGGAACAGCTTGAGTCGGCTTTGCGAAAACAAAGCGAGGCCCGGCAAGAAAATCAGGTGAGTTTTTTGGGCCAGATTTTGGTGGAGCTGGGCGCGATTAGGCAAGAGGTCCTGATTAACGCCTTAGTTAAGCAAACTCGCTTGCCTTATCTAAACCTTCTTAATTACGAAATTGACCAGGCGGTTTTGGATTTAATTCCCGAAGAAGTTTGCCAAACGCATTTGCTTTTGCCGCTTGATAAGCTGGGAAAAAATTTGACGATTGCCATGTGCAATCCGGCCGATCAGGCGGCCCTGGATATAATCAGCCGGCTTTGGCCGGATTTGCGCCTTCGGCGCATCATGTGCGGCTGGCCCGAATTTCAGGCGGTCTTTGCCAAGCATTTTGGCAAAGAAAAAACGGCGCAAACGAGTGAGATAACCCTGAAGAGCTTGGGCCGGCAACGTTAGCCCGCTGTCCGACATTCGTTTGGGCAGCTTTTTATTTAAGCAAGATAGGCAAGATAAGAGTTATACTTTTTTCTTATCTTGCTTATCTCGCTGAAAACTTATCTTGCTTTCTTAATTTATTACTTTTATGTTATAATATAACCAGCTAACAATTAATTATCAAACCTATGCCTATTAAAATCGCCATCAATGGTTTCGGCCGGATTGGCCGGGCGGCCTTTAAGGCGGCCCTGAACAATAAAAATCTGGAGGTCGTCGGAATTAATGATTTAATGGATAACCAAACTCTGGCGCATCTTTTGAAATACGACACGGTTTACCGAGAATATCCCAAAACCGTTTTAAGCGCCGAAGAGGGGATAAAAGTGGACGGCAAACTTTACCCGATTTTTCAGGAAAAAGAGCCGGCCAAACTGCCCTGGGGCAAGCTGAAAGCGGACGTGGTTTTGGAATGCACCGGCCGGTTTACCAATAAAAAAGAAGCTGCCGGTCATCTCCAAGCCGGCGCCAAGCGGGTAATTTTATCCGCGCCGGCCAGAGACGGCTCCACCCAGACTTTGGTTTTCGGCACTAAATATTCGGCCGACTGCTTAAAACGCAATAAATGCGAAACCGTAATTTCCATGGCGTCTTGCACGACTAATTGCATTTCGCCGGTCATGCAGGTTTTAGCTTCAAAGTTCGGCATTGAAAAAGCCCTGATGACCACGATTCATTCCTACACCGCGGACCAGAATTTGGTTGACGGGCCGCACCGCGATTTAAGGCGCGCCCGGGCGGCCGGTCAGAACATAATTTTGACCACGACCGGCGCGGCGATGGCCACGACCCAAGTCATTCCCGGCCTGAAGAATCTGTTTGACGGCATTTCCCTGCGCGTGCCCACGATTTGCGTTTCGCTTTCGGATATTACCGCGGTTTTAAAGCGCAAACAGGTCACGGTTGAACAAATTAACGGCGCTTTCAAAACGGCGGCCAAAGATCCATTATTTAAAGGTATCTTGGGCGTTTCCAATAAGCCATTGGTTTCCTCGGACTATATCGGCAATCCTTATTCGGCCGTGATTGATCTGGATTATACTCGCGTGATCGGCGGGAATCTGATAAAAGTTTTAGCCTGGTATGATAATGAATGGGCCTATTCTTTGCGGCTGGTCGCCCTGGCCGAAGCGGTGGGGAAGTTGATTAAGCGATAGAGCGACCGAATTAGTGACAAGTAACAAGAGACAAGTGGCAAGTTATCAAAGGTAAATGATTATCTAATTGAGATTAAAAAAATGCGGAAGGTAAAAATCTTTCCGCGTTTTTATATTTTCCGGCAAAATCGCTTTGTTTGAGATTAACTTAGTCTAAATTTGACTTTTTGATTAAATTGTGGTTAGATGGCTCTAAAGGAGGGAAAACGGAACTTTTACAATAAACAGCAGAAGCAGAAAAGGAGAAAAATTATGGAAATGCCGAAAAACGCCCTTCTCTCTGCCGCTGATGTCATTGCGGGAGTGGAGAAGCGAATCAGGGGAGGAAAATTGAGCAAGAATATGGAGATCATGATCCGGATCTTATCGGAGAAGGATTTATTAGCAAATCAACTCATAGAGGAGTTGAAAAAGACGGAATATGATTTCCGGGGCGCTGGCAATATGCAGATCAGGCAACGTTTGCGCGTAGTAAGGGATTATGGAATATTAAGTTGCCAGGATGGCAGATTTTTTATTAAGGACACGAAAGCCGATCCGAAAATTCAGGATCGCGTCAGCAGAGCCGGCCGGCCGGCCAAGGAAAAAACCGGAAAACCCCGCTCTTTAAGGAGTATTATTTATGAGATCCTTTTTAAAAAACCGTTGCCTGCGAATCGGCTGACAGCGAGAGTGAAAAATCATCCGGACTATAACGAGTCGCAAGAGTACGTTAAAAATCTTTTAGTGGCTACTCACCGCGCGCTATATGAGGGAAGAGTATTTTTTGAAAGAGAAAATCCCAGAAGGTTTTCTTGTTGGCGGGTCAAGGCCGGTTCCTCTCCTCCGCCCGCAGGATCTCGCCAGAAATTCCGGAGCAAACAGGACGATCTCTACCGGATCATGCGATTAAAGTTTGTGATCAAGGGATGGTCATACCTGGATTTGTATGAGGAGATGAACAAACCGGATTCAGGATATCAGGTAAAGCCCGGTTCTTCCAGAGATTCGGTGGTGGCCGCTTTATACCAGATATTTGCTAGAGCCGGAGAAGGGTATTTTGAGAAAATTTTATCAGATGGAGAGCCCAATCGTTGGCGTGCCAGATGGATAGGCCCGCAAAAGGTTCCTTCTTGTCCCGAAGAGTTTAAGGATTTGGCCATGAAGGTTATGAATGATCTAATATTTCCGTTAAGTCTGGATGACTTATTGAAAGCTGTCCGGCAGCATGGTTATTTGTTTGGCTACATAGTGAATGAATTGCCAGCGACTTTTTTGGAAAACAACATTGCCCGAGTTATCGCCGGAACAAAATACGCGAGGAGGATATGGGGTTAGGAGTCTGTCTTGGAAAGAGCTGACGGAATTGCAGGTATTAGCCGAGGCAAGCGCTAAAGGCTTAATAGCCATAAGATTGAAAGAGCTTCGGGTGACCCGAACTAAATACGAGGAAATTAAGACAGGTGTAACTGCTTAAGTTTACGCAAAAAGGAGGAAAGAATAATGGCGGTAGAAGCAAAGGAATATCAGAAGGAACAGCAGATAAGCAGATTGTATTATTTTGACGCGGCGAAAAATGCCAAAACTTGGCGAGTGCTGAAATGCAGATCTTTGCCCGGCCAAAAAAAAGCGGCGCTTTCCCAGATTTTGGCCATTTTGAAGCCGGCCGACGAGAGTCCGGCCATCAGCGAGCTGGCCAATGGAAAAGGCTTTGCCGTGGAGGCGGTGGTGCCGGGTAAGATGGCGGCGGAATTGGTCTTTGCCCTTCAGGCAGCCAAGGCGGCGGTCATTGTCGTTCAGGACATTAAACACTTTGTGCCATAATTATCAGGCGGCCCGCCGCGGCGCAAAGTACGGCCAGGAGAAGCGGAAATTTCAGTTTCCGCTTTTTTATTTGGCGCTTTAACCGCGTTTGTGTTATAATAAAACCATGATGACTAATAAGCGATTGCGCCAATTTATTGAATATTTATCCCGGCAAAATATCGTCTGGGCGCCGCAAAGAATTGGCGGCGAATTAGTCATGGAGCGGGTTTCTGACCCCAAAAACGTGGAATTATCAAGCGAATTGCCGCTTCATTCCTTTAAAAAAATCCTGGTGCCGCCGCAAGAGGCGCTTTTTAATTATGAAAATAATAAGATTTTTCCGGCCGTTAACCCGCCCGGCCAGGTGATTTTCGGCTTAACCGTGGTTGATTTGAAGGCCGTGACTTTTTTAAACCAGATTTTTGCCAAAGATCCTCATTTTCAAAACCGGCTAAAAAAAGCTTTAATTATCGGCCAGAGCCTGATGCCCAAGGGAAAACATCAATTTTTTCTGGAAAAATTTGAAGAAGACGTTTTGGAGCATTTGAAATTTGATGTTTTTTTGGCGGCGCAAAAAGATAAATTTTTGGTTTATACCGGCTCGGAAGACGGCCAGCGGATTTTGGATGATTTCGGGCATAAAGATTACGAGCATATTGAATATGTCGGCCCGATCCGCGAGGCAGGCCTGGATAGCCAGATGCAAAAAATCCGCGGAAAGTTTTACGAAGATGATAAAATTTGGCAGGATTTGGGAAAAATCTGCATTGAATGCGGCAAATGCACCCTGATTTGCCCCTGCTGTTTTTGCTTTGATATTTTTGACCAGCCCGATCTGAAGGCTGGCGCGGGAAAGCGCTGCCGCGCCTGGACCGCTTGTTTTTACACGGATTTTTCCGAAGTGGCGGGCCGGGAAATTGAAAAAAAGAAGCCGAAGTTTCTGCGCTCAACTCCGGAGCGCATCCGTTTCTGGTATGAGCATAAATTCGTCCGCTGTCCGGATGAAATTTCCCTGCCCGGCTGCGTCGGCTGCGGCCGGTGCACAAAAGTATGTCCGGTCGGGATTGATATTAAAGAGAATTTGCAGAGGATATTGAAGGGGAAATTGAAATAATGAATTTTAAATTTAAAATTTTTCCGTCATAGTATATGTTAAATCCATATATCCCAAAATTAGCAAGGATTATAAAGATCGCCGACCAAACCCCAGACGTCAAGCTTTTTACGTTGGAGTTTGCCGACAGAAAAGACCGGGCGGAATTTTCGTTTACCCACGGCCAATTTGTCATGGCCGGGCTGCTTAATTTCGGCGAAGCGGCTTTTGAAATTTGCTCTTCCGCGATTAAAACCAAGACTTTTGATTTGGCGGTCGGCCGCATCGGCGATTTAACGGAAAAATTGCATCAGCTAAAGACCAAAGCGGTTATGACGATTCGCGGGCCGTTTGGCAACGGCTTGGCCGAAAAGTTTTATCAGAATAAAGAGCTGCTTTTAGTCGGCGGCGGCCGGGGGCTGATTGTCATGCGCTCGTTTATTTTAGATTATCTGGCCGGAGCCTTGCCGGCCAAAAAAGTCAATGTTTTTTACGGGTGTCTGGATGAAAAAAATTTATTGTTTAAAAACGAATATAAGATTTGGCGGAAAAAATTCGGCCTGGATATTTGTTTAAACAAGCCAGAAAAGAGCTGGCTGGGCCAAAGGGGGGTGATTACCGTGCTGTTTAACGATAAGCAGGATTTTACCGATACGGTGGCGCTGATCGTCGGACCGCCGGTGATGTATAAATTCGTGATTGAAGAATTGCAAAAGCGCGGCCTGAAAGACGAAGATATTTTTGTTTCTTTGGAAAGAAGAATGTATTGCGGAATCGGCGTCTGCCAGCATTGCGCCATCGGGCCGTATTATGTCTGCAAAGACGGGCCGGTGTTTAGTTGGGCGCAGATTAAAGGGATTCCGGGCGCGATTTAAAATAGCAAGTAAATTCAGATCGTTGATTAATTGTTTTAAACAGCTTAGGCAAGAAGGGATAAGATGGCGTCAGACGGCTTAAGAGGGTTAGAAGGCAAAGAAGGCGGATAAGGCAGAAAGGATAAGCCGAGAACAAGAGCGCCTTCTAATTCTTCTTACGGCCCCCTCAATCTTCTCGCCTTCTTGCCCTCTCAAGCCTTCTGACGCCCTCTTAACCCCTCTATAAACAATTATTCAACGGTCTAAATTTATTAACTAATTAAACATACCCCTATGTTTTTTGGCATCATTTTGATTGTCATCGGCGCCACGCTTTTATTAAAAGCGCTGGGCCTAATCGCCGGCTTCCAATGGGATATCGCCCTGGCCATAGTTTTGCTTGGCATCGGCGTGTCCATGATTTGGCGCCGCCGAGGGTAAATTTAATCCTTGACATTTGACGGTTAACTTTTAACTCTTGTTTTTTGTTATGCATTTGTCTGATGGCGTAATCGGTAATCAGGCCAGCCTGACTTTTATCGGCATGTCGGGTGTTTTTGCTTTTTGGGCGATTAAACAGGTAAAAAGCCGGTTGTTTGAAAAAATAAAAGTTTTAGCGCCCCAATTGGCCACGGAATTCGGCAGTTCAAGCGCGCCAAAAATTTCAAGCCGCCTGCAAGTCCGGCCGCAAGCGAAAAAAATAATCCCGAAGTTGGTCATGGTTTTTTCTTTGGTTTACGCCGTCCAGCTGTTTGATTTTCCGATAATTAACGGCGTGTCCGGCCATCTGATCGGCGCGGCCTTAGCCGGCATTGTTTTGGGTCCGGCGTTGGGGGCGCTTACAGTCGCCGCCGTTTTGGCGGTTCAGGCGATATTTTTGGGCGACGGCGGCCTTTTGGCTTTGGGCGCCAATATTTTCAATATGGCCGTGGTCGGCTCGGCCGGCGGATATTATTTTTTTATCTTGGCTAAAAAATATCTGCCGAATTACGCCAGTATTTTTTTCGCCGCGTTTTTCTCGGTTATTTTTTCCGCTTTGGCTTTCGGCCTGATTATGTTTATTTCCCGTCAAATTATTATCAGCCAGTTATTTTCAGAAATTTTATGGCCGCATGCGATTATTGGTTTAATTGAGGGTTTGTTAACCGTAGTGGTAATAAAGTTTATTCTAACAACTAACAGCTATAAGTCATAAGCTAGCTATGTGTCTAACCGTCCCTCATAAAATAAAAAAAGTAAGCGGCCATAAAGCCGAATTAGATGATGGTCGGATGGTTGATATCTCATTGTTACTAATGGACGAAGCGGGCTTGCCCGCCGAAGCTCGGTCTTCGGCAAGCTTGGGACGAGCGAAGGCGGGGGACTGGGTATTAGCCAACGCCGATCTGGCGGTTCAAAAAATTACGGAAAAAGAAGCGAAAGAAATTAATAATTATCTTAAATAATATGAATCAGGAATTGGGAATTAGAAATAAAGCAATTTTGCTGGTCCTGGCCACGGCTGTCATCTCCGGCTTTGCTAATTTTTTTAACAAATTCGGCATGAAGGCGTCGGGTTTTGATCCGTTTCAGTACACGACTTTAAAAAACGTTTTGGCGGCGCTGGTTTTATCGCTGTTAGTTTTAACGCCCTGGGTTTTTTCGCGCCTGAAAAAATTAAACAAAAAGGACTGGTTAAGCTTGGCGATCATCGGCTTAATCGGCGGGAGCGTGCCGTTTTTGCTGTTTTTTAAGGGTTTAAGCCTGACCAGCGCGGTTTCCGCTTCGTTTATTCATAAGACTTTATTTGTCTGGGTGGCGATTTTGGCCTGGCCGGTCTTAAAGGAAAAAGTTTCTAAATGGCAGTTTATCGCTCTGGGCGTTTTACTTTCGGGCAATATGATTTTTGAAGGTTTTGCCGGCTTGTCCTGGAGTTTGGCCGAGACTTTGATTTTTAGCGCCACGATCATGTGGGCGGTTGAAACAATAATCGCTAAAAAAGTTTTAGCCAATATTAATTCTTCGGTTTTAGCCTGGGGCCGGATGTTTTTCGGCGCCCTGATTTTAATCGGCTTTTTATCGGTGACCAAAGATTTGCCAAATTTGGCGGCGTTTAATTCAGTTTCAATCGGCTGGCTGGCGCTGGTTTCTATCTTATTAACCGGTTATGTCTTGACCTGGTATGCCGCTTTGAAAAAATTGCCGGCCACAGTCGTTGCCTGTGTCTTGGTTCTGGCCTCGCCGATAACAGCGATGTTAAACGCGGCTTTTGTGACGCATAAGGGGCTGTCGGCTGATAAAATTTTGGGATTAGTGTTTATAGGTTTGGCGGTCATATTGTTAAGTTTAAAGTTAAAAGTTCAAAGTTCAAAGTTATTATTGGAAAAACAAAATTAATTTTAATTCCATGGAAGGAAGAAATTATTTTGTTTATATTCTGGCCAGTAAAAGAAACGGAACTTTATATGTCGGTGTAACCAATGATATTTTTCGGCGGGTGGAGGAACATAAAAGCAAAGAAATCCCTGGTTTTACCGGTAAGTATGGCGTTGATAAGCTTGTCTATTATGAAGAATTTGATTATATTGACGATGCGATTTACCGTGAAAAGCAATTAAAGAAATGGTGGCGCAAATGGAAGCTTGATTTAATCGAGGAGGAAAATCCGACTTGGCGCGATTTGTTTGAAGAATTCTCTTGATTTGTCATCCCGCACGAGGCCGCCCAATGGTTAGCTTTGAAGCGGCCGAGATGCGGGATCCATGGTTGAACGATTATCGCTTTAGTATTAAATAAAAGAAATTAAATAAATTTTATCAAAATTCAAGGTTTAGCGATTTTAACCCTGGATTCCGCATCGCGGTCAACTTAAGCTTGCCAGTGACGACCGCGTGCGGAATGACAAAACAAAGAAGTTTGTTATTATGCCGATTATAACGGAAAAATCCGATGGAGCGCTATTAGCCGCGCGCTTTGCCTTTATGCCCAATAAACTGCGCTATTGCGGCGGGGACAGTAATTCCGAGCTGTTTGAATACGCGGCACACCGGACAAGCGACGACGGCCTGAAAATGATGTTAAAAGAATTTGAAACCATGTTTCCTTATCTGCGCCTGATTGCCGAGGCCAACCGGATTGCCGACCCGTTCAATTACCGGGTGGTTGAAGCCTACTGGATCGGCAATGAATTGTTGGAAAATGTCAGCATGAATAATTTTTACCGCTATCTGGTGGATGAACAGAAACTTAAAAAGAAACTGAAATTAAGCGTCTGTGAAAAAGTTTTTGGCAAAATTCCAGTCGGTGCCAAGCCGCACCATAGTTTTCATGTTCTAAATATCCCCAAGCGCACGGGCAATTATCCGGTTGACTATACATTGCGCACAATGGACGAATGCCGAATTTCGGTTGGCAAAATAAAACCTACCGACCTACCGACCTACCAACCTACCGACCTTGCCCCGAGCTTCACCAAGAAAGTATTGGTTGAATATCAGCCCTTGGCGGCGGCGGGAAATAAGTTAATTTTAGGCGAGCCGGTTATTCGGGAAGCGTGGACCGAAATCAATAATAAGGCGTTTGTCGGCGAACTAAAGGCGGGCGAATGGGTGGCGATTCACTGGGGTTGGGTTTGCGACGTTTTAAGCCAAAAGCAGGTTGAAAATTTAAATAAGTGGACGAATTACAATCTGGCATTAGCTAATTTGAAAATATGAAAACAATTAAACAATTAAACAAGAAAACAAGAAAACCCGCTTCGCCAGCGAAGCGTGGCGAGCAAAAAAGCAAGAAAATAAACAAACCAAAAGTCGCGATTGTCGGCCTGACCTGCTGCGAGGGCTGCGAATTCGCGATTTTGGATTTAGGTGAAAAATTTTTGGAACTGGCAAAAAGAATTGATTTGGTTCATTGGCGTTTTATTAAAGACGATCCGGAAAAAATCGGACCTTATGACATTTGTTTTGTGGAAGGCTCGGCCGTGACCAAGGATAACGTCAGATTGCTTAAGAAACTAAGAAAAAACTCCGGCCAGCTGATAGTTTTAGGCAATTGCGCCCATTTCGGCGGAATTCACCGGATGAAAAACTGGGTCGGCCGCTATAAGGCCCTGGGTGAAGTTTACGAAGAGCCCGAAGGCATTGACAATCTTGATATTTTGCCAATCTCTGAAATAGTGAAAGTTGATTTTACCATTCCAACCTGCCCGATTAACGGTGAGGAATTTTTGGATATTGTTTTACAAATTTTAGCCGGTAAAAAGCCGCAAATCAGGCAAAACCCGGTTTGTCTGGAATGCCAGGCCAGCGGTTATGAATGTCTGCTTCAAAAAGGCGAAATTTGTTGCGGTCCGGTGATTTTGGGCGGGTGTAATGCTGTCTGTTTAAAGAGTAAGCAGGCCTGCTGGGGCTGCCGGGGATTATTGGAAGAACCGGATGTCGATAAATTCGTAAAAAATTGTTTTTTAACCGGCCATTCGGCCGCGGCAGTGAAAAAGGTTTTGGAAGTGTTCGGCGTCAAAGATGACTGGATTAATCAGGCCCAAAAGGAATGGCGGGGCGGGAAGACGGAGACGGGGCTGGTAAAAGTTAAGCGCGCGATAAATCGCGCTGGTAAAAGTTAAGCGCGCGATAAATCGCGCTAGTCCGCGAAACTTAGGGGGCGCGAGTTAAAGCTCGCTAGTCCGGGCGCGCTAAGCTATAGAGATTTATTAATTAAAATATTTTATGGATCCGGAAAGAAAAATTTTAAAGGAGCTTGAACCGACCGAACGCCTGCCGATTGAATTGCGCAATGAAGTCCAGCGCCTGGTTTTAGCCGACGAGTACGGCTTTGACGACGCGCAAGCGCTTGTTTGGGTAAGGAAAAACGCCGCCAGAATGGCGAGAATTATTGACACCGATGAAATGATTAAAACGGAAGTCAGGGAAGGGAATTTGGCTTACGCCGCCGGCAGAGTTAAGGAACGGCTGGATGAGGAGTTTGGCGCCGATGAAATATAAAGACAAAATCAAACATTTTTTACTTGCCTTAATTTTGACCCTGCTGATTTTTTGGCTGATTAAAAATGCCATAATCGCGGTTTTGGTAGTTCTATTGCTTGGATTGGTAAAAGAACTGGTTGATCAAATTCGGGGCAAGAATACTGTAAAAGAATTATTACTGGATTTACTGGCTGATTTACTGGGAATTGGAGCGGGGATTGTAATTATTGAGAATATATTGAAATGAGATATGAAGCACCAGATTCCAAGCACCAAATTTCAAACCCGCCTGCCTCGCCATTACCCTGGATTATTTAATAAACATTTTAATCCGGTTTTAATGGGTTTATCTGTAAAAAATGTAAACGGCATGGCCTGCCCGCAATGCCTGTTCCCTTATTTCTTATTTTAACCCAGTATATCTCGACTAATTTTTTCCTTAAAAA
>MHIR01000046.1:9587-10131 GCA_001817615.1 Candidatus Buchananbacteria bacterium RIFCSPLOWO2_02_FULL_46_11b | reverse complement strand
TATATCATTGAGGCGATAGAATTTTTTCCGCCTCATCCTCCGGAATGGTGGCTAGCCGTAGTAAAACCGCCAAAGGAAGGCGACTTAAGGCAGTGGCTCATGACGCATTTAGAATGTTAATTCCGTCCCCGCGGTCAACCAATCGCGGGCTTTTTTATCGCGATCCTAATATACAAATCATCCCGAATCTACGAATAAGCGAAACTTAAGCAATTTGTAGATTCGGATAATTCGTAGATTAGGATCGGCTACAAATCTCTATATTCGCAGATATTCTTAAAATCGCAAAACTGGCACATCATCCCGGGCTTGGGCGGGAATTTGCCCTGCCTGATTTCCCGGATCAGATTGACGATTTTATCGCGCAATTTGTCCAGATCTTTTTGGCTGCCTAAAAAAGAAATTTTGGCATTCGGCTCAAGGTAATAGAAAGACAGCTGTTTGACCTTCTCGGAAAAAACCTGCTCGGCAGCCAGCTGGTAAATCAAAAGCTGGTCTTTATCGTCGGCTTTCAGGGTTTTTTCGGTTTTACCCTGCCCGGTTT
>MHIR01000046.1:8488-9531 GCA_001817615.1 Candidatus Buchananbacteria bacterium RIFCSPLOWO2_02_FULL_46_11b | reverse complement strand
TTAATCGCGTATTCTTCCCCGCCGGCCGTGATTTTCAGATTAAACGGCTGTTCCAGATATTTGGGCACGGGTATTTTGCCGGCCAAAGTTTTATAAAATTCCGTCATGGCTTTTTTGCCTTTTTGCTTGTACTCGGCCTGTTCTTTTTGATTGGCGTACCAGTCGTCAATCCAGGCATTGTCATAAATCTCCAATAATTCCTCAAGGCTGACCGGGGATTTTAAACTTTGAACTTTTAACTTTGAACTTTGAACTTTATCACCAAACAAATCAACCTGTACCACGATTGAGCGCTGAATAATCAAATCAAAAAACTGCTGCAAAGTTGAATGAATGCTTTTACCGAAAGAAAAAGACGCTTTGCCCCGCACCGGCACGCGCAGGACATGGGCGAAACGGTACTGATAAGGGCAGGTTTCAAAGGCTTTGAGCTGGGTAAAAGAAAATTTTTCAGGCAAAGCGTTAACGAGTTCCGGCTCGGGAATCTCTCCGCCAATTTTTTCCTGGCGCTTGCTAAGCAAACTTTCGCCGGGCTTGGTTTTTTCTTCCTGGATTTTAAAGCCAATATTCTTCAATTCCAGAAGAAACGGCGAGAGTTTTTTGCGCCGCGCTCCGCCGCAATCATAGGCGCTGGTAAAAAACAAGCCGGTTTTGGCGCGCGTGGCCGCCACGTAAAACAGCCGGCGCTCTTCCTGCAGATGAGCGTCGCCTTCGGGCAGGATTTCTTTAATCAAGCTGTCCGGCAATTCAATCGGATCGCGGCGCTCGCCCGTCGGAAAGCGCCGGTCAACTAAATTGACGACAAAAACATATTTGAATTCCAGACCCTTGGCCGCGTGCACGGTCATGATTTTGACGCTGTCCGGGCCTTCTTCCAAATTATTGGCCAGCGCGCCGGCGTCGCCCGCTTCCATTTCCAGCTCCACCAGCTGTAAAAAATTTTTCACCGACTGGTCGGCGGACGAATTTTCAAAATCCGTGATTTTTTTATAGAATTGATTCAAATAATTGACCGCCTGAACCGAAGCAACGGAATCTTGCTT
>MHIR01000046.1:3670-8423 GCA_001817615.1 Candidatus Buchananbacteria bacterium RIFCSPLOWO2_02_FULL_46_11b | reverse complement strand
ACGCGATTACGACTTCGCCGGCCGGCTTTTCTAACGCCAGCCGGCTGTGCTTTTCAATCAGGCCGACGATTATTTTAAACTTCTCCCTGACCTCCTCTTCAATTTCATTGAAAAGAACCGCCGCTTGCAGGGCGCGGAAAAGAGAACTGCCTTTTTTATAAGCCCAATGCTGCAAATTGTTGATTTCCGACAAATCCAGCCCGAAGACGGGAAAATTCAAAACCCGGAAAGTGGCCGGGCCTTCGTGATAATCGTCCAAAAGATTCAAGTAGGCCAGAATATCCAAAATCACGGGCTTGTTATAAAGCCCGCGCGAGGCCAGAAACTGATAAGGAATCTGGGTTTGAGAAATAACCGAGACGAAATAATTGGCCGCGTCGTTGGTCCGGCTTAAAATCGCGAAATCGCTCCAGGCCGCAGTCTTGTCTTTTTCCTTCAAATCAACGATTTGTTTTAATACTCCCCTGACCTCGTCGTCCACAGTTTCAAAAGGTAAGTGCCGAATCAACCCCGGCTCATTATTCTGCGCGATCAATTTTTTACTAAATTTTTTCGTTTGCCCCTCGTCACTTGTCGCTTGTTTCTTGTCGCTTGTCGCTAATTTCACTTCCAGCCGATCCGGATTATTCTGCTGGATAAACTTATAAGACAAATCTAAAATACCCTGAGTCGACCGGTAATTCTGATTTAAAAAGGCTTCTTTGGCTCGGGGAAAATCTTTCTTGAATTCCAGGATATTGGAAACCGAAGCGCCGCGAAACTTGTAAATCGCCTGGTCATCGTCGCCCACGACCGTGATGTTGTTTCTCGGCGCGGCCAAAAGCTTGACCATTTCGTACTGGGCGTAATTCGTGTCCTGAAATTCGTCCACCAGGATATATTTGAATTTTTGCCGGTATTTGGCCAAAACCGCGGGCCGTTTCTTAAATAACTCCATGCAATAATTAATCAGATCGCCGAAATCCAAAGCGTTATTTTCCAAAAGCAGCCGCTGGTAGACGTGAAAAGCGCTGGCCGCTTCTTCGGCTTTTTTTATTTCCTGGACGGCCAGCTCTTTTTTTTCTTTTTTAGACAAGGCCTTGATGGTTTCCTGGTCCAAAATATTTTTTAAAAAATCCGCCGAATCGGCGTTTAATTTCAGCTCCTTGGCGTATTTTAAATAATCCGCCGGGCTGATGACTTCGTCTTTGGCCCGGGAAAATAATTTAATTAAGGCATGGATGAATTTCGTCGGATTGCCCAGCGGCCGGTAATAATCCAGATCAAACTTGTCCAGATTCTGCCTCACCAAAAGCCACTGCTGGGTCTGGTTCAATAATTTGAAATCATTTGGCACGCCGATCTCCAGGGCGTTTTCCTTAAGGATCTTTTCCGCGAAAGCGTGAAAAGTGGAAATCCACAAATCCAGATAGCCGTAGGGCAAAAGCTTATCCGCCCGCTCTTCCATTTCCCCGGCCGCCTTGTCGGTAAAAGTCAGAGCCAGAATTTCATCGCCTTTGGCCTTGCCCGTCTCAATCAGCCAGCCGATTCTTTGGGCAATCACCGTGGTCTTGCCAGTGCCCGCGCCGGCCACGATTAAAAGCGGCCCGGCCTCGTGGGTCACGGCGGCTTTTTGTTCCTCGTTTAAGGTTTTTAGACTGATTTCCATGGGGTTATTTTAGCACAAAATAAGACTCGCGGATAGCTGGTCACGGATAGCACGGATGCCCGACTTTTACTTCACTTTAGGCGGGCAGCAGTGTTATCAGTGCTAAAAAAAAGACCCGCCCTTTATTCTCAACCCTCAGAGAATAAAAGACGGGCATATCGTTCTTCAACTTCAGTCTATCTAATGCCGCGCAAATATTTCTTGCGGGCGCTGGCATTGGCCTGGCCGGCATGAGTTTTGGCCGGCCGAATCTCAACCAGGCGCGCCCACGGCCTTTGCGTCAACGAAGATGATAACCGACGGGGCGCCGATTTGGCCTGCTTTTCGCCGGCTTTGGCTAAGGCCGCGGTTGACGCGGGCTTGGCTTCGGTCTTCTTGCTAAATGGCCTCTTCTTCTGATCTTTCTTGTCGCGATCGCGCTGGGCCTTATTCGCCATAATTGCACCTCCTTACTCCTTCTGTTTTTTAGTATTGGCTACTTCTCCAGACTGCGGCAATGAATGCATAGCCGGCAGCTTTTATTCCTTTGCGCTCTCTTGCAGGCATACTCGCCCGGCATCTTGTTGCAGCCCTTGGGCCGGCCGGGGTAAACCGCGACGATATTTTTCCGATTGCCGTTCTTTGCTATTGACTTCTCCTTCTTTGTTTTGATTATCAAAACTCCGAGTTTTTCGTCAATGTGCTTAAACATCATCCTTTCTCCTTTTCTGCCTTTTACTGACTAATTTGCGCTCCGGCTTTCTTTAAAACCTTAACAAATTATGGCGAGATTGTCAAGATAAAACTAATAGATGAAGCTTATAAAGCTAGTATAACTAATATAGCTGGTAGAGCTTATAGATCAAATGGCTTTATCTGCTATATTAGCTATACCAGCTTTACCAGCTATCTAAAGATTCGCCTCGCTATAACAAAAGACCCGCCTTTTCTCCAACCCTCAAGAGAAAAAACAGGTCTAACCTTTAATTATCGCTGCCGCCAAATTAAATCGCTTCAATCTCGGCGGCGGTATTTTTGACCGCTTCCAAAGGATCTTCGGCTTTGACGATTGCCCGGCCGATAACCAGCGCCTCGGCGCCGTTTTTCAACGCGAACTCCGGCGTGCTGGTCCGCTTCTGGTCGGCTTGGTCGCCCAGCGTCCAAACCGGCGAAATGGCCGGAATGAATTTTCTTAACTCAACCAGTTTAGAATCGGCGTTAAGCGCCGCCAACTCTTTGCCGGAACTGACCAAATGTCTCACGCCCGCGTCAAATGCCAAATCGGCCAAATGGCAGACTGAATCCTCGACTTTCCGGCCGGACAAATCAAGCGCTTCTTCCGGCGAAAGCGAAGTTAATTCCGTCACGGCAATAATATTCAATTTGCCGCCGGCGGCTTGAACCGCGGCTTCCATCATTCTCCGGCCGCCCTTGGCCATAACCGTCAGATACCTGAAATATCCGCTCTGGGCGTAAGCTTCAGTCCGGCCTGCGACCGTCTCGGGAATATCATGCAATTTCATATCGGCCCAAAGGTCTTTGCCGAATTCCGTCAGGGCCCTAAACAGCCAGAGCTCCCCGACCTTTCGGAAATTCTCGGCGTCAATCAGCCGGTTGAGCTTAAAGCCCAAAACCGCCGGATGATTGCCCACGGCCTTGGCAATGGCCAAAGCGCGCGTTTTTTCGCAATCAAGCGCCGCCCAAATCTTGCCTTCACTATTCACGTTCGTTCTCCTTTTCTTTTTCTTTTCCTTTGCTTATTTTTTGCCGTGGCCAAGATCATTATTGATTGGCACATTCTCCTGACAAAGAGGACACTCGGCCGGCGCCCAGCTTACAAACTGCTTATTGACCAGAGAGAATACTGGCATTTCAAATTCAATGCCGCCGCGGTTCCAAAGCAGCGCCGCGCCGGCAATCCGGCCGCCGAAGTCATGAACCGCTTCCATCAGCTTTTGCAGCGAACCGCCGGTGGTGACAATGTCTTCAAGCAGCAGCACTTTCCGATCGGGAATCAGCTTGTCATACTGGCGCTTGAAAACCAGCTTGTCGCCATCTTTCTCGGCGTAAGCGGCCAGCACCTCGCCGCGGCCCTCTGATAGCATATAGGCCACCCACTGCGTCAAAGCGACGCCGCCGACGGCCGGCGCGACCACGATTTCAATGCCTTGGTCGGAAAAATGCCGGGCAATTCTCCGGCACAGCTTCGACAGCAGCAAGGGATGGGCGATAACCATGTCTTTATTGACATAATACTCGCCGTGGCGGCCGGAGGTGTAGACAAAATGGCCTTTCTGCACCGCGCCGCAATCTTCAAACATTTTGCTGTAATCATTCTCATTCAGCTCACTCATACTGCTCTTTCTCCTTTTTAGTGGAAATACCATCCGATTGCCTAACAAAAAAATTGAAAAGGAACGCCCCCTCCAATTCCTTAAACAATCTTATCACGATCCCGACTCCCTGTCAATGTCCGCTGGCAACCAAAAAATCAGACTTCATCGGCCCGATTTTTTTACCCCGTTAGAAAGCAGTAATAAATGAGGCATTAATAATTTTAAAAGTTAAAAAATTTTATAATAATCTTTACTTAAAGCGTTAATTTTCTAACGGGGTAAAAAAAATAATTACGCCTCTTCTTTATTTGAAGATCCGTTTGCTTTAGTCTGAAGATTTACCCTAATAGCAGCATTCGCCGGCTTTTTCGCCCGACCCGCAGTCGCAGGGTTCGGCCGCCCCGCAGCACTCGCCATAGGGCAGCTCCGAATCGCAGGGGCAATCGTCGCTTAAACGCGGCATAGAATCATCTATATTTTATTAGTTAATTACAGCAATTTAAATTATTTACTAATAGTTTCTGGCTATATTCATGGATAAATTACAAATTCCAAATCTCAAATTCCAAACAAGCACCAAATCACAAATTCAAAACACGGAATCAAGGGTTTGGAATTTGTAATTTGGTGCTTAGAAACATTACAACAAAACTACCTCTTTAATTTGAATAACTCTATCGCATTCTCCCCCGTCTGTTTAACAATTTTATCATACTCCACCCCCTTGATCTCGGCAATCTTTCTGGCGACAAATTCCACGTACTGGGGCCGGTTGCGCTCCCTGCGGTGG
>MHIR01000046.1:3082-3657 GCA_001817615.1 Candidatus Buchananbacteria bacterium RIFCSPLOWO2_02_FULL_46_11b | reverse complement strand
CGGTTTCAATTTAAATCGCGTCCAGCGGCAGATTTTTTATCGCTTCGGCCGTCTGGCCGGTCTTGTCAAAAGTGACCACGCCGGTAAAGCCGACGAAAAATCCGAGCCGCAAAAATTCCAAAGCCTGCTTGGCCGTGCCGCCGAAACAATGGATAACGCCGCGGCCGAAATTTTCCTGTTTTAAAATTTTTAAAATTTCTTCGTACGCGTTTTTTGAACCGTCTTGGCTGTTGCGGCTGTGCAAAATCGCCGGCAAGCCGAATTCCTTGGCCAGATTAAGATGCTTGATAAAAACTTCTTTTTGCCTGATAATGGTCTTGTCAGAATGATAAAAATCAAGCCCGGTTTCGCCGAGAGCCACGATTTTTTTTGAAGACTTGATCAAATCCCGATAATCTTGTTCAACAAATTCTTCCGGATGAAAATCGCCGCCTAAAACATGGATCGGATGCAGGCCCGCGGCGGCCCAAACGCCGGTTTCGTATTGCCCGGCAATCTCAACGGCTCTTTTGCTGGTTTCAAGCTGGGAACCGACATTATTCAGCCAAATTTTATTTTTTTGGCAGTCGTCAATA
>MHIR01000046.1:2195-3069 GCA_001817615.1 Candidatus Buchananbacteria bacterium RIFCSPLOWO2_02_FULL_46_11b | reverse complement strand
AATCCTGGAAATTCAAATGGGCGTGGCTGTCAAAAAGCATGATTATTTCTTGCCGGTCAATTCTTTAAAATTATGCTTCAAATTGCCCAAATGAAATAAAAAGCCACTATGTTTCCTTGATTTTCCGCCAACCTTCAAGAAAATAATATGGGGCGTAATTTTATCAATAATTAATTTTTTCACTTCATCCATTCTTTTTCCCTCGGATTGAGCGACAGCCAGAGCCAGATCGTATAAAAAATTCTGGCCGACTTCAAGCCAATAATTGTTAATAAAAAGAAAAACAATCAATGAGGTGGTCGCGATTCTTTTGTTTCCGTTTAAAAAACAATGGTTTTTAATGATGGCATAATATAAAATCGCGGCCTTTGAGATTAAATCGGAATACATTTCCCGGCCGTTAAAAGTCGCCCGCGGCAGATTAAGACAGGCGTCCAATTTTTTCATGTCCGCCGCGGAAAAAATTGAAATTGGATCATTAATTTTATTTAAAAAAGTCACCGCCAGAGGGTGACAAATTCTCTCAATATGGTTTTTATTCAGGTAATATAAATCAAGATTAGGCATCGCCCAGTTTAGTTAAAGCTTCCCGGTATTGTTTGATTACCCTCTCCGCTCCCTCAATGACTTTTTTCTCCAATTCTTTTTGATTAAGCTTTTTTTCTTTAAGAGAAGGCATTTCTCGCTCTTTTATTGATTTTTTGTTGAAAAATTTCATATATTATTAAAATATCACAAAATATCGAAAAAGTCAAAATCACTTTAAAATCTTCGGCAGAAGCGGCGTTAAAATCGCGGCCAGGCCAATCAGCCAACTGGCGACTTTAGAGGCGGCAATAATGCCATTAAGCCAAACTGAAATTCCCAATTGAGT
>MHIR01000046.1:0-2081 GCA_001817615.1 Candidatus Buchananbacteria bacterium RIFCSPLOWO2_02_FULL_46_11b | reverse complement strand
AATCGTGCCGTGGCCCAAAAGAATCGGCGTCAGCCAGACGCCCAAAGGCTCATAAAACCAGACCGCGGCCCAGGCGCCCAGAAAAACGCCGACAATCGCGCCAATGCCCTGAATCAGGCCCGAGACAAAGCCGATAGCGATGAATAAGAAAAGGACGAGGATGAGGATTAAATCAAAAATTGTTAAAAACATAATTATTATGATTAAAAGTTAATTAATATTAAAATTAACAGAACAAAAGAACAAAAATTTAATTAATTTGTTCTCTTGTTTTTATGTTTTAATGTTCCAGTCGCGGAAACAGCGGCTCGCCCTTTTTAATCTCCGGGGCCGTAAAAATCGCTTTGACCTTGGCCGCAGTTTCGGGCAAAAATGGCGCCAGTAATTCGGCAATCTCCAGAATCCCTTCAACCGCCTGATTCAAAACTTTGGCGACTTCTTTGGTCTTGCCTTCTTTGGCCAAAGCCCAGGGTTTGGTTTGGGCAATCAGCCCGTCAATCTTGGAAATCTTTTCCCAGATATATTTCATGGCCTGATCAAATTGAAAATTTTCCATTAATTCATCGATTTCCTTTGATCGCTTGATCGCCGATCGCCGATCGCCGATCGCCGATCGCTTGATTGCTCTGCTCCACCAACCCCGCCACCCGCGAAACCAAATTGCCCAGGCCGTTGGCCAGATCCGCGGTATAGGCGGCCTCAAATTTCTCGATATTGAAATCGCTGTCTTCAAAGGGATGGATATGGCGCAACAAATAATAGCGGACAACATCGGTGCCGTATTTCTCAACTAAGACAAAAGGATCAATCACATTACCCAGACTTTTGCTCATTTTCTGATTGCCACTGATAATGAAGCCATGAATCATTACCTGCTTGGAATTCGGCAGACCGGCGGACATCAACATCGCCTGCCACATGGCCGACTGCTGCCTTAAATTATCCTTGCCCGCGATCTGGACACCAGGCCAGAAAGCCTTAAAATTCTTCTTGTCCTTCGGCCAGCCGAGAGTGGAGATATAATTGATCAAAGCATCGAACCAAACATACATCACATGGTCTCTATCATTGGGAACCTCGACACCCCACGGCATCTTCTTTTTTAAACGGGAAATACTGAAATCATTAAGTCCATTTTCCACGAATTTCTTGATCTCATTAAACCGGAAATCCGGCACGACAAAATCCGGATTTTTCTTATAGAAGTCCAAAAGCGACTTTTCATATTTTGAAAACTTAAAAAAATAGTTTTCTTCTTCGATCTCTTCCAAGGTAAGGTTGGGATGGATTGGACAGTGGTCGTCAACTAATTCCGAGGCGGTTTTTTCCAGCTCACAGCCTGAGCAATATTTGATTTTTGATTTCTTTTTCTCAATATCGCCATTCTTCAGACAAAGATTCCAGAATTCCTGGGCGGCTTTTTCATGTTCCGAATCCGAGGTTCGGATGAAATTGGTGTAGCTCAAATTCAGAGCTTGTTTCAAATTATCAAACTTTACCGCGTATGAATCTACATATTTCTGGGGGTTCATACCTCTTTCTACCGCTTTGCGATAAATTTTAACCCCGTGTTCATCGGTCCCGGTATTAAAAATAACCTCCTCGCCCAAATTGCGATGATACCTGGCGATGGCATCAGCCTGGACTATTTCCAAAGCAAAGCCGATATGCGGATCAGCATTCACATAAGGCAAAGTTGTTGTTATGTAGAATTTCTTGGACATATCTTAATAATTTAAAATTAAAAATTTACTTCCCCTCGACAATCACCACAAACTCCCCTTTTACCTCTTCTTCATTGGCGCTAAGCCGCTCTAAAATCTCGGCGGCCGTGCCCCGATAAACCGTTTCATAAATCTTGGTCAGCTCGCGGCAAATGACAATCTGCCTCTCCAAATTCAATTCTTTCAGTTCGGTCAGGGTTTTTAAAATCCGGTGGACCGATTCGTAAAATACCGAGGTGTATTCGGCCGCCGCGATTTCTTTTAACCTGGTCTGACGGCCTTTTTTATGGGGCAAAAAACCGAAGAAGAAAAAACAATCAGCCGACAAGCCGGAAAGGGAAAGCGCGGCTGACATGG
>MHIR01000045.1:14945-19225 GCA_001817615.1 Candidatus Buchananbacteria bacterium RIFCSPLOWO2_02_FULL_46_11b | reverse complement strand
GTTAGTAAATCAAGGGACGGCGGGCAGTCAATTAGAATATAATCGTAATCATTTTTAATTTCCAGAATTTTTTCGGCCAGTAAAAACTCTCGGCGGTCCAGGTTGACCAGCTCGACTCTGGCGCCCGCCAAGTCCGGCGTGGCCGGCGCGACTTTGTAGCCCGGATGACCCGTGCCCTGGATAATTTCCCGCAAAGAAAGCGGCTCAATCAAGGCATGGTAAACTCCTTTTTCCAATTTGTCCTGCTCCACGCCCAAACCCGAGGTCGCGTTGGCCTGCGGATCAATATCCACCAATAAAACAAATTTGCCCCGGCTGGCCAGATAAGCGCCGAGGTTGACGGCGGTGGTCGTCTTGCCCACGCCGCCCTTCTGATTGACGATGGAAATTACTCTGGCCATGAGAAGCTTGGGGCTTTAGAAGTGAAGTATAGCTTAATTATAATAGAAAAACCCTAGGTTAGCAAGACAAAAAACGAGCAAGATAAGCGAGATAAGCAAGATAGGCAAGATATGAGTTAAACTTTGTTCTTATCTTGCTTATCTTGCTCGCCACGCTTCGCGGTCGAAGCGGGCTGAAAACTTATCTTGCTTCCTAAAGCTTCTCCTTATAACAATTTATCATTTTGTAAAAAATCAATGATTTGCCGGTGCTGAATTCCCTGGTAATCACGGCCAATCAGCTTGTCCATGGAAACCACTATTTTTTGATAATTATCGGGAATCGCCAGCAAATTGCCGAACTCCCGATCTTTGGTTGTTTTATCGCCGATTAAATAAGCTGCCTGAATATATATTTTTTGGCCGTCTTTTTCCGCGACAAAATCAATTTCTTTGTTTTCCAGCTGGCCAATATGAATTTTGAATCCCAAGCGCGATAAATGCGAAAACACCAAATTTTCCAGCATCTGCCCGATTTCTACCGCCTTGTAGCCAACCAGCGAATTTCTTAATCCTAAATCTTCCCAATAATATTTCTCATTAATTTCAAAAATTTTCTTGCCCTTGATGTTCGCCCGATTAACCTCGCGAATAATAAAGCTGGAAGATAAATACGACAGATAATCTAAAACTATATTGGGCGTAGTCTTGATTTTCTGCGATTTCAAAAAATCGCTGATGCGGTTGGCCGAGACTAGCGACCCGATATTATCCGCTAAATATTCCAAAAGACGATTAAGAAAATTGACGTTTCTGATTTTAAAACGCGCCACCACGTCTTTTAAAATAATCGTATTATAAATGCTCTGTAAATAGCCATAAACAATTTCATCCGTCAATTCCAAGTTAGCGATAAAAGGCAAGCCGCCATAACGGATATATTTTAACAGCGCGCCTTCGCCGGATTTCAAGCGATGAAACCGCAGAAATTCCTGATAAGACAAGGCGTGAATCGGAATTTCAATATAGCGCCCGGACAAACCGGTCGCGATTTCGGAAGAAAGCAGGCGGGCATTGCTGCCGGTGCAATAAAGATCAAAAGTTTTTTTAGAGAAAAGATGCCGCAAAGCTTTTTCAAAATTCTCTATCTCCTGAATTTCATCAATAAACAAATAATTACTGCTTCCCTTTGCGGCTCGCTTTTCAACATAAACAATCAAATCCCGATAATTAACAATCGCGTCATATTCGTTCTCTTCTTTATTTATATAAATAATATTGGCTCGTTTGTCTTTGGCTTTTATCGCGTCCATTAGCTGCAACAAGATATAGCTTTTGCCGACGCGGCGCTGGCCGACAAGCACTTTAATCAAATCGGCTCCAATGTAAGGCGTGATTTTATTAAGGTAATATGGCCGTTTTTGATATGTTTTATTCATACTTAAAATTAATGCCAATTTATTGTTATATTTTAAGTATACTTAAAACTGGTTAAAAAGTCAAATTCTCTTACTAAGGCGGCAATACGCGCCGCTTCGCTTTCAACTTCCGTATTGTCTTGCGCGCGGCTTCATTAATGAACCAACTCTTGCTATCATAAACCCAAAACCCACGCCGCCCTTTTGATTGACGATGGAAATTACTCTGGCCATGAGAAGCCGGGACTTTAAAGTTAAACCTTAGCTTAATTATAATAAAAAAAGCCGGCTTTGGCAATTACAACAGGTTGCCAAAATTAAATAATTTTGTCTTATTTTAGGTTTTTATTGCTGTTTTTGCAGTCATCTCAATATATAAAACCCCGGATTTAAAAGGCCCCCAGACAGGGGGTTTTAATTAACAAAATAAGGTTTTGTCCGGCAAATCTATCTCGCCTAATTAAGCGATGGCGGCTTTAATCCGCCTCACCCCGGCAATGCTTGATTCTTCCTTAATAATCAGATCGCCGGTGTTTTTGGCGCCGGATTGGCTAATGGCCGGCATCTCAAAAAATTTTACTTTACCGCGTAATTCTTGGCCGCGAATTCATACTGCCCGATAAAAATTCTTTTAAAAGGCAGCATGGAATTCAATTCGTAAAAAACCAGCATCGCTTCGCGATAATCGCTTTCCTCAACGCTGCGATAAGAAAGCGGCGCCAAACCGTGCGCCAAAAGCAAAGCGTTGCCAAAAAGGCGCGCTGTTCTCTTGTTGCCGTCTTCAAACGGCTGAATATAGCTTAGGCCTAAAAGCGCCAGAAGCGCTTTAGCGCAAGGATTAGTCGTTTTTGCCGCCGTCCGGCCCAAAATATCTATGGCCTCGTTAATCTGATGAATATTGTCAAGCGGGCGATAAATCGAACCAAGAACGCCCACCGGCTTCTGCCGCAGGCCCAGGCCGACGGTTAAATCTTTGACTAAAATGGCGTGCAGTTCCTCAAGATTTTTCCGAGTAAGAGTTTTGAATCGGCCCGCGTTTTTTCGGATATAATTAAACGCTTCCTTGTGGTTTAAAATCATTTTCGCTTCTTTTTTATCGTGCCCGGGCGCTTCTTTATTTTCCAAAATCAATTTTTCCGTGTCAAGTAAGGTATAAGTGTTGCCTTCAATTTTTGACGACTTCCATGACAATTCAATAATCAGCCGCTCCAGCTCCTTTTTTTGAATGGCCGGCGGCAAATCTTTAATCCGTCTTTGATATTCGGCGGTGGCATTATTCAAAATTTCTGACTCCTCGGCGGAAAAAATTTCCGCCGGCCAGGCCGAAAATAAATCAAAATTGTAATAATTCAGGCCAAAGCGCTTGTCCGGTTCAACGGCGCAATATTTTTTTGCGTCAATGTCGGCAAATATTCGGCCAGCCGCGCTTAAAATATAGCTCGTGGAACGGCCGGAACCGGAAACAGTCAGAAACCCGGCTTTGGCCATTTCCGATAAAGCTCTTTTAACGGTCACTAACGAAACGTTTTCTCCGGTTTTAGCCATTTCCGCGCGGATTTGCGATGACGGCAAAATCCCTTTTTCAAGGAGTATTAAAATAATTCTTTGTTGTTTTTGGCTTAATTTTACCATTTTCGTATCATTTAGGCATATTAATCGTATCATATTGATACGATTAAGCCAAGTTTTGTAGAGTTAATGCTCCCTAACCGAGAGGCGGGAAAAGCAGAAAAGATTGGAAGGATTAGCCAATAACGGCCTTAATCCTTCGCACGCCGGCGCTGCTTGATTCTTCCTTAAGAATCTTAAAATGGCTTAAATCAGCGGTATTTTTGGTATGCGGGCCGCCGCAAATCTCGGAGCTGAAACCGCCTATGGTATAAACTTTTACTTTATCGCCGTATTTATGCTCAAAAACTCCCATGGCGCCTCGCTTTTTCGCCTCTTCTAAAGGCATCTCCTCGCAAATAACCGGAATTTCCTTTTGTATTTGTTCGTTCACCAGGTTCTCAACCCGCTTAATCTGCTCCGGAGTCATCTTTTCCCCGTAAGAAAAATCAAACCTGATTCTTTCCGGCGTGATATTTGAGCCCTTTTGAAAAACCTGGTCCCCCAGGACTTGGCGCAAGGCGGCCAGCAGCAGATGAGCCGCCGTGTGCATCCGGGCGCTGGTTTCGGAATTGTCGGCCAAACCGCCTTTGAATTTCTGCTCGGCTCCGGCGCGGGATAAGTCCTGGTGTTTTTTGAATTCTTTGTCAAAACCCGCCTCATCAATTTTAATCCCCTTTTCTTCGGCCAGCTCTTTGGTCATTTCCAAGGGAAAACCGTAGGAGGAAAATAAAATAAAAGCATCATAACCGGAAATATCTTTTGTCGCCAGTTTATTGAATTCTTTCATGCCCTTTTCCAAAGTCTGCAAAAACTTTTCTTCCTCGCGGATCAGCTGTTCAACGATAAAATCCCGGTTCTTTTTCAATTCCTG
>MHIR01000045.1:10268-14936 GCA_001817615.1 Candidatus Buchananbacteria bacterium RIFCSPLOWO2_02_FULL_46_11b | reverse complement strand
GATTTTAAAAGTAAAAATTTCTTTAATGCCAATTAAGCGGCCGTGCCTTACCGCCCGCCGAATCAAGCGGCGCAAGACATACCCTTGATCAAGATTAGCAGGGATAATTCCTTTTTGGTCGCCCAAAATAAAAGTCGCGGCGCGCAAATGGTCGGCGATGATTCTGAATTCTTTTTGGTGTTCTTGGTATCTCTTGCCCGATAATTCTTCAATCTTTTTAATAATTGCCTGAAACGACTCAATCTCATAAACATTGTCAAAGCCGTTTAAGGCCGCCGCGGTCCGCTCCACGCCCAGGCCGGTATCCACGTTTTTCTGCTTCAATTCTTCATATTTTCCGTCGGCGGTTTTATTGTACTGCATGAAAACATCGTTCCAGATTTCCAGCCAGTTTCTGTCTTTGACGTCAAATACCTTCGGCGCCGGACCCGGGCCGGTCCAATAATACATTTCCGTATCCGGACCGCAGGGGCCGGTCTGGCCGGCCGGACCCCACCAGTTGTCTTGCCGGCCCAAAAAAGCGATTCTTTCCGCCGGCAAGCCCAATAATTTCCAAATTTCGGCTGATTCTCCGTCTTGGGGGATATTGTTTTCCGGCTCCCCGGCAAAGCAGGAAATTGCCAATTTTTCCAAAGGAATCTCTAAAACTTTGGCTAAAAATTCAAAGCTCATTTCAATCGCTTCTTTTTTCCAATATTCGCCCAAAGACCAATTGCCCAGCATTTCAAAAAAAGTCAGGTGGCGGCTGTCGCCGACCTCGTCAATATCGCCGAGGCGGAGGCATTTTTGGACATTGCAAAGCCGCGAGCCGACCGGATGCTTCTCGCCCAGCAGATACGGGACCAATGGATGCATGCCGGCGCTGGTAAAAAGCACGGTCGGATCGTTTTCCGGAATCAAAGAAGCCGAGGGAATGATAGCATGCCCCTTGGCCTGAAAAAATTCCAAATATTTTTTCTTCAATTTCTCGGCGGTGAACATACTGGTTTATAATAAATTATACTATGTTTATTGATAAAAGTCAAAAAATGAGCCCAACGGATAGGACACGGATGAACACGGATAAAACGGATTCAAACGGATATTAAATCCGTGCCAATCTGTTTTATCCGTGTTCATCCGTGTCCTATTGAATTTATTTCGCAAACCCTCTTGACTTTTTTTTAACAAAAAAACGGCACCGCCGTTAATTTTTATTTAAATTAAATTTTTGGTGGCGAGGGCGGGAGTCCCCGCACCAATTCCGCGAGTATCTTTGTTTATTAGCCAGCTTTTTTGCGCGCGAATAAGCCTTCGACTTGCTCCTCTTAAATTATAGAATGATAAAATTGAATTGGTGCGGGGCGGGCGAACCCACGACTTAAGAGTTACTTGCTCCGCGCCAAAATGGCTGAAAATTAAAATAAAAAAATTAAAAGTGCTGTAATTATACACTTTGCGCGAACCTACTTTAAACGGAACTAAGGGAGCCGCCCCGCCGCCGCGAGCTGACACTTGCCACCCCACAAAAAAGTTTTCTTCGCTTTTCCCGATGTGCGCGCGCCGGATTTTTTCTTCCCCGCCTGCAACGCTTTGCGTAGCAATGCGGGCAGGTAAAAGGAAAAGAAAACTTTTTTGTGGGACTCTACTCTTAACGAGCAGGGCGGCGGGGCGGAGTTTATCCGACCTCTGGCGGACTTCGGCTCGGGTGCGGCGGAATTCCCCCCACACCCCCCTTCCGCCGCGCCCTCGCTTGGGCGGGCAGGATTTTTGGCGGCGACTATTTCTTTTTCTCCAGTCGCTCCAAATCTCGCTTCGTTCCCTCGGTTTTCGGAATAATCGGAATGTTCATCTCTTGTGCGAGCAAGACTTCTTTCTCCATTCCGGCAGATATTCTATCACCAAACAACCATAATTCGTCCACATACCTCCGATGGAAGCATTCGTGGTTTGCTTCCATGCCGAGCTCTCGATCCTCAATGACTTCGTCATTGAGATATTGAAGCGAGATTAAATAAGGAGCGACTGGAATTATATTTTTAGTATGCACCTCCGCGCATATTTTTAAGACTTTTTCGGCATTGCCTTTTATGTCGTCTCCGATCGGGTGTCCAATAAAAACAGTTTTCTTGTTCATAATTATTTTGACGGCGACATTATTTCTGGAGATTTTTTATGCGCTCTACGATAGAAAGCAATTATTCAAGCGGACCTAAATTTTTCTTTTCTGCTTCTAATGGAATCGGGAATTTCTTTTTGCCCCGAAAAATCCATACGATTTGGTCGCCGAGTCCGCCGAAAGGGCGGATAAACTCCGCGAGGCGAACCAAAACCGCTTGCAATTTCCTACGTGGTGCAGTATTCTAAAGATAGTCCGAACGCATTTCGCCGCCGCAGGCGGCGAGGAGGTTCCCCCGCGAAAATTCGGAAAGGCGGCGGAGCCGCACCGCTGACAATTTCAAGTTTTTCTTTGGCGGCATTAAATCCAAAAATTCGCGGAGCGAACGCAAAACTTACTTCGTAAATTTAAAGGTCGAAATTATCAAGTCAGAAAGTTTTTTAGCTTCCTTGACATCTGATGGGCTAAATGTGTGAGTGTAGCGATACCACAACTTGTTCTTCTCAAATTGGATTAGTATCTGACCAACACCACCGTCAAGCATAGTAAGTTTTTCGGCGTGGATGTTATCAACAGAAATGTTTTCTACGGTTGGACCGGTAATCTTATTATTCGCAACCACTATTTCAAAAAAGTTGCATCCCGCCGGAGATTCTCCTGCACCATTTATGTTGCAATCAACTCTAGACTTCAAACTTAAAGCGTCTACCTGCTTCTCTAAAGGAGGAGTTGAATTAGGACATTGTTTTGGATTTGGATCCGCTGGTCGATTCCAATTCACAAACTGTGATGGGAAACTTACCTCAAAACCGCAACTTTCACTTTTATGCAACGAGAGACCCTTGGTGTCTACAACGGTGCCATCAGAAGGTATGTTAATTTGGTTGCCACCTTGTCCATTATCTGATGTTTGTTGTGTTTCAGGAGGTGTTGCCGATTTCCTCGATAAAAGAAAATATCCGCCAACAGCCACGATAGCAACAATCACAACTACCAAAACTATATTTGCAAAACCTTTTTGATTCATATTCATATATTTACTGCTTATTAATTAATAATTTTTAGATTTTATGATTAAAAAATTTTCTTCCCCCAAAATGCGAAATCGTGAATTCGTTTTTACCCCCAAAATTGAATACGAATTAGTCGCCGAGCGAAGCGAGGCGAACCAAAACTCTTTGACTTTTCCTTTCTGGTGCCGAGGGTGGGATTTGAACCCACGACCTAGGGGTTATGATTCTTCCGATGTCCCGCCTTCGGCGAGAATCGGAATCCTAACTGCCGCTTTGCAATGCGTCGGACTTCGCTCTGACCAACTGAGTCCCGACGTTTTCGCGCCTTGGTTTTGCTTTGAGCGAAAAGTCGGGATCCCGACATCGTCTTTAGTTAAGCTTTAGTTAAGCTTAAGACGATCGTCGGGACTACCGCCCGATTTAATTATCTTTTTAATGATTTTTTGACATCTGGCGAGGGCGGGAGTCGAACCCGCGACCTAAGGGTTATGATTCCTTCGCTCTAACCAACTGAGCTACCTCGCCTCGGGCGGTGATAATTTTATATCTAAAAAAGTAATTGCCTGGTTGCGGGGGCGGGAGTTGCACCCGCGACCTCCAGGTTATGGGCCTGGCGAGCTGCTACTGCTCTACCCCGCGATAAATGACAGTTAACAATCAAAGGTTAACTTGTAGCATAACTTATTAAGAATACTATATATCACATTAAAAGTCAAGACTAACGGTCAGCCGGTTAACTGTTAAAGGTTAACTGTTAACAGTTATTTATCATGCCGAAGGAGAGACTCGAACTCTCACAGGGGGTTGCCCTACACGATTTTGAGTCGTGCGCGTCTACCAGTTCCGCCACTTCGGCTTAAGCTACGGATTTTATTATAAACTAATTCTTGTAAATTGTCAAAGAATTTGTTAAAATAATATTAACCGCAATCCGCGGCCGTTATTATTAACTGATGTTATGTTTCTAACCGTTCACGGCACCGCCGGCGCCATTATCGGCCTGCAGACCGGCAATCCCTTATTGGCTTTTCTTTTTGGCCTGATTTCCCATTATATTTTTGACATGATTCCGCACGGCGACGAAAAAATGATTGCCGACCACCAAAACGTCAGCCCGCAGGAAATAAAAAAAATCGCCCAAATCGGGTCAATTGACGGCTTAACCATGCTTTTTTTATTGGGCGGGCTTCTATATTCAGGCCGCCTGCCGCTTGATTTGGCCGTCCTGTTTGGCGTGGCCGGCGGGATCTTGCCGGATTTTTTAAACGCGTTTTATCAGCTGCTGAAATTCAAATGGCTTAAATTCCATTACGATTTTCATTTATGGCTTCACGGCGTTTTGAAAAAATTCGCGGTTTCTTTTAAAACCGGCCTGGCAATCCAGGCCGCGATTCTGGCGGTTTTGCTTTGGCGGGTGGTTTGATTTTTTTTACCATACTTCACCCGCCTCTCAACCCCTCACCCTGTCCCTCCCCCCAATCGGCCCGCCTGCCACGCCGTTGAAATTTTTTATCAATATAACCTTTATAAAATTAGATTAAAATGTTTTTCAAAAAA
>MHIR01000045.1:5814-10254 GCA_001817615.1 Candidatus Buchananbacteria bacterium RIFCSPLOWO2_02_FULL_46_11b | reverse complement strand
GAAATTTTTTATCAATATAACCTTTATAAAATTAGATTAAAATGTTTTTCAAAAAAATAAAAATAAGTGGCGAGGCGGGCAGGGGGGAGGGAACATTTTTTAATAGCATTATTTAGAAAATATAGTCTTATATTATTTATTATCTCTTGCCTTTATTTCTCTTCCCTTTGCTTCTCTTTTTTTAAAAAATAGGCCGCCCGTTTTATTTTTTAGAAAAAAGAGAAGCCGAAAGATTTAGAAATAGATAAAACAATGTTTTTAAACAAGCCTTAATAAGTATAGTTCCCTCCCCCTGACTAGCCTGCCTGTATTCCGCGAAATACGGCCAAGGGGGGAGAGGGTGTGGTAAAAAAACGCCTCGTCGGGGCGTCTCTGCAATAGACGTTTTTACAATCTCAACAGCTTCTCAAACTCGGCTTTCTCTTTAAACGGGCCGATGACGGCCAGGTTCAAATATTCTTCCCGAATCAATTCTTTGGCGGCTTTTGACAAATCGCTTTTTTTAACGGCAAAAATCTTTTTGATTTTTTCTTCCGGGGTCAGGGTTTTATTCAGCAATAATTCCTGCTTGCCAAACCAGTCGGCCACGTTTTCCGAATCTTCCAGACCCAGGACCAATTTGCCTTTGAGAAATTCTTTGGCCGAGGCCAGCTCTTTATCCGTCACGCCCTCGTCTCTTATTTTTTTCAGCTCCGAAAGGATTAAGGCAATCGCTTGCTTAATGCGGCTTTTATCCAACCCGGCCTGAATCACCAGCTCGCCGATATCGGCAAAAGCGCCCAGGTCGCTTTTAATATAATAAGCCAGGCCGTGTTTTTCCCGAACCGCGGTAAAAAGCCGCGAAGACATGTTGCCGCCTAAAATCACGGATAAAAGATACAGCGGATACAGCCGGCGGTCATTTAAGGCATAGGCCGGAAAGCCTAGGCAAATTTGCGCCTGCTCGGTTTCCTTGGTTTTCAGCTCAACTTGCGGCCTGGTTTGATTCAGCTTAAAAACTTTGAAACCGGGCTTTTCTTTTTTTCGCGCGGTTTCTTTAAAATATTTTCCGGCCAGGGCTTTGGCTTTGGCCGGCTTGAAATTTCCGGCCACGGTCAAAACCATATTGTGCGGCTGGTAATATTTTTCCTTATAGGCCAAAAGCTGATTTCGGGTAATGTCTTTGATTACGGTTTTGGGCCCGGAGATCTGCCAGCCCAGAGAGCTTTCGGGAAAAAGCGTCTGCTCAAAAAGCGACCCGACGTAAATCATGGGATTATCTTCGTACATATTAATTTCCTCGATAATCACGCCGCGCTCTTTTTCCATTTCACTTTCGACAAATTGGGAATTGAATATCATGTCCGAAAGAATATCAAAAGCCAGGTTGATATGTTCGGCCGCGGCTTTGATATAATAGCCGGTGTGGTCTTTGGCCGTGAAAGCGTTGAATTCCGCGCCGACGGCATCAAGCTCTTTGGTGAGATCCAGGCTGGTCGGCCGCTTCTTCGTGCCCTTGAACATCAGATGCTCGATAAAATGCGAAGCGCCGTTGATATTTTCTTTTTCATAGCGCGAACCGACCGGCAATAAAACCAAGACCGTTGCGGCCTTGGTTTCTTTCAGCGGGGCGAGGATGAGTTTGAGCCCGTTGGCGAGTTTGGTTTTGGTATGCATGGGTTGGTAAGGCGATAGGTTAGATCGGTAGAACGGTAGGTCGGTAGATTGGCAGGAACGGTGTTTATTTTGGCTGCCGATTTAATGTCTTTATTGAATTTTATTTTTTAAAATAATATAACCAGCTAAACTATTCTTTTGACCTACCAATCTACCGCTCTAAAAACCTACCGCCCTAACTAAACAAACTTTTCCGCGAAATAATTCTTCAATTCGCTGATCTTAATCCGCTCCTGCTTCATACTGTCTCTATCCCGCACCGTCACCGCTTTATCTTCCAGGGTCTCAAAGTCAACCGTCACGCAATAGGGCGTGCCGATTTCGTCCTGTCGGCGGTAGCGCTTGCCGATTGAGCCGGTTTCGTCATACTGCACCAGTCTTTCCCCGCGCAAAAAATCCAAAACTTCCTGGCAGGGCTTTTGTAATTCGGGTTTTTTGGACAAGGGAAAAACCGCGATTTTAACCGGCGCCAGGCGCTTGTCAAAATTCAAAACGGTTTCGGATTCTTTGATGCTTTCCGTGGTCGTACTGCGGCCGCCTTCAATTTCTTGGTAAGCGTCAAGCAAAAACATCAAAGCCGCCCGGTCGGCGCCGGCCGAAGTTTCAATAATATAGGGCGTGAATTTTTCGCCAGTTGATAAATCGGCGTATCGCAGATCCTGGCCCGAATATTCCATGTGCCGCGACAAATCCCAGTCGCTTCGGTGATGGATGCCTTCCATTTCCTGCCAGCCAAACGGCGTCAGATACTGGATATCAGCCGCTTTTTTGGCGTAGTGCGCCAGTTCGGTTTTTTCGTGCTCGCGGAAGCGCAAATTTTCTTTTTTCATGCCCAAAGACAGATACCAATTCATCCGCTTTTCTTTCCATTCTTCAAAAATTTTATCCGCGTCCTTGGGATTGACGAAATATTGCATTTCCATTTGTTCAAATTCGCGCGTGCGGAAAGTAAAATTTCCCGGCGTAATTTCGTTTCTAAAAGCCTTGCCGATCTGGGCGATGCCGAAAGGCAATTTCAGGCGCAGACTGTCTTTAACATTTAAAAAATTGACATAAATTCCCTGCGCCGTCTCCGGCCGCAGATAAACGATATTGGCCTGCTCTTCCACCGGCCCCATAAAAGTCTTGAACATTAAATTAAACATCCTCACTTCGGTAAGCTCGCCGCCGCATTCCGGGCATTCCTGCAATTCCTTGGGCGGATTTTTCATCGTGCCTAAATCCGGCTTAATGCCCTTGGCCTCCAAAATATTATCGGCGCGAAATCTTTTTTTGCATTTCTTGCAGTCAACCAGCGGGTCGGTAAAATTCTGGACATGCCCCGAGGCCTCCCAGATTTTCGGGTGCATTAAAATCGCCGAATCCAAACCGACGACATCCGGCCGGGAATAAACCATGGCTTGCCACCAGGCGCGCTTGACGTTGTTTTTCAGCTCAACGCCCAGCGGCCCGTAATCGTAAAAAGAATTCATTCCGCCGTAAATCTCGGAGGACGGGAAAATAAACCCTCGCTGTTTGCACAGAGCCGTGAGTTTTGGCATGATGTCGTTGTCTTGCTTGCCCGCCGTAGCCTTGGCGAAGGCGGGATTTTTCGCTTTTGCCATATATTTAAATATAGCGGATAATGAGATTTTTTTCAAGTACTATCCCGCCGCTTCTTTTTTTATTTTTCTGCCGCACCCTCTCCCTGTCCCCCCCCCTGATTGGGGGTTGATTTAAATGGCGTTTTTTAAAATAATAAGTAGGGGCGTATTGCAATACGCCCCTGCCTTAAATTAAATTGCGTTAATTAATAAAAAATGCCCCCAATCGGGGGGGGACGGGGTGAGGGAAAGTAGAACCAGCCTAAACAATCTTAAGTAAATACATCACAAACGCGCTGGTTACCGCCACAGACACGTTATCATTAACCTTTAGCGGCAGGCTTTCCACTAAAGCTGCCACCAAAGCGGTCTTGGCCGCGGCAATTAGAGCCAGGTTGAAGCTTAACTCCGGCAGCATCCATTTTAACAAAACCGTGGCGCCGATGGTGCCGAAAATAAAAAACGCCAGACTGCCGGCATAGCTTTTGTCGCCGTTCCAGGGCAGTTCTTTGGCCTTGAAATGCTTGCCGATCAAAGTCGCCAGGCCGTCGCCCAAAGCCAATATCGCCCAGGAAGCCGCCACGATATACAGGGGAAAAACAACGATTAAAATCAATAAAACCAAAAAATAAAGCACCGCGCCCTCGCTGTATTTTCTTTCGGCAAAGCGGTAAAAATAATTCTTTAATCTGATGCGGGGAATAACGACCAGGGTCATGGCTAAAAGCACCAAAAGCAAAACCGCCGCCTGCCCGCGGGAGGTATATTTCAGCAAAAACGCCAGGAACAATAAAAGGATGTGGACGAGTTGTCGTTTCTCTTCGCTAAACATCGGGGATGATAACACGGATATTTGTCTTATATCCGTTATTTAAAATTAAAGGTAAATAAGAGATTTAAAATTAATTGCGGATAACACGGATGTAGAATCCGTGATATCCGTTATCCAAAAATACTCTTCTCTTTCGCCGGCTCGTCTTGCTTCGCTTCGGCTTCTTTGGATTTTAACATATGATCCAGCGACTCGCGGGAAACGCCGGTATTCTGCTCGGGTAAAACAACATTGATCTCTTCGGCTTTCGGCTCGGGCGCCGGCGCCGGGGGCGCCGGCGGCGGCGTTTGATCGGAAACAACCGGCGGCTTTTGCTCCAAACCGGCCGGCGGCGTTTGGCCGGCAGGCGGCGCGGGCGTTAAACCGGCG
>MHIR01000045.1:5040-5782 GCA_001817615.1 Candidatus Buchananbacteria bacterium RIFCSPLOWO2_02_FULL_46_11b | reverse complement strand
CGGCGCGGGCGTTAAACCGGCGGCGGCCAGGGCTTTGGCCAGGGCGATATCCATATTGACAATCGCTTCGCGGTCTTTATTGATTAAATCAATCTCCTGGCTCTGATAGGGATTATAGCCGGATTTTTCCGCCGTTAAGTAATATAAATTATTATTGACCAAAAAAGAATAGCGGCCTTGGCTGTCGGTTAAGCGGGTTTCCAAAAGCTTGTGGTATTGCTTGTCGTAAATGCGGGTAATCGCCTGGCGCAGAGGCTTTTTATCCTCTTGGTCGTAAATAATGCCCCAATTCTTCGGCGGCTTTTCATAGCCTAAACGGCGGAATAACGCGTAAAGCAGGCAATGGAAAATCAAAAGACTGAAAGTAAAAAGGCCGGGGCTGACAAAAAAAGAAATAACCGCCAAGGGAATGGCCGAAAAAGCGACCAGATACTGAATTCGGCGCAAATAATGCTGAAAAATAATTTTGCCAACCGGCCGGACGTCTTCGGTCGGATCCAGGGGGATATTCAGCGCCACGCTGGCGCCGCCTTCTTTGACTTCAATCGCCTCGCCGTGATAGAGATCAAGGTATTTGACGTCTTCTCTTTTATCTTTCAAATAAACCGTCGGAAAATTGAATTTCGGCTTGATGACGGTAAGATAATAGCGGCCCGGTTCAGCCAGCCAGAGATAGCGGCCGAGCCGGTCAGTGACCCGCGATTGAACCAGTTGATTGGTTTCTTTTTCATAAAAACGGACA
>MHIR01000045.1:3630-4956 GCA_001817615.1 Candidatus Buchananbacteria bacterium RIFCSPLOWO2_02_FULL_46_11b | reverse complement strand
CTGAAAGCCACGGCGGCAATCAGGGCCGGCGCGGCCAATCTTTTATTGACCGCCTGAACCCGGGGATTGTCCCAGATTTTGCCTCTGATAAATTCGCCTAGATTTTGAATAAACTCCAAAAACGTCATTTCGCTGTTGTCGGCCGGCGTCTGGCAGCCCGCATCGGCCGGATAATCAACCAAGCCGTCGCGGTCATTGTCAATTCCGTCCAGGCATTGCGTCAGAGTTAAACGCACCTGCGGCGGCACGGCGCAGTCGATCGGACAGGACCGATTGGTTTCCGCCGGCTCGCAAATCCGGTTGCCGCAGCAAGGCGCTTCGGGCAGGCATTGGCAATTAGCCTGGTCCAAAGTCTGGCAAGTACTGCAGGCGGCTTCGCAAGTCCCGAGACAAGACTTCTCTTCCGGCGGCCGGTCAATATTTAAACCGCAATTATTCAAATCAAAGCAACGGCGGGTTTGCGCGCCGTTATCGCAGCCGCTCCAGCCCTCGCAAGACCAGTCAGGCAGGCAAATTTCAACGCAATCCGCCGGACATTGCTCAAAAGTCTCCGAATTTTCGCAAATGCCGCTGCCGCAGCAGGGCACATATTCCTCGCAGGCGCAACTTTCTATATTTATTTTCTCGCAAGTCCCGCCGCAAGACAGCCCGGGACAAACCTCGCCGCAGCTTTGCTGGCTCGGCGGCTCATTGATCGGCGCCAGGCAGGCCTTATTGTCAAAACATTCCCGCGTCTGAATTTTTGATTCCGGACAGATTTCCGGCTGCCAAGGGCCGCAGGTCCAATCGGACAGGCAGGCCGCCGGACAATCGGCATCGGCCAAGTCAATCAAGCCGTCTTGGTCATCGTCCGCATTATTATCGCAAATTTCCGCGCCGCCTAAAGTTTTAAAAGAGCCGGTCCGAACCGTCTGCAAGCCGGCCGCCGTGGCGGTAATTCGGTAATAATAAACTTTGTTCGGCGATAAATTATTAATCGTCTGGCTGTAGCTGGTGCCGAAAAGGCCGCTTGCCGAGCCGTCGCCGGCGGCCGCCGTTATCCCCCAATCCAGCACGGCTTGGCTTGGCTCGCATAAAGTCTGCCAATTAATTGCCGCAGAAATATTGGTTATGGCCGATTCGCTTACATTGGAAATTATCAATTCTTTTTTACAAGCCGAGGAACAGCAATCGCCGGAAACAATATCATCGTCGTCGCATTCCTCGCCTGATTCTATAATACCGTTGCCGCAGCCGGCCTCCAGCTGGCAGCCAGCCGAGCAGCCGTCGCCGGCCGCGGTATTGCCGTCATCGCATTCCTCGCTTGTCTGATTGACCGTCCCGTCG
>MHIR01000045.1:0-3618 GCA_001817615.1 Candidatus Buchananbacteria bacterium RIFCSPLOWO2_02_FULL_46_11b | reverse complement strand
GCGGCGCAAGTCTGGCCGCTTGGCCAGGAACCGCAGCCGTTGCCGCAAACGCCGGTTTGCCAGCTGTTAATACAAGCGCCCCAGGCGCAAGTCGTCGCGCCGCAAACCGGGCCTTTATTGTGGACTAAATAACCCTCGGCAAAATAATTATTGTGGCGGTCAACTTCTAAATTATAAACCACGGCCTTGGCCGCTTTTGATTTTATGGAAAAAACCGCGACCATTTGGCCGGCCTGGTTTAAAAGCTTATCCCCGATTTTTAATTCTCCCGCTTCCCGCCACTCTTGGCCATTGACGTAAAATGGATGCCTGGCCGTCACCTTCACTTGATTGTTAATCAGCAAATACCGATCTGTTTGACGGATGAATATCTGCAAGACTTTGGCCGGTTCCAGCCGTTTTTTTAATTCATTATAAGAAATAACCGCCTCGCCCGCTTTGATTTTTTCTATCGGCAAACTTTTATTATCGGCTAAAGAAATTTTTGTGCCGGCCAAAAAACTGCTGGGGCTTTGGCAAGCGCAGGCGGTGCAAACCTGGCCGCTTGAGCAATCGGCATCAGCCTCGCAAGTTTCGCCGGCCTCAATGGCGCCGTTGCCGCAGCTGTAAACTAAGGCGGAAACATCTACCGTTTCGGCCCGAACCCCGGCCAGAAACAAAAAAACCAGCCCCAAGCCTAAAATCAGGCCGAAACTTAAAAAAATTATTTTTTTATTTTTTCTTTCCATGACCTTTCTTTTTTAAACGATTGACTTTGGCGTTAATTTTAAATAAGCCGGCGGAGATAAAAATTAAAGCCGATAAAACAGCGATTAAACGGGCTGGAATAATCCAAAAATTCAGCCGCCGATGAATTTTTTGGCCGGCCTCGGCGCCAAAAGACAGGTTCAAAGTCGCCGTATACCGGCCGAATGACAAATGCTTTAATTCTGCCAGGGCGCCGGAAAAAAATTCTTTACCGCCGGTTTGGCCCCAAACGACTTCAAACCGCCTGATGCTGGCCGGCAAAATATTTCTTTTGGCGGGATTGAATTCCAATTTTTCCGTTTTACCCAGCCAGCTTTTCAGCTCAATTTCTCCCGCCGGCGCCAAATGGATATTGCCGGAATTGGCGAAACGGACGACAAAATCAACCGGCAAGCCGAAAAAATAATTTTTTTCGGAATTGGCGCTAAATTCAACAATCTCGCCGGTTTCTTTCAGATCGCCTTTGACTTTCAGTAAAATCAAGGCGCCGGCCTTGCCGCTGACGCCGAGGCCGGAATTTTTTTGCGGGCCGGGCCTTGATTCTTTTTGCCAAAAAATCGCCGCGTAATACCCGCCCGGCGGCGCCTCAATCGGCACTTCAACCGAAAAGGAAATAACCGCGAATTGACCTGGCTTAATCAAAATCGATTCATTCTCCAATTTAAACCATTGCAAAAACTTGTCTTTTTCTTCGGGCAATAAATAAACCGGCTGGCCCGATTCGCCGCCGGCGGCAAACGGTTCAACGCTGGAAACTAAAGTTAAATCTTCTTGAGTC
This sequence comes from Candidatus Buchananbacteria bacterium RIFCSPLOWO2_02_FULL_46_11b, assembly GCA_001817615.1. Taxonomy (GTDB): domain Bacteria; phylum Patescibacteriota; class Patescibacteriia; order Buchananbacterales; family UBA6539; genus 02-FULL-45-11b. The sequence continues at coordinate 2,093 of MHIR01000045.1, read as the reverse complement.
TCGTTAAAAACTTTTAAAATTCCTTTTTGAGTTTGCCCGGGTTCCGCTTCCATTTCCACCACCGGCGAAAGAATGGTCAGGGCCCGTCCGGCTTGACCAAAAAACAAAAGCCATGAAAAAATTGCTAAAGCTATGGTAATTTTTTTCAACATTTTAATTGGTTAGCATTAAAACATAAAAGCACAAGAACATAAAAACAAGCTAATTCAACATTTTGTTTTTATGTTTTAATGTTTTTTGTTTTTATCTTTTATATCTAAAAAATAAAATTCCAACCGCAATAATTAACTAATAACACTAAATAAACCTAGTAATTCGCCGTCGCCGCGTAAGTCAAAGTCGTCGTGTAAGTTCCCCCGGCCGTGCCGGCAGCCATGTTGGCGATATAAGAAACCGTAAAAATCGTTGAATTTATCGGATTGGAAGCCGAAGCGACCGTGTCGCCGCTGCTAAAAGCAAACGTGTTGGCCGTGGCGTAAGCCCCGGCCGCGGCGCCGATCGGAGAGGTGCCGCTGGGGCTGGCGCCGACGCCGGGCGAAGAATTAGCGGCTAAATTAAGGCCGAATTGTTTCGTTCCCGGACTGGAAGCGGCCGCCGTCGCGCCGATGGCCGTGATCGTATTGCCGCCGCTGGTTAAAGTACTGCCGGAAACCGCAATCGTAAAGCCTTTGCTGGCGTTGGTCGCCACGGTCATCGTATGGCTGGCGGTTTTAACTTCCGTTCGGCTTAAAGTTCCAAGATTAACCGAGGCGCTGCCGACCGAAAAAGTCAGATACTGGTCCGGGTACATTTCGTAAAAGCCGGTTTTAATGCCGTAATTGGCGGCGGAATTCGCGGCGGATAAAGCCGTGGCTTCGCCGATGCTTTCCTGCAATTTATAATTGGTTGAGGCGCCGGTTTCCGAGCCGCCGGCGTTAAAAACATCGGCGTAAATGATATAATTGGCGCTTTCCATGCGCGCCCAAAGCCAAGCCGGGGAATAAAAGAAAATTCCCAAGGCAAGGATTAAAAAATATATTATTGATTTTCTGAACATCGGAAATAATTAAGATTAATTTACTTATATTATACCAAAAAATCGCCGAAAGGGCAAAAAACATCCCCCGAAACAATGGCGGGGGAGGTTTTAGCGATATTAACCGATATTTTTCTTATTTTTTTTCGGTCTTGGCCGAGGTTAAATATTCATTGATGGATTGAACCACGCGGGAATCATTTTTCAAGTCTTCCAGTAAAACCACCTGGTCGCGGTTAATGACCATTTGATCAGTCGGGCCGTGGATTTCGTTGCCGAGCTTAATCAAGGTCAATCTCTGCTCGGTCTGCGGCTGGATTTGCTGATCGGCCGGCTGGCCGGTCTGGCTTGTTTGCAGCGGCTGTTCCACGACCTGCAGATAATAAATGTTTTTAATCGTCAAAAAGTCTTTGTCCATTTTAACGATTTTGCCGAAATAAACCTGGCCGTTGGTTAAAAAGACGGCCTGCCAATCGGCCTTTAAGGCCGGCCGGGACAATAAGCCGCCGCTAATGCCGGCATAGCGGGCAATAAAATAAATACCGCCGCCAATAATGGCCAAAACTATAATCAGGGTGATTAAGCCCTTTAGCCACGAACCGCTGCCGTTTGATTTTTTTCTGCCGCCGGCCGCGCCGGACAAGCCGGCCGAAGCGGAATCTTTATTGGGCATGGCATATGCCATAAGAATAATCTCCTTATTAGGAAAATAATTTCCTAATTTGATAAATCATAAATATTTTAAATTTTTTTATTCGGCCGAAGATTTGCGGGCACGGGTCAGGAAAATCGCTTAGCAAAAAAGCAATAAAACAATAAGGCAATAAAACAACGGCTTTATTTTTGCTTTTTTGTTTTTTTGTTTTATTGCTTTATTGACTCTACTTCGCCGTTTCCGATTTGAGCGAGAAGTCTTTGGCGATAATGCCGATAACCAGCGCCACGGGAATAGCCAAAAATATTCCTATAATGCCGGCGATCTGCGCGCCAATCAGCATAATGACGATAACGACGACGGGATTTAAGCCGACTTGCTTTTTCATCACCTGCGGCACGATTAAATTATTTTCCGCCAGCT
>MHIR01000044.1 GCA_001817615.1 Candidatus Buchananbacteria bacterium RIFCSPLOWO2_02_FULL_46_11b | reverse complement strand
CTGGCTACGGAAAGCCAGCTTTTAACTTTAAGTTTTAAGTTTTAAGCTTGATAAACGTAGATCTGCCGCCAGACCGCCTGGCCGGGGCGGCTGTAAATCAATTTTTCCTTATTGACCTGGGTAAAGCCCAGTTTTTTTATTTTTTCCAAAATCGGCAATTCCAACGTTTCGCTTCCAATCCGAAAAGCCGGAAAGATAATGACGATCCGGCCATGGTAATTTAAAACTTTCCGAAATTCCGAAAAAGCCGTTTCGTATAATTCGGACAATTCCTCAATAATCCTCTTAATCTCATGGATTTTTTCCTTACCCCGCAAAGCCGGACCTAAATACGGTTCAGTCACAATGGCGTCAACTTTACCGACGGTTTTGGCGATTTGCCTGACATCGGTTTTATAAATTTTGGCATTAATAACTTCCAGGCGGCTGTTGACCCGCAGCCACTCCAAATTGCTCTTCGTATCGCTTATCGCTTTATCGCTGTTATCGCTGCCGATCATTTCATGGCCCAAAAGCAACCCTTCCTGTAAAACCGTGCCTGAACCGCAAAAAGGATCAAGGATTGTCGCGCCCGCCGGGGCTTGCGCCAGATTGATCATAATCTTAGCCAGCTTCGGCGGCATCATGCCGGATTTCAAATCGCGCCGGGGCCGGCCGTAATCGCGCAAGGAATAATCTTCAAATTCCTGCACCGCGCAAGTCTTACCCAGCCATTTTTTGCCCAGAATTAAAAATTCTTCGCATTTATTTTTGGCCACGATGACTGAAGACAAAGCCTGGTCTTTGCCGGTAACTAACCGGCAGCTGACGCCGGAATCTTTTAATTCTTTCTTTATTTCCATGCCCAGATTGTCGGGCTTGCAGTCGTAATAGCTTAATCCGAAATTAAGCTTGGTTTTAGCTTTAATTTCTTTTAGGTGCTCAACCGTCACTTTTTTGCTGATTTGCGTGCCGATGATTTCGCCTAATTTGACCGTGCCCCCCAGCCGCCTTAACATCTCGGCGCCGTCAAATTCCTTGTTTTCCACGATCAAAAAAGAGGCGGTTTCTTCGATAATCGTTGCCTGCGGCAAAACCGCCAAAATTTCGGCTATTGAGAGTTTTGGATTGTGCCCGAGAATAAAAATGTATTTCATGCAGTTATTATAGCATAGTTGATAATAATTTACGAATTATCGCGATCCAAATCTACGAATTATCCGAATCTACAAACTGTAAAGCTAAAGCATTAGTAGATTCGGATAATTCGTATATTAGGATCGGCTTAAAAAAAGGCCCGAAGCGCAACCCTCTGCGCTCCGGGCGATAAATAGCAAAAAACGTCAAACTTCCATCTCCGGCGGAAACTTCGCCAAGGCGTCAAGGACGCTTGGAAACCGCTTAAAGAACAAACTGTCCTCTATAACTTCTTTCAAGGCTTTGGCGGCCCGCTCCCAGTTCCGGGAAATTTTTTCCGATTGGTTCCATTGTCCTATGACCTCTTTGTTTAATTCCCGCTCCTGCTTAAAAGCCGCTTCCATATCCGCGCAAGCCCAATTCAAAGATTCAAGCTCCACTTGCTGACCGACAATCTGATCCTCCCGTTGTGTCAGTTCTTGGCGCAAAGCGTCAAGCTCATGCCGCTTGGAAACGTCCTGCTCGTTGCACCTTATTATTTCCGCTTGCAATTGAGCGATCCGCTCTTCCTGTTTGGCCGATTCGGCGGCGGCTTGGGCAAGACCGCTCTCCCGATTTGCCAGAGCCGCCTTTAATGATTCCAGCTCAGCTTGCGATTTGGCAAGTAGCGGCTCTAGTTCGGCCACCCGCTTCTCCCGCTCCACAAAAGCGGCGCCCAAAGCTTTAAACTCGGTTTCTTGTTTGGCAATCCGATTATCCCGTAATGCCACCGTGCTGCGCATACTTTCAATCTCGCGGCGCAATAACGGCATAACCCTTTCCGCCTCGGCAATCTGCCTCGCCTGCTCTGCCGAATGTTGCCGCAAAGCTTCAATCTCGGCTTGAGCTCTCTCCATTTCGCCGTAATTTTTTTCTAATTCGGCCTGCTGCCCGGCAATGATTTTTTCTTGTCCGGCCGCCAGCTGGCCTTTTTCCGAATCCGCCGCGCGCAAAAACGCGATCTCGGCTTGTTGCCGTGCAGTCTCCTCTTCTAGCTCGGCCAAAAATCCGGCCAAATCTTCTTGCGCTCTCTTAATCGCTTCATTCCGGTCCATTAAAAATCTCCTCTATGTTGTTAAAGAAAAACTCTTCTTTTTCCGTTGTTTTTGTTGCGCAAAACCCCTAGTCTTGCGATTATACATTAGACTATTTTGAGGGAAAAGTCAAGAAATTAAGGGGGTATAATATCCGTATTATCCGTGGCCCCGCCGTTCGCGAACGGCGGGGCATCCAGGCTATCCGTGTATAAAAAAGACCCGAAGCGCAAACTAACGCTCCGGGCGATAATAACTAAAAGAACTAAAACTCGGTTTCTTTCGGGAAAGAATCCAGGATTCCTTGCACGTCCGGCCGATTCTTGAAAAACCAGCTGCGGCCAATGGCCTCTTTCAGCTCGGCGGCTAATTTCTTCCAACTCTCAACGGCTTTCCCCAGCTCAATGGCATAATCCATATCTTCCTTATGCGAGTCGGCCTTTTCATTAAGAACCTTACGGGTACGATCCCTTTCTTTTTTAAGATCTTGGCGCGCCGCTTCAAGCGCGGCGGTCAATTCGGCGATCTGTTTTTCCCGCTCCGCCAGGGCTTGGCGCAAAGATTCAAGCTCGGCTTGCGTTCCCTTTATTTCCCTGCCGTCTCTGGCCGCTGACTCTTGCCGGGCCTCAAGTTCGGTTTGCAGGGCGGCGATAAGGGCTTCCCGTTTTGCCGCATCGCTTTCCTGCCTTTCCGCTTCGGCCTGAAATTCAGCTACCTGCTTGTCTCTCTCTGCCAGCTGGGCCTTAAGCGCTTTCCTGCCCTCGGCCGGCGGTTCCTGGGACTTGATATATTCCGCGTCCAACCGCCCGGCGGGCAAAGTGATAATCAGCCGGCGGTAAGGCGCCTCGGGCGGCGTTTTTTCCGCCGAAAACAGATCAGCTTCATCAACCAACCCCATTAAATACCGGCAAAGCAAATTGCCGTCGGCGATATAATGGATAACGGCTGTTCCCGGCTGCGTGGAAAGAATATCGCCCGCTTGGCTCTCAACCCTCAAAGCGCAAAAGCCGTCGTCAAAAATATCAATCGCTCCGAACCGTGAAACCGGCGGCAGCCAAAGCTTACCCAAAACCGCTTTGGCTTGGCCAGCTTGATATTTGACGCCGAGGAAAAAAGGAAAATACTCTTTCTGCCGCTTAACAACAATTGCGATTACGCCGTCTTTGGCTATTGCCCAGGGAAAACAGATTTGCTCAAGCCATTCGCCGTCTTTTGAAGCGGCGGCCGCCGGCGGGGCGAAATCCAAACTGCCACCCAATACTTTAAAGCCGCAATCCGGCTTGGCTTCAAGCCAAAGATTGTCGGCCTCGTTTCTTGTTTCCAAAAACTTGCTTGGTCCCATTGCCATCTCCTTCATGTTGTTAAAAAACTCTTTTTCCGTTGTTTTTACCTCGCAAAACCGCATCGTCTTGCGCTTTATATCTTAGGTTATTTTTGCGGGAATGTCAAGGGAATTTCAGGGGCGTATTGCAATACACCTATTATAAATATGACAAATTCAATAATATCACAATGTATTTTAATTTCCGAATTCATGATTGTAGGGGCGTATTGCAATACGCCCCTACAAGGTGAATATGCTCCTATAAAAAAGAACCCCGGCCTAGCCGAGGCTCTTTTTTTGCCTTTGCTTTATTTAGAAGCGTCTGGCCGGGCGACTATCGCGGCGCTGTCTGTGACAGTCGCGGCAGAAAATCGGCCGGGTGCCATCCGGTTCAAACGGCAATTCGGTGATTTCGGCGCCGCATTGGGAGCAGGTCCAATTGCCTTTCACCATCGGGCGCTGACCGAAGTTACTTCGATCGTTCATTTTTTTGCCTTTTGTTTTGCCTGACTTAACTATCAAAATTAACTTCGGTCAATTATAATTGATTGGATTAATTTGAAGGATTAAGCGGAAGACAAAACCTTAAATAATTATGCGATTATGATAGCATATCCGCGGATTTTTGTCAAGACTTGACTCTTTTCTCTTACTTATGCTAAGCTGATAACACTTAACAATTCAACCCTTTTCCGGCCGACTTAAGTTTCATAAAGTCAGGCCGTCCCGAACCCCGAGCGGTGCTAAAGTTTAGCTTAAGAGAGCGAGGGGGGAGGGACAGCCATCTTAAGGCGGCCACAACCTTGCCCTTCTTGAGGCAAGGAAAGGTGTTTCTCAACCCCGAGCGGCCTGTCCGAAGAAGTTTCATAAAAACGTAGTCGGAAGCGAGGGGTCTCAACATAGCGCCAAACACCTTTTGGCGTTTTATTATTAGCGAACTTACTAATTTACTATTTCACTAATTTACTAGTTTACTAACCTATGACCAATCACTACGAACTCCTCTACCTCGTCTCCGCCGCTTACCCGGAAGAAGATCTGGCGGCAATCAAAGAAAAAGTCAAAGATTTGATTAAAAAATTTGAAGGCCAGATAACTTTTGAGGACAGCTTCGGCAAAAAGAAGCTGGCTTATCCTGTTAAAAAAGCTTTTCACGGCTATTATTTGCTTTACGAATTTGACTTGGAAGGCGAAAAATTGAAAGATTTGAACAACAATCTGAAGCTGGCCAATGAAATTTTAAGGCACATCGTTGTCAGTAAAAAACCGCAAAGCGCCCAGCAGCGGGCGGAAAAGAAAATGGCCGCCAAAGCCGTTCAAATCGCCGAAACCCAGGTCGTTGAAGACAAGGAAAAAGACAAGGGCAAAATCAAGCTCGAAGATCTGGATCAGAGATTGGATGAAATCTTGGGCGGCGATATAATCTAGGCGAAAATTAACTGCGAACAAGTAAATTAAAAGCGAGTTAATAGTAAATAAAAAGTAAATCAAAAGCTAGCTATTAATTTACTTTAATTTACTCATAATTTACTTTTTATTTACTTCTTAACAATTTACTTTTTACTCGCCATAAAAAACAACCCCTTTATATACAATCAATATAGCGCCCTTATTCATAATGACAAAAATATGGACCTCAACAAAGCCACGATCATCGGCCATTTGACCCGCGATCCGGAGGCAAAAACCACTCCCTCGGGCCTAAATGTCACCACCTTCGGGGTCGCCACCAATTTGGTCTGGACCGATCCGAGCGGCGAAAAACAAAAAAAAGTGGAATACCACAATATCGTCGCCTGGCGGAAATTAGGCGACGTTTGCGCCCAGTATCTGCATAAGGGCAGTAAAATTTACCTTGAGGGCCGCTTGCAGACCCGCGAATGGGAAGGCCAGGATGGCGTCAAGCGCCACCGCACGGAAATCGTGGCGGAAAACATGATTATGTTAGACAATAAAGGCAGCGGCGGCGGCCAGCATCCAAGCGCGCCGGCGTCAGGCGGCGATTTCAGCCAGCCCGAAGCGCCCAGTCATGAAGCGGAAATCCAGGTGGATAATATCCCCTTCTAAATCAATTAATCCATTCCCGCCCGGCCTTACCCGGCCGGGCGGGAATATCTTAGACTCTCTAATTTACTTGATTTACTTAATTTACTTGCCTCGCCGTAGCCCGACCCTAAACGAAGTACCGAGAAGGGCGAAGGCGGGCTTAATTTACTTCTATTATGCCCAGACCCAACGAAACCAAAGTCCGGCCGAAAAATTGCTTTTTCTGCGTCAATAACGTCAAAGAAATTGATTACAAAGATATCAACACCTTGCGCCGGTTTATTTCTTCTTACGCCAAAATCGTCCCGCCGAAAAGAAGCGGCGTGTGTTCCAGCCATCAGCGCAAGCTTTCCCAGGCCATCAAACGCGCCCGGATCATGTCGCTTTTGCCCTTCACTAACAAATAAAGAAATCTTTTAAGAAGGGATGAGAGGGCATAAGAAGGCTTAAGAAGTGAAGAAGGCAAGAGGGCGAAGAAGGCTTAAGAGGTTGAGAGGGCAGCTAATTTAAATGTTATTTTATGGATAAAAAAGGAAAATTTGGACACACAAAAATGATAGTTTGGCAAGAAATTGATAAAATGGATACTATTATTCAGGAAATTTTAAGCTATATCCCAAAAGGAGAATATAAAACGAAAAGTCAAATTGATACGGCCTCTGACTCCGTTGGATCAAATTTTGTCGAGGGCTATTATAGCGGGTCACTGGGAGAATACATTAGGTTTTTAAACTATAGCAAACGGTCAAATGGCGAGTTGCATGAAAGGGTGAGGCGCGTTTATAGAAAAAAGTATATCGCTAAGGAATTATACGATAAATTTGAAGATAATTGTATTCGAGTAATGTACTTGATTGATAGAACAATACAGTCTTTACAAAAGAAAAAAGAAGGGATAAAGAAAGAAGGAATAAGAGGGCGTAAGATGGCTTAAGAAGCGGAGAAGGTAAAAAGGCGAAGAGAATCTGAATTAAACGCCTTCTAATCCTCTTAAGCCTTCTAAATCTTCTCAACCTCTTGCCCTCTCAAGCCTTCTTACGCTTTCTTAACCCTTCTGAATTAAACGCCTTCTCGCCCTCTTATGCCTTCTAAATCTTCTCAACCTCTTGCCCTCTCAAGCCTTCTTACGCCTTCTTAACCATTCTAACATGGTCTAAAAATTAAATTTTCAATTAAAATTATGGCAATTCTCGGCAGTCTCAACGACATTAAACAAGGCCTGACGATAATTTATGCCGGCGAACCCTGCAAAGTGGTTTTGGCTAAATTTGTCAGAATGCAGCAAAGAAAACCCGTTATGCAAACCAAACTGCGTAATTTAATCAACGGCAAAGTAATTGAGTATAATTTCAAGCCCGGCGAAAAAGTGGAAACCGGCGATTTAAGCAATAAAAAAGCAAGCTTTCTTTACGCGGCCGGCAGCGAATACGCGTTCATGGACAATGAAACCTATGAACAGATTTCTTTTACCAAAGAGAAGCTGGGCGAACAGATTAATTTTTTAAAAGAAGGCGTTGAAGTTAATTTGCTGACTTTCAACGGCCAGCCAATCAATATTGAATTGCCGGCCAAGATGAATTTTAAAATAACCGCCGCCGCCGAAGCGGTCAAAGGCGATTCGGCCCAGGGCCGGGTAATGAAAACCGCGGAAACTGAAACCGGCTTTAATGTTTTAGTGCCGATGTTTATCAAAGAAGGCGATATTATTAAAATCAACACGGAAACCGGCGAATACGTGGAGCGGGTCACTAATTAACGCCTCTAAACTATTCGCGACAAATCAATTATTCCTACTCTTAAAAACAGGGAATGAAGCGA
>MHIR01000043.1 GCA_001817615.1 Candidatus Buchananbacteria bacterium RIFCSPLOWO2_02_FULL_46_11b | reverse complement strand
GTTAAAATGGCCGCGGTTTTTGGCGACATTACCTGCCTGACTTCCCGGGGCTGAAAAATTTCTTTTTCGCCGCCGGGCTTGATGATTTCTGAAACAATGTAAGGCTTGACCAATTTACCCTGATTGGCAATGGCGGCAAACGCGCTGGCTAATTGAAGCGGGGTGACTGTGATTCCCTGGCCGTACGAAGCGGTCATCCCAAAAATATCGCCGCGCTTATTTAAAGACGAAAGGTCGCCCGGCATCTCCGTGTCCAGTTCAATGCCGGATTTCTTGCCAAAACCGAAATCGGACAAGTATTTTTTAAAAATTTCTTTGCCGACTGTCTGCTCCACAAAAATCGCGCCCAAATTCAATGATTTTTCCAAAACTTGAGACATGGTGGTCGTGCCATGGGCTTTATTATCCGAATTTTTAAGAGTATACGGCTCGACTTTTCTTTCGCCCTTATCAAAGTAAGTTGTCTCCGGGCTTACTTGGCCGGTATCCAGGCCCGCGGCCATGGTAAAAGCTTTAAAAACCGAGCCCGGCTCAAAAGCCGTAAAAATCGCCGGATTATTCAAATAATTAATCTCTGCCGCCTCATTATATTTTTCCGGGTCAAAATCCGGCAGGCTGCACATGGCCAAAATCGCGCCGGTTGGCCGCATAATTATGACCGTGCCGCCTTCGGCCTGAAATTTTTCCGTGTATTCTTTAAGCTTAAGGCAGGCCGTAAACTGGACTTGCCGGTCAATGGTTAAAACCAAGTCTGAACCGTTCTCGGCTTTTTTAATTGACCGCGAGCCGATGGTAATTAAAGACCCCAAGGCGTCTTTGAACGACTTGATTAAGCCCGGCCGGCCGGCCAATTCTTTATTAAAATAGCCCTCTAAACCGTATTGGCCCGCGATTTTATCGTCTTTATTGCCGACAAAGCCGAAGATATGGCCGCCAATGCCGGTCTCCGGATAAAACCGATAAGGCTCGGGCGTAAATCCGATGCCCGCCAAATTTTTTTCTTTTATCTGATCCGCCTGCTGTTTTGTCGCCTTATGCTTAATCGGCTCGTAGGGGTCGGCTTTTTTATTCAGGCGCCCGAGTAATTCCTGCCACTCCGCCTTTTCCAGGCCCAGAACCGGAGTAATCGCGTCAATGACCGCGCCCGCGTCTTCAATTTTTGACGGCTCGGCATAAACCAAATAATAATCGCGGCTGGCAACTAAGGGATAAAGCTCGCCCTTCTCGCGGACATAAATTGACCCGCGCTGGGGAAACAAGTCCTTGTAGACTTCATGCTTCTGGGTGGCCAGCGCCAGATAAAAATCATGCTGGATGACTTGCAGAGAAAACAAGCGCAAAACGATCAATAAAGCCAAGAAAAAAATAACGAGCGCCAAAATTATCATTCGGCCCCCATTATTTATTAAAAATCCGAATTTTTCTTTTTTGCCAATTACTGCCATCTCTTATAATTTTACCGTTAAGTTTATCTGGCCAAGGCGACGGGCTTTTCCTGCAAATACTCGGAATTGCCGGCGCTCACCATGTTCAAATCGGCCAATTTTTCCTTGACCCGGCTCATGGACTGCCGTCTTAAAGTGTCCAGCTCCAGATCGGATTTTTCCTGCCGCAAATCGGCAATCTGTTTTTCCAATTCTTTAATTTGGTAGCCTTTGGTCGCCTGGCCGTTGACCTGCAATAAATAACCGAGGCCGAAAACAACAATTAAACAAGCCAGGGCGAGATTAACAGTTTTTAAGTTAAATGACGGCCAAGCTAAGGCTTTATGGCGCCTGAAAGATTTAGCCGGTCTTTTGCTTAGATGGAAGAATTTTGACATGGTTTTGTTTTTATTTGTGATTTGGTTATTTAAATCACGATAGTTAATTAATTTACGTAAATTGTTCTGATCGGAAAGCTGGTAAAGGCTGGTAGTAGCCGCTCTTACCAGCTTTTATCAGCTCTTACTAGCCTCTACTAGCATCTTTCCGCCACGCGAAGCTTCGCGCTGCGGCTTCTGGGATTATTCAAAACTTCTTCTTCGGCCGCGGCCACGGGCTTTTTGGTGATAATTTTTAAAGTTTTTTTGTGGCCGCACTGGCAAAGCGGCAATTCGGGCGGACAAACGCAATCCCGGCTTTCTTGCTTGAAAAAATCCTTGACCGTCCGATCTTCCAATGAATGATAGCTGATTACCGCGATTCGCCCGCCCTTTTTTAGCAAGCCCAGGGCTTGGGGCAAAACTTCGGTTAAATTTTCAAGCTCCTGGTTGACCGCGATTCTTAAGGCCTGAAAAATTTTAGTCGCCGGATTGGTTCTGGAATTTTGCCGGTAAAACTTTTTGTAAATTTCCGAAACAATCGCCACCAGCTCGGCCGGCGTTTTAATCGGCGCCAATTTGCGCTCTAAAACGATTTTTTCGGCAATCGGCTTGGCCAGGCGCTCTTGCCCGAAATTCTTGAAAATTTCAAATAATTGCTTCTGGCGGTAAGTGTTTAAAATTCTTTGGGCGGTTAATTCCGATTGTTGGCCAAAGCGCATATCTAATCCCCCTTCGGCTAAAAAAGAAAAACCGCGGCTATGGTCGGCCAGTTGCCCCGAGGATAACCCCAGGTCAAGCAAAATGCCGTCCACTTTTTTAAAATTATTTTTTTCAGCGATTTTTTTCAAATGGCGGAAATTATCCTGAACCAGGACGGCCGAAGAATAATTTTTCAGCTCTTCCTTGGCGGCTTTCAAAGCAATCGGATCCAAATCAATGCCTAAAATCTTTCCCCCGGGCAAAACCCTTCTTAAGATTTCAACCGTATGGCCGGCGCCGCCCAGCGTGCAGTCAATGAAACTGCCGCCCAGCTGGGGTTTCAAATAGCTGATAGCCTGATCGGATAAAACCGGCTGGTGAAAATTTGACATGGCTAAATATTGACTGTTATTTTTCGGATTAATATGGCAAAAATTACAAATTCCAAGCATTAAATTCCAAAAAAATTACAAGCACCAAATTCAAAACACGAAACTAATGGTTTGTAATTTGAGATTTGAAATTTGTAATTTAGGCCGGTATTTTTCAAAAAACTTTTAATTTAAATTTACTATTTCCCTGATTTACACTCCCATTTCCCCCAAAGATTCCGCAATCTCCGAGCTCTTGGCATCCGTCCCCTGCTTGTACTTGTTCCATTTGGATTCATCCCAGATTTCCAAACGGTTATACAAGCCAATAATCACGGCTTGCTTGCCCAGCCCGGCCGCTTTTCTCAAATACTCGGGAATCAGCATTCTTCCCTGTTTATCAATATCCACGGCCATGGCGCTGCCAAGTTTCAGACGGGCAAAAGCCCGGGCATCGGCCTTTGAGGTCGGCAGGGCGGCCAACTTATCGGCGTATTTCTTCCAGTCGGCTTTTGGATACAAAGAAAGGCAGTCGTCCACTTCGCGGGTGACCACCGCGCCTTTGGCCAATTCCTTGCGGAATTTGGCCGGCACGGCCAAACGGCCTTTTGGGTCCAAATTGTGCTGATACTCGCCGATAAACATGGCTTTGGGCTTAGAGCTAATAATAAGTTATCCACAACCAGTCTGACTTATCCCCACTTTCATCCACTTTTCACCACCATACTATCATTATACGCCACTTTTCCTCCCCTGTCAACCCCGTTAGAGATTTGAAAAAAATAATCTTTTTCTTCTAAAATTAGCTAAAAAAATAAATAAAATTATTATAGTTATTTACTTGTTGATAAATCTCTAACAGGGTCAACCACTAATCAAACAAAAGAAAAAATGGCGTTTTACGCCATTTTTTCAATACTTTTTTGCTATTCTGTTTAGAAAGTAGGACTGTAGTGTGTGGATAACTCAAAACACAATAAGCTAATTTGGAAGCAAGGATCCGGCCACATTAATTAATTTTGTAATCTCAATTCTTGGATTTTTAGATTTGGAAGCAAGGATCCGGCCACATTAATTAATTCCTTCTCGCCCGCGCTGATATCCGGCCCGTTCGGATAGACAAAAATGAGCGGCTCAACGTCCTTGACAATATATTCATCTTTATAGCGGTTGTCGGCAAAGCCCGTACCGATAAATTTTCTTTTTTGGCCGTTTTGAATCAAATAAATATCGCCGGATCCGCTGTATTGGATAAGCGTGCCCTCGGGGTGCTTATCAGCCGCCGTCCAATCCGGGCCGACGACATAATTACTAAAAAATGAATCAGGCGCAATAACTACCCGATCATTCCAGTTTAAACCGTAAATTCCGACCAAATAACCGCTTGAGTCTGCCGTGCCCATATTTCTTAAAACTCCGCCCGGCTCAACCGCAAAAATTTTAGGATCGGTGGATATTTTTAACAATTTTGTTCCCGGCCGATACATCACGTTGCCTCTTATCGGATATTTTATCAATTCTTCGTCAGTAACAGTTAAAACATCATCTTGATTAAAATACCAGCTATCAAAGGTATTATAATCTGGGTAAAACGGCAGGGCTCGGGGAAAAACATATCTGGCGTAAATTTTATTATTGGCATCATACCCGACATAATAAAGCTGGTCCGGAAACGATGCGCTCTTTATTACCTTGCCATATAGATTATCTATAACGGGCATGCAAGCCCCGCTATTGCAGCCATTGGGACAGCGATAAGTCCAGTTACTAACCGCCGGACTCGTGCTGGAAGCGTTTTTCACGAATCCTTCCTGTAAACGGCAGTTTCTCTTGGTAATGCCGTCCTCATCCGCTTTACTGCAATCGTTGACTTTTGTCGATTTCCATGTTGTTTTTCCCGAGACAACCGCGGCCACATCAATCAGGCAGGTGTCTTCATACATCGCTTTGCTGTAAGGATAACTATTCTTCTGGCAAGTAGCCGCGCTTTTGCGGGTAATGTCAAAATATTTGACATTGTCCAGCCCGCCGTTGTAGGTGACAAAACTGGAATAATAAGGAATGGTCGCGGGATCAACATTATTGGCGGTTTCGTTTGATTCCGCACAAGTATAAGTCGCGCCCGGAATGGAAACGACGCC
>MHIR01000042.1 GCA_001817615.1 Candidatus Buchananbacteria bacterium RIFCSPLOWO2_02_FULL_46_11b | reverse complement strand
CCAAAAAGCAAAAAGAGCTTCGGGATTATATCAAACAATATATTGATAAAAATGACTATTCTCCTACCATTGGAGAGATGGCCCGCCATTTTAAAAGAGCGGTCGGGACGATTCATGAGCATTTAGAAATATTGAGAGAAAAGGGAGTTTTAGAAAAATTAAGCAATCAGCCAAGGGCGATTCAGCTCTTAGACGTTAAGAGCAAGGAGATGGCAGAAATTCCTTTGGTTGGCATAATCGCCGCCGGCCAGCCGATTGAAGCGATAGAAACGTCAAGCGAGACCGTTGCCGTTTTAAAAGATGAAATTGGCAGGGACGGCAAATTTTACGCTTTAAAGGTGCGGGGCAATAGTATGATTGATGACGGCATATTTGACGGCGATACGGTTGTCATTAGGCAGCAGCAGACAGCTGATGACGGGCAGACCGTGGTTGCCATTATTGATGATAATGAAGCGACTTTAAAGAAAATTTATCGCGAAAAAGATAAATTTCGCTTGCAGCCGGCTAATCCGACCTTATTGCCTTTTTACAGGAAAGAGGTGGAAATAAGAGGGGTAGTGGTAAAAATAACCAGGAATTTGGAAAACCAAACTGAAAAAGAGAATGCCAGCGATGAAAAATATTCAAGAAGAATTGATTATTCTTGGGATTTCTGCGGCGAAAAAACAAAATCATCTACTCATGGCTTCCACACTTACCCCGCGATGTTTATCCCGCAGGTCGCGAATAGGCTGATAAAAAATTATAGCCAGGCCGGAGACACGATTTGCGATATTTTTTGCGGATCCGGCACGGCTTTAATTGAAAGCCGGCTATTGGGCCGGAATGCTTACGGGATTGATTTAAACCCCCTGGCCATTTTTTTAGCTAAAGTGAAAACGACCGAGATAAACCCGTCAAAACTAACAAAAGAATATTTTATTCTTCTTAACCGAATTGAAAAAATAAAAGGCAATGAAATTAAAAAGCCGGTTTTCAATAATATTGATTTTTGGTTTAAAAAAGAGGTAGCCGTAAAATTAGCCAAGATTAAAAAAGCGATTTTGCAAATTCAAGATGAAAAAATTAAAAATTTCTTTTTAGTTTCTTTCAGCGAGACGGTTCGTCTTGCCTCAAATACCAAAAATGGCGAGTTTAAATTAGTCAGAATCAGGCCGGAAAAACTAGAAAAGCACAGTCCCGATGCCTTGGGTATTTTCAGGAAAAAGACCGAGAACAATATCAATGGCATGAAGAATTTTTATAATGACGTTAAAAAAGACGCTTGGGCCAAAATTATCTATGGCGATTCCTCAAAAGATAACGGAATTAAAAAAAATTCCATTGATTGCATTGTTACTTCCCCGCCGTATGGCGACAGCCGGACAACCGTGGCTTATGGGCAATTTTCCCGGCTTTCGGCTCAATGGCTGGATATTTTTGAAGATCCAAATAATGCCTCTAGAATTGATAATGATTTGCTGGGCGGCAAGGCGACAAAAGACTTAATCCATGGCTTAAAATCAAAGTATTTAGAAGAAGTTTTAGATAAGATAGCTAAAAAAGACGGAGAAAGAGTAAAAGACGTATTAAGTTTTTATATTGGCTTGGAAAAATGCTTAAGGCAAGCCTATAATATTTTAAAACCAAAAAAATATTTCTGCCTCGTGGTCGGCAATCGGCTGGTAAAGCAGGTTAGAATTCCAACGGATTTTATTATCGCGGAATTGGGAGAAAACATTGGTTTTGTTTGTGAAGACATTTTTGTCCGGAATATTCCGGGGAAAAGAATGCCAATTAAAAATTCGCCGACAAATATTGCCGGCGAATTAGAGGAAACAATAAATAAAGAAAGTATTGTTATTTTGAAGAAAAATTAAATTAATTTTGTTCTTTTAGAAAAGCAATCATCAAGCTTATTCATTTTTATTCTAAAGCCAGTGCCATGATTTCTGACGGATCCATTTGGCCGATAATACATTCTAAAATCAACCAATATCCCGTCATTTTTCACCTGTTTTTTGAATAATCCAAAGTTAAAATTTTCTAAGAGATAAGCTTCATTAAAATGAAAATATTCAGAGCCATTAATTATTTTGCTATCAGCTAAGACATAAATTAAGGCTGGCAATTTAGCATTAAATTTTTTTTCCACCGATCCCATATCCCAATAAATATTTAATCGCCGATTTTTACCTTTGACCCGTATTTTATTTTTTTCAACTAATAAGCGAAGATTTTGAGCGTTATATCTTTTGCAGGAAAGAGTACTGTGCAATTCTTTAGATCTTTGATTATCTCGTTTTGAGTAGCCAAAACCGTCAAGCAAGATTCTATCTCTATCTCCACCGCTAGGCAAAGGCTCTAAAGTGAATAAGGTCATCATTGATTTCGCGTCTTTTCGATATGATTTTAATTCGGCAATCTCGCCAATATCCGGCAAAGGGATATTGTTTTCTTTAATCCCCAGCAAATCTTCAAGTGTTTTGCCAATGCCCGTGTCGCCAAGCCGATGAGTTTTAGTGAAGCCCAACTTTTTTATTTTTTGCAGTTTTCGCTTTAAGATTTCTAAATCCATATTATTTAATAAAAAAATTAATGTCTTTTTCGTAAATATCGGCGAATTTTTTCAATTCCATAACATCAAGCCGCCTCTCGCCCAGCTCCGCTTTAGAAACAAAAGATTGCGGCTTATTCAATTTATCAGCCACTTGAGCTTGAGTAAGGTCAGATTCTATTCTGGCTTTTTTAAGCCGTTCAATGACCAATAAATAGTCTTTTGAATGAATGGTTTTTGGCATAGATTTAAGTGTTAGTAAATTAAGCATAAATCCTATTATAGGATAACCCAAAATGGGATATTATTAAATAGGAGATAATACTAAAGGTTTATTCTATTGACGAATTTAATCATTTTTGTTATATTAAGTAGGTAAAATTAAGCGATATTTTAGGGGCGATTAGCTCAGCTGGTTAGAGCGCGTCACTGATAATGACGAGGTCCGTGGTTCGAGTCCACGATCGCCCACCAGATAAATATTCAATGAGCCGGGTTAGCTCAGTGGTAGAGCGAAGGACTGAATTTTCGGTCCCTCCCGCCGCAAGGCGGGATTAAAAATTGGGTGAATTCGGGGAAACCTAAACCCGCCAATTGGCGGGCACGGCAATCCCGAGCCGAGCTTCGATGGGTAATAATTTCGAAGAAGGTGTAGAGACTAGCAAGTGAGCCCGACAATAATCTTGCATTAGCGCCCAACTCCCGACTATAATCGGGATGAAGAGATAGTCCAAGCCCTAAAGAAATTTAGGGGAAAAGAAGGAAAATCCTTGCGTCCCCAGTTCAATTCTGGGACCCGGCACCATCAAAACAAGACTGGAAAACAGCCTTGTTTTGTTTTATTAATTGATTTTTTTAACAAATAATGCTATATTTTTATAGAAAAAGGGACGGGGTATAGCGAAGTTGGCTATCGCGCCTGCTTTGGGAGCAGGAGATCGCCGGTTCGAGTCCGGCTACCCCGACCAAATTATTCATGCGGGTATCGTATAACGGCTATTACCACAGGTTTCCAACCTGTTGACAGGGGTTCGACTCTCCTTACCCGCTCCAAAAAATCGTCCTCAATTTACAAGGACGGTTTTTTGATTATTTAAAATTTTAATCAAATTATTTAAGGATAAAAAGCAATGGCTGTATATTTTACCCGGCATTATTGACAAAGAACCGTTTTTGAGATAAGATTTATACGGAGAAAACTCGGGCAATATCGCCTGAATAACCAAATAGGAGGACGCACCTTGAATACCATAACCATAAGAAAACCGGACGACTTCCATGTCCATTTCCGCGAAGGCGAATTATTAACCGCGGTTTTGCCGCCCACGGCGCGCGGTTTTGCCCGGGCGATCGCCATGCCGAATCTGAAAGCGCCGCGCGCGACCACGGCCGAGCATGTCCGGGAATACCGCCGCGAGATTATCGGGGCGATGAAGGCCAACGGCATCAGTAAAGCTGATTTTGACCCGCTGATGACTTTTAAGATTACGCCGCAGACAAAAGTGGAAACGATCCGCCTGATGTCGGGTTATGCCGTGGCCGGCAAGCTTTATCCGGAAGGCGTGACGACCGGCTCGGAAGACGGGGTCAAGGACTTTCAGGCTCTGTATCCGATTTTTAAGGAAATGGGAGCTTTTGCTTTTGTCTTGTCCATCCACGGCGAATTGCCGGGCGCGCCTGAAACTGAAGCCGAGCAGAAATTTATTCCGGTGCTGCGCAAGCTGATCAGGGATTTCCCCGGCCTGCGGATTGTGGTGGAACATGTTTCCAGCAAAGCGATGGTTGATTTTCTGATGAGCAAAGACGTGCCCCAAACCGTGGGCGCCACGATTACGCCCCAGCATTTAGTTCTGACTTACGAGGATGCTTTGGCTAATCGGCATAACTACTGCAAACCCGTGGCTAAAACTTTAGCTGACCGGGCGGCGGTAATTCAGGCGGCAATTTCCGGCGATCCGCGGTTTTTCTTCGGCAGCGACAGCGCGCCGCATCCGAAGAGCAAGAAAAAAGCGGCTTTGGGCCAAAACCCGGCGGCCGGTGTTTTTTCGGGACCCGTGGCTTTGCCGGTTTTAGCCCAAGTCTTTGCGGCTGCCGGCCAGCTTTCCCGGCTGGAAAATTTCACCAGCGTTTTCGGCGCGCGGTTTTACCGCTTGCCGCCAAACCGCGGTGAAATTCAGCTGATCAATAAGCCCCAGACTGTGCCGGAGATTTGCGCCGGCGATGTCGTGCCGTTTTTGGCCGGCCAAAAGATTGCCTGGCAGATTGTTGTTTCTTAAGCAGCTTTGTTCGCGCCCTCTTTGGAAAACCAAGGAGGGCTTTTTAGTGAGTAGGTTGTAGTGAGTAGTGAGTAGAATTTTAATTTATTATTTACTGTAAAAGATAGAGAGTAGGATTCAAATTTTTTGCTCACTGCTCACTGCTTACCACTACCCATCGCCCTTGATTTTTCCAGCATTATCTGCTATATTTATGGAGTAAAACTATTAATGGCCTGATAGCCCCGCCTTCACCCTCACTTCGTTCGGGGCTTCGGCGGGCAAGCAAAACCGTTATCGCGGGTTCGTCCGGTTTTAAAAATAAGGTCACGTAGCCAAGTGGTAAGGCGACGGTCTGCAAACCCGTTATTCGCGGGTTCGATTCCCGCCGTGACCTCCACCCTGATTTTTACGAATTGTTTTATCATAAATTAACCTATGAATGTCGGTGAATTGGCGCGAAAATTGAATATTTCAAGCAAAGAACTGCTGGAGATCCTGCCGGCGGTCGGTTTTCATGTCGGCCAGCGGGCGATTAAAATTGACGATCGCCAGGCGCACAAGATTATTGAAAAATGGTCCCAGCTTCTGGCCCAGTACCGCGCCCAGCTTAAGGCCGGAGAAAAAAAAGAAGAAGCGGTTGAGGTTAAAGCGGAAATTAAAGCCGTGGCTCTGCCGCCGTTTATCCGCGTTAAAGAGTTTGCCGAGAAACTGCGCTTGCCTTTGTCCAAGGTCATGGCCGAGCTGATGAAAAACGGCGTTTTGTCTTCCATGAACGAGCAGATTGATTATGACACGGCCGCCATTATCGCCCATGAATTGGGTTTTGAAGTAAGCGCCGACCAAAGCATTGCCGCGGCCGCGGAAAAAACTACGTCTGATAAATTGGAAGGGCTGTTGGCCGAAGATGATAAGACTAAATTAAAATCACGAGCGCCGGTCGGCGTGGTCATGGGTCATGTTGACCACGGCAAAACCAAGCTGCTTGACGCGATCAGAAAAACCGACGTGGTGGCGGGCGAATCCGGCGGCATCACCCAGCATATCGGCGCTTACCAGGTGGTCAGAAAAGGCCATCCGATTACCTTTATTGATACGCCGGGCCATGAAGCTTTTACGACCATGCGTTCGCGCGGCGCGCGGGTGGCCGATATCGCGATTTTAGTCATTGCCGCCGACGACAGCATCCAGCCCCAGACCAAAGAATCAATCAAGATCATCAATTCCGCCGGCCTGCCGATGATCGTGGCGATCAATAAAATAGACAAGCCCGAAGCCAATATAGAAAAAGTCAAGCAGGATTT
>MHIR01000041.1:2481-5259 GCA_001817615.1 Candidatus Buchananbacteria bacterium RIFCSPLOWO2_02_FULL_46_11b | reverse complement strand
TTTCGCCCTCGGCCGGCGCCGGGTATTGCCTTTTGATGACCGTCTTTAAAACCGTTTTCAAATCCTCGTCGGAAACTTCTTTTTCCCTTTCACGGTTGACCGCCAAAGCCAAATCAAGAATTTTTTCCACATTGCGGCCGGTTAAGGCGGAAGTAAAAATAATGGGCGCGAAGCTTAAGAAAGGAAAGGCGCGCTGATAGTAGGATCTGACGAGGTTGTCGCTTTTGTCGGTTTTGCCCGGAATCAGATCCCATTTGTTGGCCACTAAGATAATGCCGGCGCCGGCGTCTTTCATCAGTCCGACCAGGGCGGCGTCTTGTTTGGAGATCGGCTGGCTGGCGTCGGTGACAAATAAGATGACCGAGGCGCGCTTAAGCACGCCCAAGGTCCGGCGGGAGGCCAGGCTGTCCAGGCCGGGCGCAATCTTGGCCTGTTTTTTTAAGCCGGCGGTATCGATGAGAATTATTTTTTTATCCTGGTAGCTGATAGCCGTATCCTGCGGTTCGCGGGTGGTCTGGGGCATGGGAGAAACAATGACCCGCTTCTCGCCCAAAACTTTATTTATTAAAGACGATTTGCCGACATTGGGTTTGCCGATAATCGCGATTCGCACCGGCTTTTCCCCGGCTTCTTTTTTGGGCCGGCCCTTTTGGCCTTTGATTTTTTTAATCAACTCATCCAGCATGTCGCCCGTGCCCGAGCCGTTGGCCGCCGAGACCGGAAACGGCTTGCCTAAGCCGAGCTTGAAAAATTCATTTACCTGGTGGTGCAGTTTCAAGCGGTCGATTTTATTGACGATTAAAAATACCGGCTTGCCCAGTTTTTTTAAAACCAAAGCCAGCTCCTTGTCTTCGAAATTCAGGCCGGCCTTGCCGTCAACCACCATTAAAAGCAAATCGGCTTTGGCCAGGGCGAGCTTGGTTTGCTCGATGATTTCTTTCTCAATCAAATCGACTTGATCCAAAGATTTTACCTTTTTGCCCGGTAAAAGCGACTGGATGCTTTTTTTTAAATTATCGATATTGACGCCGCCGGTGTCAATTAAAGTAAAAGTCTTAGTGCGCCAGTTGACTTTGCCGGTATTATAATCCCGCGTCGTGTGTTCGATTTCGGAAACCAAAGCCTTGCCGCTTTCGGTTAAGCGGTTGAATAAAAAAGACTTGCCGACGTTGGTCCGGCCGACGATGACGACAGTGGAGAGTTTGTTTGGAGTGATTAAAATTTTCATATAAAATTAATGTCAGGGACATTTTAACTTTGCCTTTACAACAATGCCGCTGCTATTGACAAGTACATTTAAGCATGTTAAGATGTTAATGAAAAAGGCTTTTGGCCGTGGTTTATATACCACACTTAGCGGAAAGCCTTTTTTTATTTGTCTCCGGCGGGAAAAACAGACATAAAATATTTTTGGCCGCTTTTCTTGTCTTCTTTAATATGAACATAAAACAAGTCATTGTCTTTCGTGACGCCGGCAAAGCGGTGAAGGATTTCCCCCGGCTTGTTCGGATTTTCTTTTGAAGCCGGTTCAAACCTGTTATTTTGGATTAATTCAAGAGCGCAAGGAAAGTATTTCAATCTTCTCACTCTGTCTCGCCAATTGGATTTATCAAACAAATGCTTCCAAAATAATTCTAAAAATACCTTGTCTTTTTTGAAATAAGCCGACCGGACATAAGGTCGTCTTTTTGTTTTCTTTTTGATTTGACGGTATAAGCTAGAAGCTATTTGGTTTATCTCGTAGAAGTTTGTGCCGATTAGCTTGGCTGCTTTTGTTTTATAGACTTTCATAGCGCTATTATCTTGATTGTTTACCGCTAACCGTTTACCGCTAGCAGTTCACTGTTAACTGATTCGGTAAGCGGTTAGCTGCATTTTTTATTTTTTATCTTGTCCAAGGATAACCAGCACATCCGCCTTGGCGCTGACTTTGGGGCTGGTAGTTGATTTGAGCCAATCCGGCAGGGTCGGAGCCAGTTCGGAATCAAGCAAACCGGCGATCGCGGCCGCGGATTGGTCGTTCGCGTTTGAGCTTAAATTATAAACCACGGTTTTTTGGTAATCCTGCGTCGGCGCGTTGCCGATTTTTATCACCTGATAGCCGACGCTTTCCAGATATTGGGAAAAGCGCAGGGCCAGGCCGCCGATTTTGGTGCCGTTTTGGATTTCCACGGCCTTGGGCTTTAATCTTTCAATTTTTTTTAGATCAAAAATATTTTGGACCACCAATTTGATGGCGGAAAAATTGCCGTCGGCCGGGCGCAGGACATAAGCGCCGTCTTCGGTTACGGCCTGGACCAAAAGCCCCTCGGCGCTGTCGTCAAAAACCCGGTGAATGATATTTTCCTCGCCGACTTCCTTGCCCAGATTAAAAAGCCGGATAATTTCCCAGACCTGAAGATTAGTGGCCAGATGCCGGCTCAAGGTATCCATAACATTGCTGATTTTGTAAGGATTAATAAGAGCGCCAAAGGACAGGCCTTTTTCCTTGGTCGCCAGCAAGACTTTTTGCTGGCGCTTGCTGCGGGCGAAATCCGAGCCTTCCGCGCCCCCGGCCTGGCGGGAGCGGACGAATTTTAAAGCCCGCTCGCCGTCAAAATGCTGTTGTCCGGCCTCAATGTATAAATGCTCGTATCTCTCCGAAGTCGTGGCGGTTTCTTTCCCCGGAATCGGGTAGAGCCGGTCATCCAAAACATGCTCCACGTCCACGTCAATGCCCCCTAAATCATCAATGATTTGCTTAAAGCCGGCAAAGTCAAGACGGATATAATAGGGAAT
>MHIR01000041.1:0-2475 GCA_001817615.1 Candidatus Buchananbacteria bacterium RIFCSPLOWO2_02_FULL_46_11b | reverse complement strand
GCCCAGGCTTTCGCTGATGGCTTGCCTGGCCAATTCGCCTCCCTGGCCGGAGTTTTGGGCTTCACCATAGGCATTGGCGGCATTGATTTTTCGCCAGCCGTAGCCGGGAACCGGCATGACCAAGTCGCGGGGAATGGAAATCAAAGCGGCTTGCCGGGTTTTGGGCTTGAAGCTGCCGAGAATTATCGTGTCGGTTAAAAACGGCCCGTCGTGCTCTTTGCCGTTTTCAAAGCCGCCGATGCCCAAAAGCAGGACATTGACGCGATCCTCGTCTTCGCCCGCGATTTTTTTTTCGCCGCTTGAAATCAATTGGCTGATCTGGCCCCAAAGCCCGACATTGCCGAAGGTTTTGGAAAGGTTTTCGCCCGAAGAGATGACGCCGTAAAGCGCCGATCCGGCGGCGATGGCAAAAAATATCAGCAAAAAGAGAAGCATTTTGCCGATGGCTTTCATTTTCCGGCGCGGGGCTTTGATGATTTTGTCTTCTTCGTTTAAAAAATCTATTTCGGTTCGCATGGTGATTTTTTAGCGGGTTAAGTAATACTATTTTGACACAAAATTTAAAGATTGACAAGAAAAGCAAGATAAGTTTTCAGCCCGCTTCGACCGCGAAGCGTGGCGAGCAAGACAAGCAAGATAAGAGTTAAGTTTAGTTCTTATCTTGCTTATCTCGCCTATCTCGCTTATTTTGCTTTTACGGCTTGACAAAGCAAGTCCTTATCTATCTTAGACGCCATCAAATAGAAAAAACCCCTGATTCCGCAAAAATTGGCTAAAATTGACCTTGAAAATTGATTTATTCTTTGATATAATGGATATTAGCTGTTAGCCATTAGCCATATGCCATTCGGGCAACTAGCTCAGTTGGTTAGAGCGCTTCGTTCACATCGAAGAGGTCAGAGGTTCGAGTCCTCTGTTGCCCACCAAATAAATTTTAAAGAAATTAGTCCCGATGTTTCGGTCCATTGATAAGCTTATGACCGAAAATCGGGATCCCGACTTTTCGCTCAAAACGAAACCAAGATGCGAAAACGTCGGGACTCAGTTGGTTAGAGCGCTTCGTTCACATTTACCTCGCCGTAGCCCCGAGCGGTCCAAAGTTTGTCTAAAGAGAGTCGAGGGGCGAAGGCGGGTCGAAGAGGTCGCTGGTTCGAGTCCAGTATCATCCACCAGAAAATTTATCTCAGAAAATAAAATAATATGGGGACTCTTAAAGTAAATTTTTATAAATTAATTAATAGGCTTAAGCAAAATAAGATTTATTTTGCCAGCTTGCTTTTATTCCCATTTTTAATTTGGGGTTTATTTATTTTTTATTTTGGTTTTATAAATCCGCCCGATGATTTTTTTGGATATGGAATGACCTTTGCTATTATTTATATGTGGCCGATTATGTTTTTAGGTTGCGTTGTTTTTGCGGTTGTTGTCGCTAAAATCGCCAAACAATCAGTCTGGAAGTCAATCGTTTTAATCTTGTTCATTTTTTTTATTTCACCGACCATATTAAGTCTGCCCCGCGGTTTAATCAATAATCAAATTGCGGGCTTGGCCCAAAAAGGTCTGCAAAAAAATAATCCGGCTTATTGCCAATGGGAAATAGAATTAAGCACCACTTACACCAGAAAAAAACTCGGCTATGAATGCCTGGCGCAATTAGCCTTCAATAATAATGATATTTTTTTGTGTGAAAAAATTGACGACTCTTATTTTAAAATGAAATGCTATAGAGATTTGGCGGATAAGAATAATGACCCGGCTTTATGCGATAAATTAACAATGCCCCTTTGTCTGAAGGATAATGGCTATAATGAATGTATTGATGAATGTTATGCGGCCTTGGCCGTTAAAAATGATAATTTGTCGCTGTGCGATTTGGTAAAAACCGACGAATATAAATTAAGATGCTACAAAGGCTTAGCTTATAAAGACAATAATCCCTCTTTATGCGAAAAATTAACAGGCTTAATCCGTAAAGGATGGAAAAGTTTTACCGGGACGGACTGCCTTCATGAAGGAACCGCGCTAAGGACCAGCTGCCAGACTGTTTTTGCCGATGATTGCTACGTTAAGCTGGCGATGAGTAATAGTGATGCTGACATCTGTTTAAAGATACAAGACGAAGCATTTAAAAACATGTGTTTACTTCAGCTTAGATAATATTTTACTGTTGTTTGTATTCTACTCACTACAATCTACTCACTAAACTATGTTAAAAATCGGTCACCGCGGCGCCAAGGCGTACGCGCCGGAAAATACGCTAACGGGAATCAGAAAAGCCCTGGAAATGGGCGTGGACATGGTTGAATTCGATATCCGCATCACCAAAGACAAATATCCGGTCGTGATTCATGACAGCCAGCTGGCGCGCCTGGGCAAAAAATTTCGGCGGATAAAAAATTTAACTTTAAAGGAAGTTAAAAAAATCAGAATCAAGGACGGGGAAGATGATATTCCGACTTTGGGCGAGGTTTTGGC
>MHIR01000040.1:5881-6085 GCA_001817615.1 Candidatus Buchananbacteria bacterium RIFCSPLOWO2_02_FULL_46_11b | reverse complement strand
AATATTATAGCTTACTCTATTTTTAGAAATTTGTCAAGGGCAAATCACGGATTATTTATTGATTTTAACAAAAAATGGCTTTATTGAGCGGAAATTATTAAGCTAAAAAATAAGGTGATTGAACCGCTTCTCTCCTTTTATTTTTTTGTTTTGTCATTCCGCACGCGGTCGTCACTGGCAAGCTTAAGTTGACCGCGATGCGGA
>MHIR01000040.1:0-5837 GCA_001817615.1 Candidatus Buchananbacteria bacterium RIFCSPLOWO2_02_FULL_46_11b | reverse complement strand
CTAATATCAAAGTTATAATCGTTCAACCCTGGATCCCGCATCTCGGCCGCCGCAAAACTTAACTAAGGGCGGCCTCGTGCGGGATGACAAAACGAAACAATCTTTTTAAATAAGCTATAATAAAAAACAGGAGGAGGTGAGCTGTGATATAAAAAAATAAAAAAAAGAGCGGCCTGTCACATTATGTGATCAGACCGCCCGTAAATTATTTACCCGCTGTCGCCTAGTTGGTGATATTCAGCAGATAAAATCCGATTTCCGTGGCCAAGTCCGCGCCATTCAGCGTGGCTTTAACCGCGGCCGGATTGAAGAAATACTTCGTTCCCGGATCGGCGCTTACCTCAAACCAAGGCAAGATATAGCAGTCAAGACCCACCAAGGTCAGCGGATCTGCCACTTGCGCCGGGGCGCCGCCCAAGTCCAGACCCGCGCCGGTAAAAATGACGGCCGCGGTGTCAACGTTTGGCACAACCGCGATACCATGGACTTCAAGAACCTGGCTGAAAGTCGTCATATTCACGAAATCAATGCCGATATTCGTGACATTGGCCCAGTCGGTCCCGCCCGGAAGCGCTTCGGCGCAAACCGATTGGATCGCGGTGCCGTTGCTGTTAAAGACCGCCGTCATGTCAGCGGCCAAATCAGCATGGGTCAGCGCCAAGGTTGGCGGCAGCAAATTAACTGCCACCACGCCCGGATTACTGGCCGCGGTCTGGGCCGGCACGCGGCTGTCAACCGCCTGGCAGACATAACTGCCGGCATCAACCGCGAGCAGCGAATCAATGGACAACACGCGGGTATTCGCGCCCGTAATCGTATTGCCGCCGGCGGTAAGGCCGTCAACCAGATCAACCGTATCCTTCTCCCAATGGTACGCGATCGCGCCCACGCCCACGGCTTCGGCCTGAAAAATCAGTTCCTCGCCGACAGTCTTATTGACATCGCTTGGATGTTCGTTGAACATCAGGCGCTGGTCAACCGACAGCGTACCTTTCAATGAAAGAGAATCGCAGCCATAGCCCGAAGTCACTCGGCATATATAGTCGCCCGCATTGCCCAAAACCGCTGATACAATCGTCAGCGCCGTGCCGGTTTCGTCCGGAATATCCGTGCCGTTATACATCCATTGATAGGACAGCACCGGATCGCCGGTGGCCGAATCAAGGGAAAACGAATACGAATCCTCCGTCAGCGCCGTCTGGCTGGCCGGTAAAACCTGGCCCGCATCCGGCGGATCGTAGAACGATGCCGGCGTCGGACCAATCACGACATTCATCGCGAAAGCCGGACCAAAAATAACCAATAACACCGCCAACATTCCAATCTTCATCTTGCATTTCATCTTGTGCTCCTCCATCGCGGTTTATTCAGGCCGCTGGTTTGTAAATTTCCCAATATTACACATTATTGCCAAAGAGCTGGCAAAAATTGCTAAAATTAAAGCCACTTTTGCCAATACTTTAGATTATCATATCTTTCAATTATTGTCAATCCCCTGGCAAAAAAAGGTAAAATAAAAGTAAATTACGAGTAAATAGTAGCGACAGGTCGCGACCTGTCGCTACTATTTACTCGCTTTTAATTTACTTTTAATTTTACCTTCCTGCTCTATTCGCGTTATATAAAAAAGGAGGGGCAGAAGTTTCTCCTTATTCGGAAAAACTTCTGCCCCTCTGCTTGCTTCGCAGATCTTTTGAGCCCATTTTATTGAGCCATTGGATCATGCTTGTTTTGCCCTCGCTCGCCGGTTAAATATCCGGGTCGTTGATGAGCGGCGCGTCATTGACGCTACACGAGTAATCGGCCGCGTCGAGCGCGCCCGCGTTCGTAATCGTGAGATTGGCCGCTCCCAGAACCGGAAGCGTCCCGGCACCCGCAATCACGCCGCCGCCAGGGGATGCGCCATCCTGCAGCAGCATGGGACCAACGCCGTAATCCGCGAACCATTCATAGGTGTACGGGGTCTTGCCGCCGACCGGAATGGCCATCAGGCTGATAGTGCCTAAAGGACATTCAAAGATCGGCAAAATCGGCGTGCCCGTGAGGGGATCGTAGATCGCGACCGTAACGGGCAATGTCGTTGCCGGGAGACCGCAAGTTCCACTCACGACGCAATCGTATGTTCCGGCATCGGCCAAAACCACGTTCGCAAGCGTCAATCCGGAATCGGTCGCGCCGGCAATGTCCACACCGCCTTTCCGCCATTGATAGGTCAGACCGGCACCCGCTGCTGAAACATACACCGTCACGTCATTACCGACACCGGTGTACTGTTCGTGCAGTCCCGCCGACGTCGGACTCCCGATGGTGACATCGGCGCCCATGGAAACCGTGGCCGGACCAATCACGACGTTCGCGGCGGTCGCGCTCATCGTGATCATCATCGCAATCATCATTACCGCACATACCGCAAAAACCATGCTCTTTTTCATTGTTCGTTTCCTCCATGCTTTCTTTTTTCTTGTTTTTGTTTAGTTGCGCAACCAAAGGAAACATTCCTTATGGCTGATACTGCCGACTTACTGAAATTGCTTTCCTTACACTTTTTATTAAGCTAAATTCCTCCTTCCTTTGTCTATCTTAACAGAATAACGGATAACTCACAGAATACATCAGGTTATCACATCTGCCAATTTTTGTCAAGAGCAACGGATTTGGACCGAAAAATTCTCCTGACAAATTAATACTGCTTCTCCGGACCGACTCGGACTTTATTCCCGGCGCTGTCGGAAACGTCCATCCAATACAAATCCACATCCTGTCCGGTAGCGTTTGTCACCGTGTAGGTTGAGGAATTTTGACCGACGATTTGTTGACTCGGCGCCGTGCCTCCCTTATACCATTTGTAAGTATAAGGCGGCTGGCCGCCGGCCACTTCAATAAACATTGAGAACGAGCCGCCGGAACAAAATGACACCGATTGGGTGTAGTCAACAACGCGGAAATCCGAAGCCGGCACAAACACCGCCGTCACGGCAATGTCTCCGGTCATGGAAACGGCCGTGATGCTGGCGCTGGGATTGCCCACCGGGCCTTCCCAGTGGTCAAACACCCAATTAGCGTCAGCCGGGACCGCGGTTAAAACCACGGGCGCGTTTGGCGCGTAAAGGGCAAGGTCGGGGTCGCGGGTGATGGTTCCAGCGTCGGCCGGGGAGGAAGCAACGGTGAGCGCAAACTCACCTTCGCCTTCGCCTTCGCCCTCGCCTTCGCCCTCACCCTCGCCTTCGCCTTCGCCCTCGCCTTCGCCCTCGCCGCCTTCTAAAACAAAGACGGCGGTGACCGCTTGATCCTGCCACATAGTGACAGCCGCGGGATTGCCGGTTAAACTGCTCACCGGCCCTTCCCAGCGGTCAAACACATAACCAGCCGCCGGCGTGGCGGTCAGCAAGACGGGAGTGCCGGGCGCGTAGGTTTGGGTTATCGGGTCAGGCAGGGGGTCGCGGGTGACGGCGCCGGCATCAGACGGAGAGATGGCAACAGTGAGGGCAAACTCGCCCTCGCCTTCTCCCTCGCCTTCTCCCTCGCCTTCGCCTTCTCCTTCGCCCTCGCCCTCGCCTTCGCCCTCGCCGCCTTCTAAAACAAAGACGGCGGTGACCGCTTGATCCTGCCACATAGTGACAGCCGCGGGATTGCCGGTTAAACTGCTCACCGGCCCTTCCCAGCGGTCAAACACATAACCAGCCGCCGGCGTGGCGGTCAGCAAGACGGGAGTGCCGGGCGCGTAGGTTTGGGTTATCGGGTCAGGCAGGGGGTCGCGGGTGACGGCGCCGGCATCAGACGGAGAGATGGCAACAGTGAGGGCAAACTCGCCCTCGCCTTCTCCCTCGCCTTCTCCCTCGCCTTCGCCTTCTCCTTCGCCCTCGCCCTCGCCTTCGCCCGGACAAAGTCCGGTTGAGATTATTAAATCAACAGCCGACCCGGGACTGACGAACGCGCCGCCAGCCGGATTGGTGTTAATCACGTATCCGGCGGCAACCGTGCCGGAACAAATATTGTCAATCGTTCCGACAATCAATCCGGCCGCGGCAATCGCGGCTTGGGCGCTGGCTTGAAGCTGGCCGGCAAGTTGAGGAATTTGTATTTCACCCTCGCCCTCGCCTTCGCCTTCGCCTTCGCCGGACGCGTTGCCGACGTAGACCACGACATTTTTTTCAATCAGCGGCGGTTTTTTCAGAAGTCGCTTTTCTTGCGTCTCTTTGTCGCCGACCAAATAAATGGTCGCGTCAACCTTGACCAATTGGACCAAAGGCCCAAATGGCACCTCAATGACCACTTCGTCGCCTTCCTGGCTTACTTGCGTGATCACTTCCGGCACCGCCAAATCTCCCTCATAGGTTCCGCTCAAGTCGCTGCCAATATTATAGAGCAGCATTAATACGCCCAGCGCGTCTAACAGCGGCACGTAGCCGCCGCCGTAGTAGACCCATGAGTCAACCGCGGCCGCCTGCTTTTCCGCTTCTTGCCTGATGGCCAGTTCAGCCGCCTCGGCAAAACTTTTCGCTTCCTGGCCTTCGCCGAAAGCGACTTGCGTCTCGCCGACCCTGACGATATTCTCGCCCGGGTAATACGTCGTTTTCAGCCACGACAAATCGCCGCCCAGGCCATACTCCATATTGACGACAACGTTGTCAATTTGAGTCTGATGATCCTGGCGCCAGCCCCTGATGTACAAAGTGGCGCCGCCCAGCGCGGCCGGCACCGCCGCCCCGCCGTTTTGGATGGCAATTTCTTGCCGGCCAACCAGCAGGTCGCCGTGGCGGCCGTATTCGTCCGCTTCCAGGGACAGGGAATATTCATCCCATGTCCCGTAATTCTGGCAACTTAATATCACCAGAACCATGACAAACAAGATTGTCCCTTTTGCCGTTCTAACCTTTTTCATCTATGTGTCCTCCATCATGTTCGTTTTTTCGCTATCTTTACATAAATCCAATATGCCCCCGAGTCATTTTCCCGGGAGCGCTATATCTATTCAAATAACCCCATATTTCATGGGGGAAGCTCGGTTGTCAAAGGCCTATTCAATATCAGCCTTACTTATTATATCAGAGTATTTGACATTACCATATGCTTGAAACTTTGTCAAGCGGAATTTTCATCGGGGATTTTTTACCACACCCTCACCCTGTCCCTCCCCCTAGTCAGGGGGAGGGAACTATTCTTATTGAGGCTTATCTAAAAATTTTGTCTTATTTGTTTTATCGGTGATATATCCGGCTATCGTTTTCAAAACTATTTTTAGTTCGTTTATTATTTGCTTATTAGTAAACCTTAAAAAAACAATGCTTATGTCTTCAAGGTATTCCTGCCGGGCCTGATCATATTCTTTGGTTTCTTTTTCTAAATGGTAGCCCCCATCAATTTCAATGGCCAATTTGAATTTTGGGCAATAAAAATCAACGATATAATTATCAATGCCGTATTGGCGCTTAAATTTGAGGTTTAAAAATCTTTTATTTCTTAATTGTTGCCAAAGGATAATCTCGCTTTTCGTGGAATTAAGCCTTAATTTCCTTCTAATATCCAAATTATCGTTTTTATTGTATATGTCGGACATAAATAAAAAATCAACGCGCCGTGTTGATTTCTATATCTTTAGGTTATCCCAACAACCAATTATAGTCAAGACGATGCGGTCTTTTAAAAAAGAGAGGCAAAGGAAAGAGAAGTAAGGGCAAGGGATAATAAATAGTGTAAGCCTATATTTTATAGATAATGCTATTAAAAAATGTTCCCTCCCCCCTGCCCGCCTCGCCACTTACTTGATTATTATTGCAGTCGCAGTTAGTCCCGACTTATTTTTATATAATAAAAGAAAATGTAAACGGCGTGGCCAT
>MHIR01000039.1:8185-8427 GCA_001817615.1 Candidatus Buchananbacteria bacterium RIFCSPLOWO2_02_FULL_46_11b | reverse complement strand
TGGAAGTGGCGCTTTGGCCGAACCAGCCGGAACTCTGGGTGAAGAAGCCGCCGGTGGAAGAAGCATAACCCCCGACATACAAAGTATCAGTCGTGGAAACCGCGCCCGAAGAGTAGATATCCCCGCCCACCCAAAGCGAACCATAATTGTTGGTCGGGTTAAGATTGCCAATCACCACTCGGCCGGTGGTCGTGGCCGCGCCGTTGAAATAGGAATTGCCGTTGGCGTACAAGCCATAAGTG
>MHIR01000039.1:0-8166 GCA_001817615.1 Candidatus Buchananbacteria bacterium RIFCSPLOWO2_02_FULL_46_11b | reverse complement strand
GGTTTTCAATATACAGGCCGTAGAATAAGGACAAGGGACCCAAGCCCGCGCCATCAGCGACCGTCGGCCGGTGAATAAACAGCGCCGTGCTGGTATTGCTGTTGCCGTTAAAAACATAGTTGTCAAATAAGCGCAGGGTGGTTGTTGACACGGGCTGGGCGACGGCGCCAAAAGCGCTTTGGCCTCTAACCGTGAAATTGCCAGAAGTTGTGGCGTTGCCGGTAAACAAGCCGGAGCCGTTGACCATTAAAGTGGAAGTGGGCGCGCTCCATTCGCCAGTACCGGTATTAACCATCAAGACGCCGGAAGTCGTGGCATTGCCTTTAACCGTCAAATCTCGCCCCCCGGCCCAGGTCGTCGTGGCAAACCAGTTAGTCAAAGTAAAGATATCCGAGCCGCTTAAAGTCGCGATGTCTGTCCAATTATTGATGTAAACATTGTTTAAGCCGGCGGTCGCGCCCAGATAAGTTGAGCCCGTGGTCGTGGCATTGGCGCCGGAGTAGATATTGCCCTGGGTGAATAATCCGCCGGTAGTAGAAGCATAACCCCCGACATACAAAGTATCAGTCGTGGAAACATTGTTAAACTGGCCATAGCCCAAGCCCAGCAGATTGCCAGTTAGGACTTGATCCCCGGCCAGGGCGAATTCATAACCCGCCCAGGGCGAAGTCGTGGCCACGTTCAATTGATTGCCGACATACAGAGACTTGCTGGAAGTGGCGCTTTGGCCGAACCAGCCGGAACTTTGAGTAAAGAAGCCGCCGGTGGAAGTGGCATACTCGTTTGCTTCCAAAACGCCGGTGGTCGTGGCGCTGCCTTTAAAGTAACTGTTGCCAATGACATTTAAAGTGGAAGTGGCATTTTCCAAAGCCGAAGTCCCGACGACTAATTTGCCGGTGGTCGTGGCCGCGCCTTTAACCGTCAGGTCATTGTCCCCCGCCCAAGTGGTGGTGGCAAACCAAGCGGTTAAAGTAAAGTCGCCGGCCAAAGCCGAAATTTCCGACCAGCTGTTAATATATTGATTATTTAGACCCAAAGTTCCGAAGTAGCCCGAGTCCGTGGTGGTCGCACTGCCCTGATGATACAGATTACCCGCCAGAGCCATATTGCCCGAGATGGCCAATTTGGTATTTTCCCAAGGCGAAGAAGTGGCCACGGATAATTGATTGCCGATATACATCCGGTCCGTGGTCGTGGCTGACGGCAAGGTGGCGCCGGTATAGACTTGCAGAGTTCCGATATTAGTGGTGGTCGCGTTCAAAACCGAAAGTCTGCCATGAGAATAACCGGCCCAGCCGATAAAGATCGGGTCGGATTCCGAAGTAATGCCGGTGGTAGTAATATTAGTGACGCTGCTGCCGCCGGAAATGGTATTGGAGGGCGAGAGGGGCCAGTTGAAGACATGAACGCCGGTAAAGTCAATAATCGTGCCTTTATCAAAACTGATTGTGCCGCCGAAAGCGGTGTCGCCCAGCAAATATTTGCCCGGCTCATTAGTCAGCATGAGATTATTTTGCAGGAATTGGCTCGGGGCCGCGCTCACGGCTGGTGTTTGCGCCGCGGGCGCGTCTCGGTAAACAATTTCTTTGGTTTCAATAGTCTTAACTTTTTCCACGACCTGAATTTCGCGCTTGACGGTTTCTCTCAATTCGCGGTTGATGACTTCCCTGACCTGATTTGAGTTTACAATCTGGGTGATGATGGCTGTAGTTGAGGTCGCGGTTTGGGTTTTCGGCGTTCGGGAAACCTCAATGATTATCGGCGTGCTTTTTTGCGGGGCAAAAATATTCAGTAATTTATTCTTGGCGTTTTCCAAAATTTTGACAATCGGGAAGATGCCCGGCCGGACCAATTTGTTGAAGACTGACTGGTAATCCGCGCCGGCTAAAGTATGGTCAAATTTTTCCGGCGCGTTTAAAGCCTTGCCGAAAGTATTAGTCATGACATTGCTAAAAATATTATCAGTCTGGCTGGCGGCAAAAGTCTGGGCGCCGAATTTCAAGCCAAAGAAAACCAACAGCAAAACCGCGGCGAGCAGAGCCAGCTTGCGGAACTTCTTATTTAGTTGTGGACGGAAGTTGTCCATTTGGGTTAATTAGATTGGTTGGTTAATCTCTTGGCTTGTTTACTTTGTCATTCCGCATCTCGGCCGCCTCAAGGCTTACCAAAGTGCGATCTCGTGCGGGATGACAAGACTAAACTTTTATCTCTTATTTCTCTTTCCTTTGCTTCTCTTTTTTGTTTATTTTTAGCGAAATTTTGTTAGTTTTTGTTTTTATTTAGTGTTGATTTTAGTGTTTTTTTGTTTTAATTTAGCGTTTGTTTGTTTGTTTTGTTTAGTTTTTGTTTGTTATTTGATTTTTGTCTTGGTAAATAATGCGTGTTTTGTCAAGTTAAATTTGGTTGGTTTTACATTTTGGTTGATGGGGTTAATTCGTTAGGTTGCGCCTCCCCTCTCCCTGTCCCTCCCCCCTGCCCGCCTCGCCACTTATTTTTATTTTTTTGACAAACATCTTAATTTAATTTTATAAAGATTATATTGATAAAAAATTTCAACGGCGTGGCCATTCGGCCTTGAGCTCATGGCCGAAAGGCAGGCGGGCCGATTGGGGGGAGGGAACTATTTCTATTGGGGTTTGCTTGTAAATGTCGTTTTGTCTATTTTTAATCTCTTTGTTTTTTATTTTTATTTTTTTGACAAACATCTTAATTTAATTTTATAAAGATTATATTGATAAAAAATTTCAACGGCGTGGCCATTCGGCCTTGAGCTCATGGCCGAAAGGCAGGCGGGCCGATTGGGGGGAGGGAACTATTTCTATTGGGGTTTGCTTGTAAATGTCGTTTTGTCTATTTTTAATCTCTTTGTTTTTTCTCTTTATTTTTTACTCTAAAAAACAAATATCAACTAGCCCTACCGATCTACCACCTCCGCCAGAGGCGGATCCGCCTCTGGCGGATACCAACCTACCGACCTAAATTCTAAACAGCAAAAAACGCGACTTTATCAAATCTACTTAGACTCGCTATCAACTTTCTTTTTGTTGATCCGCCGGGAATAAATAAATTTAATAAAATCGCGTTCAAAAATCCGGTAAGTCCGCTCGCCCATGAGACTTACCGGCAATTCGCCCGCTTCAATCCAGCGATAAACAGTCTTGAGGGATACCCCAAGGCGCTTTGCGACCTCCTCCATTGTCAGAAGATCATATCCGGCCATGGTTTTGGAGGTTTTTTATTATCGCGGATTTCGCATGCATTATACTTAAATTATAGACCTGATGTCCAGTTAAGTCAAGTAGTGTCTACTTATGTCTA
Organism: Candidatus Buchananbacteria bacterium RIFCSPLOWO2_02_FULL_46_11b; assembly: GCA_001817615.1. Classification (GTDB taxonomy): domain Bacteria; phylum Patescibacteriota; class Patescibacteriia; order Buchananbacterales; family UBA6539; genus 02-FULL-45-11b. Next base: position 4,848 of record MHIR01000039.1, on the reverse strand, counting down.
CTAAATATGATATAATTTGGCTTATTTTACATATTTAATACATTTTAATATTAAAGATGGTTTTGGGAGTTATGCACAGCGGGTTTTTTTGCCAACCCCTCTCCCTGTCTCTCCACTTCTCATCCCCTCTCTCTGTCTCTCCCCCCGATTCTCTTAAACCCTCTCCCTGTCCCTCCCCCTGATTAGGGGGAGGGAACAAAAGGCGAGTTTGGATGATAAAAACAGAGTTGAGTTAATTGATTAAGCCGGTAGGCTAAATCACAAAAGACAAGTAGCGACAAGTCGCGACTTGTCGCTACTAAAAAATCATTAATTAAAGATACACCAAGTACCCCGGAAATAAATAAAAAAGAGAAGCGGAGGAAAGAGAAATAAAGGTAAGCGATACTAAATAAGGAAAGACTATTTTTACAAGCAAGCCCCAATAAGAATAGTCCTCTCCCCCTGACTAGGGGGAGAGACAGAGAGAGGGTGTGGTATAAAAAATCGGGGGGGAGACAGCCCGCTTCGCCTCACGATAACTTAAGGAAAGCGAGGCGAGGGAGAGGGTGTGGTATAAAACAAAAAAGCTGATTCAATTTGAATCAACTTATAATGACTAACCACCTAACCACCTAATAACCTAATAACCTATCTACCTCGCTAAACCCCGAACTTCTTATAAAAAGTCTTCTTCGCCACTTCCACGATGCCAAAATAGACCGCGGTGACGCCGACTAAGAGAAAGAGAATCGGCAGGGGCAGGGGAGTGAAATCAAAGAAAACGCCGAGTTTGGTGTAAATAAACATTAAAACAATGGCCGTCGTGATCAGACCGGTATAGAATAACGTCTTACTGGGCAAGCTTTGCCAGAACCATTTTTTGGTCCGAATGATATAGACAACCACCACCTCGGTTAAAAATGATTCCCAAAACCAGCCGGTCTGAAAAAGTGAGGCATTGGCCTTAAAGACTAAAAGCAGAAGACCGAAGCTGATAAAATCAAAAAGCGAGCTTAATAAGCCGAAGCGGACCATGAAATTGCTGATGATTTTCATGTCCCAGTGCTTGGGTTTTTTCAGATATTCTTCATCCACTTTGTCCGAAGAAATCGCCAGCATGGGAAAATCGCTTAAAAAATTTAAAAGCAGAATCTGGACCGGCAACATGGGAATAAAAGGCAGGAAAATCGCGGCGCCGGCCACGGAAAACATGTTGCCGAAATTGGAATTGATCGTGGCTAAAATGTATTTTAAGGTATTACCGAAGGTTTTTCGGCCTTCAATGATGCCGTCGGCTAGAACCGAAAGCCCTTTTTCCAAAAGCACGACATCCGCGGCTTCTTTGGCCACGTCCACGGCCGAATCAACCGAAACGCCGACATCCGCGGCGCGCAGAGCCGGCGCGTCATTGACCCCGTCGCCCAGAAAGCCGACCGTATGCCCCAGACTTTTATAAGCGTTGATGATTCTTAATTTATGCTCGGGCGTGATTTTGGCAAAAATATTGGCGGCTTCAACTTTGGCTTTCAGCTGTTCTTCGGTCATGGCCTCAATTTCCTGCCCCAGCAGAATTTTCGAAGTCCGGCAGTTTAGCTCGCGGCAAACATGAACAGCCGTCAGCTCGCTGTCGCCGGTCAGGATTTTTATCCGCACACCCAGGTTTTTAAAGGCGGCCAGAGATTTTTTGGCGGTTTCTTTGGGTTTGTCGGAAAACGCCAGATAGCCGGTTAAAATTAAGCCGGTTTCATCATCCGGGCCGTATTTCGACTTGGAGCCGATTTCTTTATTGGCGATTAAAAGCAGGCGCAAGCCGTCTTTTTCCAATCGCAGAAATTTTTCCTTCAGTTTCTTGAGATTCGGCGCCAAGGATTCGGTTCGGCCGTTAAGTTTGGCTTTACGGCAGACCGCCAGCATTTCTTCCACCGCGCCTTTGCAGATTAATTGGCGTTTGCCCCGGCATTCGGCAATAACGCTCATTTTCCGGCGGGTAAAATCAAACGGCAGGCTGTCTAAAACCTCGCAACCCTTGATTTCGGCGGCAACCTTTTCTTTTTTGCCGGTAACGATTATCGCTTCATCCAAAGGATTGCCGAAAAAATCCTTGGCCACGGTCAAAGAATTGCAAAGCCAGGCGTCGGCCAGAACCAGCCGGTTGTTTTTGCCGGTTAAATCATAAAAGCCCTCAAGCGAAATTTTGCCTTCGGTTAAAGTGCCGGTCTTATCCGTGCATAAAATATCAACATTGCCCAGATCTTCAATGGACATCAGCCGTTTGACAATCACTTTTTTCTTGGCCATTTTTTGGGCGCCGTTTGAGAGATTAATCGTGATAATCATCGGTAAAAGCTCGGGGGAAATGCCCACGGCAATGGCTAAGGAAAAAAGCAGGGATTCGGCGATGTTGTGCTTAAAAACTGCCAGGATTAAAAAGATGCCCAAAGTAAAAAACAAGATGACTTTGGCCAATAAAATGCCGAATTTTCCGATGCCTTTCTGGAATTCGGTTTCCTGGGGCTTAGCCTGCAAAAGATGGGCGGTTTTGCCCAGCTCGGTGTTTTTAGCCGTGGCAATCACTATGCCTTTGCCGCTGCCTTGGGCCACGTGCGTGCCCATAAAAGCCAGATTGGCCATAGCCTGGGGCAGGTAATTATTGACCCCCAGGGGCTTGGCGTTTTTTTCCACGGGAAAAGATTCGCCGGTCAACAGAGATTCGTTAATCAGCAAATCATCGGTTTCAATCAGCCTTAAATCGGCGGGCACGGCTTTGCCCAAATCAAGCAAGACAATGTCGCCTAAAACTAAATTGGCGGCGTTGATCATTTGGGGCTTATTGTCGCGAATAACCGTGGTTTTCAGCGACACTTTTTTCCTTAATTTATCCATGGCCGATTCGGATTTGTATTCCTGGAAAAACGCCAAAACCGCCGAACACAAAATAATCAGAACAATAATGCCGGTGGAAACCGTTTCACCCAGGATACCAGAGATGATGCTGGCGGCCAATAAAATTAAAACCAGCGGGCTTTTGAACTGGGACAATAAAATTTTCCAGGCCGGGCGCTTGGTTTGGGCCTGGATTTCGTTTTTGCCGTATTTTAAAAGCCGGCTTTTGGCTTCAGAAAAACTCAAGCCTTTCCGGCTTGAATCCAAATCCGCCAAAACCTCGGCGGCCGGCATTTTCCAGTATTTTGTGATTGATTGGTTATTCATAGTTATGTTTTTATTGTAGCAAGAAATTAGCGGTTTGGCGATTTGTTTTACTTCCCCTCACCCCCGCCCGCATCGCTACGCGAGCAAGCTCGCTTGCGATGCATTGCGGGCGGGCTGTCCCTCCCCCCTGCCCGCCTCGCCACTTACGTCAATCTTTTTGATAAATATTTTAATCTAATTTTATAAAGGTTATTAATAAAAAATGTAAACGGCGTGGCAGGCGGGCTGACTAGGGGGAGGGACAGGGTGAGGGTGCGGTATATAAACCAAAAACCGCCCCTTTGCGGAGGCGGTTCTTGTTTATATTGGAAAGTCTTAGATTTTGCTGACTTTCACGGCGGCGGGGCCTTTCGGAGTATCGCTGACTTCGAAAGTGACGGCGTCACCTTCGCGTAAATCAGCGAAAGTGCAGCCGACCAGCTCGTTGCCGTGGAAAAACAAATCTTTTTCCTGACCTTCTTGGCTGATAAAACCGAAGTTTTTGTCAGTCAATTTTTTGATTGTTCCTTGCATAGATGTGAGTTCGCAGAAATAGAGTGAATTAAGATATAGAGAGGAGAAATTCGACTTTATTTCTACGCTAACTATATGTAGGTAATGATAGCACGAATTGGAATAAATGTCAATTTGGTGTAGAGTTAACACTATATGGTAACATTTTGGTATTCTAAAGGTAACACCTGTTAACTATTAATACCAAAGTGCTATGAATAAGCCCAAATTTAACCGACAGCAAAGGTTTTTGTGGTACCGGCAGGTTAACAACTGCCACATGACAGTTAAGAAAGTATGCCAAATATTTGGCATTTCCAGGAAAACCTACTACTATTGGCTCTTTAAAGATTACGGTTCAAAAGGTAACACTTATACGCCTTTTAAGAACCAACCAAACCTCAAATTGACTTATGAGGTAAGAAAATTTATCGAGGAACAGAAACTAAGAACAAATTACGGGCCAAAGAAAATGAAGTGGCTGGTTAAGAGAAAATTAGGGATAGATTTGTCTACCACAATTATCTATCGTTACTACAAACGAAAAAACTTGATTAGAAAGCCTCAAAGAAAGCTTCCTTGGTACAAACCTCTGAAATACGCCCTAACCATTGAAAAACAAGGCCAAGGCGTGCAAATGGATGTTAAATACGTCTATGAATACGGAGTTAGAAGGTATCTGTTTTCCGTTCTTGATCCTTTTACCCATAAGTATTATTTCAAGATATTTCCCACAAAAGAAAGCAAAAACGCGATTGAAGTGTTTTTAGAAGCGCGGGAGTACTTTGGCTTTAAAATTATCTCTATTCAAACTGACAACGGCTCGGAGTTTAGAGGCTGTTTTCACGACTGGCTCACTCAAAACAATATCCAACATTATTTCATTCCTAAAAGCTCGCCTTATTGGAACGCCGAAGTAGAAAGAGTCCATCGGACAATTGACGACGAGTATTATCTGAATCCTTTAAGGGTCTGGAAGACAAGTTATGAATGGCTGCACTATTACAATTTTGAGAGGTTACATGAGACGCTGAATGGACTGACACCCCAAGAAAAACTGCTTAGAAGTGTTACCCTTGACTGTTAACTGTACAGCAAGGACAAATTTCCGGCCGCGGCGCGGCCCCGGGGTCTTTTTATAAAGCCTTGACTTATTTTGCCCAG
>MHIR01000038.1:5298-5401 GCA_001817615.1 Candidatus Buchananbacteria bacterium RIFCSPLOWO2_02_FULL_46_11b | reverse complement strand
AAAGACTCCACCACTGACACGCTAATCCGTTCCGAGCGGATTTCGCGGTTGTCGTAGAGCTCGGCCCAGACTTCGGCTTGCCCGAGACTCCAGGCCAGGCAAG
>MHIR01000038.1:3236-5280 GCA_001817615.1 Candidatus Buchananbacteria bacterium RIFCSPLOWO2_02_FULL_46_11b | reverse complement strand
CCGTAAAGACATAGTCAGGAAAGACGCTGTCGGAAACAAACAGCACTCTCTGGCCAGCCATCTCGTTGCCGTCCTGGTCAAAAACTCTGGCGGAAACATAGCTGCCGGTGTTTTCGCTTGAGGTCAAGACTTGCCAGATTGTCTGGGCCAGAGAGATTTGAATGCTTGAAGGCAGGGCTTGCCCGCCGCCCGAACCGCCGGCGATCTCAAAGGTGGAATTCCCGTCAGCAAGGGAATCCGCCACTATCCTTGGCCAAACCTGCGCCGCCGGGACATCTAACACCGCGGCCGGATTGTAGCCCATGAAAGCCAGGCGAGTGTCCAAGTCCGGCTCCATCCGGCGCAGAACGCCGTCCGAGACCATAAAGCCGGTACTTGCCGGAAAGGTTAATCCCGAAGCCGCAAGCTCGTCTGCCAGCCGGATGATTGCCCCGTCGCCAAAACCCAGGGGCTCGGGCCACCCGGGGCAGGCGTAGAGCAGGAAGTCGCTTACTGAAACGTAGTCAACCTCGGAAATATTCGGGTAGTAGCTGCCGAACTGGTTTTGGAAAACCTTTTCCGAATAGACATGCTGGCGGTAGATTTTCCCGTCCGCGTGCAGTTTCAGGCAGTAAATCTCCGGACCTGAACCTTTAACCAAGACGCCGGGCATAGCCGTGGGCACGGGCGCGATTAAGCTGCCGGCCGAGGGAATGGCGCTTAAAGCCGCGCTGTCATCGTCTCCGGCTTGGGCCGAAACGAACTTCTCCTGATGAAACCCGGCTGATTGCAGGGCAAATAGGGTGGCATCGTTTCTGGCCAAGCCCCCGGAAACCGTGGGCCTGATGTAGTGGTAGGTATTTTCATACTCAACGATTGTTCCGGGCCGGTAGAGCAGATCCGCTCCGAGGGGATAGTTTTCCAGCTCCTCTGGCCTTACTTGCACGGCTTCGCCAAACGTTCGGTTCCAGGATTTCATGACCGCGGCGGTCATGATCTTGCGGCGCCGGCTATTCTCTATGAGCCAGAAGTCTTCGCCGTTCAGGCTGCCGTCGGCGTTCGTGTCCGCGGCGATAATGGCGCCGGCGGGGAAATGACGCTCGCCAAATTTATGAAAGTTATCCCAGCCTGCTTGGCTGTTGATTATCACCGAACAGTAATTTTGCGTTTCCCATGAGGCTTGAAACTGTGCGATTGGATAAGGAACCTTGCTGCCTGCCGTGTGTCCGGGATCATTAACAATTACCTCCGTATCCGTTATGCCGACGAGAAGCATAAAGTGGCCGGCTAAAGTCGTGCTCATGTTAAGTTTAACGCCGACAATAATCGGATTGTTATCAGACAATGCCTGTCTAAGTAAATCCAAATCATTATTATTGTACTTCGTCGCCTCATTGAAGCCAAAATATTCTTTGGCTATCCGGATAAGATCAGTGGCATCAGTGTAATCGCCGTTGTAGTTTCTGACGTCGGTTATTATCCCAACCGAAAACATCCAGTCATTCAAATCTTTGATTTGCTGTTCGGTCGGGACAAAGCCCAAATGGTAAGCCGCGGCCATTAAGACGCTGGCGGGACCGCAGTTTCTTGAATCAGCCGTAGGATATGGTCCCCATGTTCCAGGCAGTACTTGTGCCTTAAAAGGCACATCCAGTTCAATTCCCATTGCCGAGGCGGCGATAAAAGCCGCCAATGCCATTGTTAACATCGCTGTCTTTCTCATTGTTTTTACTCCTTGTATTTTTGTTGCTTCCTTTAGTTTACATGCCAGATTGATTTTTTGTTCTGCTTTCATATTTCCATCCATCCTCTTAAATTTTCAAGGTTCATTTTTACTAAAAACAGAGACTCCTTAGAAGAATCTCCGTTAATACCAAACATAGCGTTGAGTACCAAAAGAGATACTTCTAGGGCGCTATGTTGATGATTTTAAAATTATTTATTTTTCAAAAAATATTCCAAAGCTTTTCCGGCTGTCTCGCAATTTTGAAATTCATAAAAGGCCGAGGTATTTTCGTCTGGTTTCATTCCGGAACCGCAGGTGCCGCTCCATAAGATCTTATCT
>MHIR01000038.1:0-3187 GCA_001817615.1 Candidatus Buchananbacteria bacterium RIFCSPLOWO2_02_FULL_46_11b | reverse complement strand
GTTTTTTTAATTCCGCATTCGTCCAATTATTGTAGTTTGGCGTATAAATTAAAGTTAAAGCCCGATTCAATTTTAATTCAAAAATTTTTCCTTTATTCACTACGTTAACAAAACTATCAAATTCTTTATCGCCGCATGAATCATAATAAAAAATGCCATTTTTACCCGATGAAATCATTTTATATTTTTTCCAATCCTCAATTTCCAAAGCCAGAGTTTTAATTTCCTCGCTAACATTGTTATCTTGATTAATAGTCTGATTTTGATTTTGGATAGTATTATTATTTACCATTATTTTTTTCCCGCACCCATAAAGCCCCAAAGCCAGGGTTAAAGTGATTAAGATTAGCGGTTTTTTGCTGAAGTTAAGCATATTTTTACAAAATAAAAGCGCCAGGGCGCTTTGTTGATTATAATTTATATTGTCTTATCATAATTAATTTTACCACCTAAAAAATTGCTGTCAAGCGGCGAAAGTGGACAGAATGTGGATAATAAAAGCCGCGCTAAAATCCGTTAAATTCACATATTTTCTTATTTTCTTGCTTTATTGTCCTAGACTGCTCCCCCATTCAGGCGCGCCAACTTCTTTTTCAGTTCCAAAACCGTTTTTTTGAAATCCACGACTTCCTGCACCCCGCTTTCCATGTCGCGGATTAAAATCGTGCCGTCCATGACTTCCTTTTGCCCCAAGATCAGGGCGTATTTCACTTTCAGCTTATTGGCCAATTCCAGCTGTATTTTCAGGCTGTCTTTGGCGAAATTTTCCGCCGCCTGGATATCTTCCTGGCGCAGCTGTTCAAACAAAAGCAGGGCTTTGATCTTGGCCTGGTCGCCGATTTGCGCCAAAAACACGTCCGGCGCGGTTTCCAGAGGAATTTGCTTTTCCTGCTGTTTTAACTGGCTGATTGTCCTTTCCACGCCGATGGCCGCGCCCGCGGCCGGCGTATCGCGTCCGCCCAAAAGCTCAATTAAGCCGTCATAGCGGCCGCCGCCGGCCAAAGCGCTTTGCGCGCCTTCTTTTACTTCCTTGGGCCAGACTTCAAAAACCGTGCGGGTGTAATAATCCAGGCCCCGGACTAATTGGGGATTTAATTTATAGGAAATGTTAAGCTCGTCCAAATATTCAACCACTTTCATAAAATGGTTTTTGCAGTCGTCGTCTAACCAGTCAATAATCTGCGGCGCTTCGGCTTTTAAAAACTGGCAGGACGGCTTTTTGCAGTCCAAAAGGCGCAAAGGATTTTTCGCCAGGCGCTGTTTGCAGTCCTCGCAAAGCAGCCGGCGCTTGCTGCGGTAATAATTCGTCAATTCTTTGACGTAAATCTGGCGGCAATTCGGACAGCCGAGGCTGTTGACCTGAAGGCTGAACTGCTCCAGCCCGATTTGCTGGTAAAAATTATGGACCAGGGCGATAATTTGGGCGTCAATCACCGGACTGCTGTCGCCCAGGATTTCAAAGCCGAATTGATGGAACTGCCGCTGGCGCCCGGATTGCGGCCGTTCGCGGCGAAACATCGGGCCCCAATAATAAAGCTTGACCGGCTGGGGCAGGCTTACCATGCCGTGAGTGATATAAGCCCGGGCGATGGAAGCGGTCGCTTCCGGCCGCAAAACCACCGCCCCTTCGCCTTGGTCCACGAAGCTGAACATTTCTTTTTCCACGATATCGGTCTGTTTGCCAATGGCGCGGGCAAACAAGCCGGCTTCTTCCAAAATCGGCGGCTCAATGACGGAAAAACCGTAGCCTTTGGCGAAACTTTCGGCCAGCTTCCGGATATAACTCCAATAAGGCTGTTCGGCCGGCAGAATATCCTTAAAACCGCGCAGGGTCTGGACGGCTTTGGCGCCCGGCTGATTTTTTTCTTTTTTCGCTTTTACTTTGGGCATAAGTTTTGATCACATAACATATAACACATAGCATATAACAATCTAAGACAAGTGTAATCAAGAAATTGTTATATGCTATGTGCTATATGTTACATGCTATTTTTATATGTTAAAAATTATACTCTGCGTTATTAATCACCAAACCAAACCGGCTCAAGGGCCAGCCGCGCAGCAGAGTTTTGCCGATGATCTGATCCCGCTTAACCGGGCCGAACATCCGCGAATCTAAGCTGGCGGACCGGTTGTCGCCCAAAAGATAATATTCGCCGGCTTTAATTTTGACAAAAACCTCGCCCAACGTCTTGGTGCCCGGGGCCAGATAATCTTCCGCCAAAACTTCGCCGCCGGGATTATTTTGGCCGTGAATATAGACCTGGCCGGCCGAAATCCTGATTTCCTCGCCCGGCAAGCCGACCACTCTTTTGATGAAATACTGCCGCGGGTCAAACGGGTCTTTGACCACCACCGTATCGCCCCGCTTCGGTTCGCTGAAATAATAGCTGATCTCATTGATGATCAGATACTCATGATTGTAAAAATTCGGCTCCATGGACGCGCCCAGAACATAAAAAGGCTTGATTAAAAAATAGCGCACCGGCACGATAATGGCCAGAGAAATTACCACGACTTTGGCGATTTCCCAGGCAAAAATAAACGCCTGCTTGCCGAAGCTCAAATTTTCCCGCAAATGGGCCGGGTACTTGTTTTTTTTGAATAAGCTCATTGGGAATTAGGAATAATGAATTAGGAATAAGGAACCAGACAATCTGCCCTGATTCCTAATTCCTGATTCATGATTCCAGTTAATTTTTTTTATCTTTCTTCAATCCAGCAATAAATAATTATTATTTTACAGCCGGTCGGGATAATTCGTGATGATGCCGTCAATCCCCAAATTTTTGAGGTAATTGATTTTTTTCACGTTGTCCACGGTCCAGGCGCAAATTTTGATGCCCTTGCGCTTAAAGCGGGCGACTTTTCTTTTGTCCAAAAAATGGTAATTGATGTTCAGATAATCGGCGTTGGCCCGCCGCACCAGCCAGCTGATGTAATACATGGTAATCGGCAGAAACAAAATCGCCAAAAAATCCAAAACCAGCCAAATGGACATGGTGTTGCCCGAGCGGAAAACCAAAGCGGTCGTCACTTCCGGCTCCAGCTGTTCGGCCATCCTGATTTCCCCGGCAAAACTCGAAGAAATCATGACATTGGTAAAATCAACGTCATAATCCCTTAATGTCTGAATCACGATTTGGGCGCTGCTTTTGACTTTCAGGTCGATATCCATGCCGACGCG
>MHIR01000037.1:20160-22644 GCA_001817615.1 Candidatus Buchananbacteria bacterium RIFCSPLOWO2_02_FULL_46_11b | reverse complement strand
CGCCGAGCTGATAATCAACGAAAAAGATCATAAAGTTTTTAATGAGGATATAAATAAAGTGTCTAAAAAAGTGAAGGGTGATATTTTATATTTGGATCCACCGTATAATCACCGGCAATATGCGACAAATTATCATCTGCTTGAAACTATCGCCAGATATGACAATCCAAAAATCCACGGAAAAACCGGCTTAAGGGATTATCAAGATCAAAAATCGCTTTATTGTTCAAAATCACAAGTTAAAAAAGCTTTTAAAGACTTAATTTTGAAAGCAAAAGCAAAATATATCTTTTTAAGCTATAACAATGAGGGCTTGATGACTTTGGGCGATATCAAGGAAATAATGAGCCTGCGGGGCAAATATGGGCATTTTACGAAAGAATATAGCCGTTTTAGGGCAGACAAGCCTGAAAATAGGGATTATAAAGCGAATAAAACTATAGAATATTTGCATTATGTAGTTTGTTAATAAAAAAACTGTAAAAATTAGGCAGAACCTTGTTTCTACAGTTTTTTATTTCGCCGCCTCGGACTTTTTGTTCTTTTTGCGGGCCGGTTTGATCAAAGTCTTGATGCAGCGGGCGCAGACGCGCATTTTTTTTCCGTTAATTTTCTTGCTTTGCAGATTCAGCTTTTGCCGGCGGATGGTTTTGGCGTTTGAGTGGGAAACCGCGTTGCCTTTCAAAGGCTCCCGGCCGCAGAGATCGCAGTTGGGCATAGAGAAGTAAAGTTATCAATTTTTAACGACTAATTAGTAAGATTTAAGACTAGTGTTTATTTTTTTAAAAAGCATAAATTGAGAGCGTTGATTAATTATTTTTAATAGCTCGCACTAATTTCATGTTTGGCTTAATTTAGAGCCGTAGAAACGGATAGACGCGGATAAATACGCGGATTAACGCGGATAAATTGAATTATTCAACGGTCTAAAATTATAAATTCCAAATTACAAATTCCAAACTCGCCATGCCGTTTACATTTTTTACAGATAAACCCATTAAAATCGGATTAAAATGTTTATTAAATAATCCAAGGCAATGGCGAGGCAGGCGGGTTTGGAATTTGGTGCTTGGATTTTGGTGCTTTTACCCCTTATTTTAACTGACTAATGGGTTTAATTTGCGGTATTTATCTATATTATCAGACATCTTTAAAAAAATCAAGCCCCGTGCTATAATACCCGCATATGGAAGGAATACTATTTGGCATTTATATCGCGGCTTTCATGGCTTCGGTGATTTTACATGAAATCGCCCATGGCCGGACGGCCGACTTTTTCGGCGACAATACCGCCAGACTCTCGGGCCGGCTGTCGTTTAACCCCCTTGTCCACATTGACCCGGTCGGTTCAATTTTAGTGCCGGTTGTCTTGATGCTTTCGCAAAGCGGCTTTCTTTTCGGCTGGGCCAAGCCCGTGCCGGTCAATGCCGCGAATTTGCGCGGCGGCGCGGGCGCTTACCGCTGGGTTTGCCTGGCCGGCATTTTGACCAATTTAATTTTAGCCGTGATGGCCGCCTTGGTTTTAAAACTGGCGATTCAGTTTTTGGGGCTGGGAGATAATAATCTGGGTATTTTATTTTTTTACGCCCTGCTGCAAGTCAATATCGTTTTGGCGGTTTTTAACCTGATGCCCTTGCCCGGTTTTGACGGCTTTAATTTTTTTATGACCTTTAAGCCGGTTTTTATTTTTGTCAGCCGAACGCCGCTGGGCAATCCGATGTTTATGGCGCGCTGGGGTCTTTTAGCTTCAATTTTACTTGTCTTTTTATTCAGCTCTTATATTGGCTGGATTATTACTTATATTTTTGCCGTATTTTTGAGTCTTTTTGGGTTATAACTCCAAACCCTTGACTTTCGCGAAATTATCCGTTAGTATATCTCTATATAATAAACTCTGCCGCAAGGCGAGTTTTTATCACCCTTTACAAGCAAGATAAGTTTTCAGCCCGCTTCCGACCGTCCGCTTCGGATCGGAATCGAGACTCAGCGAAGCGTGGCGAGCAAGATAAGCAAGATAAGAGTTAAACCTTGGTCTTATCTTGCTTATCTTGCTTATCTTGCCTATCTCGCTAAACTATGCCTACAATCAACCAATTAATCAGAAAAAAGCGCAAATCCCAGCCGAAAAAGTCCAAAACCCCGGCTTTGCTTTTAGTCGCCAATACCCTGCGCCGGACCAAGAAAGAAAATCCGAAAGGTTCCGGTTTTAAGCGCGGCGTCTGCGTCAAAGTCACGACCATGACCCCGAAAAAGCCGAACTCGGCTTTGCGCAAGATTGCCAGAGTCCGGCTGTCCAACGGCATGGAAGTGACGGCTTATATCCCGGGCGAAGGCCATAATCTACAGGAACACTCCATTGTTTTATTGCGCGGCGGCCGGGTCAAGGATTTGCCGGGCGTGCGCTATCATATCGTGCGCGGCGTTTATGACACTACTGGCGTGCAAAATCGGCGCCAGGGGAGAAGCCTTTACGGGGCCAAGTAT
>MHIR01000037.1:15468-20119 GCA_001817615.1 Candidatus Buchananbacteria bacterium RIFCSPLOWO2_02_FULL_46_11b | reverse complement strand
TCCATTGACTATTCCCGGCGAGTCGAGGCGGGCTAACCACCTAACTACCTAACTACCTAACCATGCGCGGAAAAACTCCAAAACGAAAAATTACTCCCGATCCGAAATTCCATAGCGTTGGCATTGCCAAATTCATCAATCATATCATGCGGCGGGGTAAAAAAGCCACCGCCCAAAGAGTGGTTTATGATTGCTTTGAAATAATCAAGGAAAAAACCAAAAAAGACCCTCTGCCGACTTTTGATTTGGCCATAAAAAACGTCGGTCCGGAAGTGGAAGTCAAGTCAAAGCGCATCGGCGGAGGCAATTATCAAATTCCCATCGCCGTCGTCGGCAACCGGCGGCTGGCTTTGGCCCATCGCTGGCTGATTGCCGCGGCCAAGGCTAAAAAAGGCGCGCCCATGAGCCAGAAATTAGCCGAGGAATTGATCGCCGCTTCCAACAAAGAAGGCGCGGCCATTAAAAAGCGCCAGGACGTCTATCGCATGGCCGAAGCGAATCGAGCGTTTGCGCATTTTGCCCGTTAATTGAGGCTTTTTAGGGCTGATTGTTATTAAGAAAATATAAAAACACGAGAACATTAAAACATAAAAACAATCTCATTTAATAATTTGTTTTTATGTTCTTGTGTTTTCATGTTTTAATGATTTATGCCCCGAGAATACTCCTTAGAAAGAACCCGAAACATCGGCATTATCGCCCACATTGACGCCGGCAAGACCACGGTCTCCGAGCGTATTTTGTTTTACACCGGAAAAAAGCACAAGATCGGCGAAGTTCATGAAGGCGAAGCGGAAATGGACTGGATGGACCAGGAACGCGAACGTGGCATTACCATCACCTCGGCGGCCACGACTTGCTTTTGGGCGCCGCGGGGCGATGAAGCGAAAAAATGCCGGATTAATTTAATTGACACCCCGGGCCATATTGATTTTACCGCCGAAGTCCAGCGCTCTTTAAGGGTGCTTGACGGCGGCGTGGTGGTTTTTGACGGCGTGGCCGGCGTGGAGCCGCAATCGGAAACCGTTTTTCATCAGGCGGAAAAATTTAAAGTGCCCTTAATCGGGTTTATCAATAAAATGGACCGCACGGGCGCGGATTTTTATAAAGATTTGGAAAGCATCCGCGAACGATTGACGCCCAACGCTTATCCGATTCAATTGCCGATCGGTTCGGAAAGCAGCCTTAAAGGGATGGTTGACTTGTTGACTAAGACGGCCTGGGTCTACCATGACGATTTAGGCAAGGATTATGATGAAACCGAAATCCCCGAAGATTTGAAAGAAAAAGCCGAGAAATACCGCCACGAATTAATTGAAGCGATTGTCCAGCACGATGAAAATTTGATGAATAAATATCTGGACGGCCAGACGATTGAATTGGCGGATTTAAAGAGAGTTTTGCGCCAGGCCACGATCAATAACCAGATCATGGCCATTATGTGCGGTTCGGCTTTGAAAAACAAGGGTGTGCAGCTGCTTTTGGACGCGATTTGCGAATATTTGCCTAGTCCTTTGGATATTCCGCCGGTCAAAGGCTTTCATCCCAAAAGCCCGGAAACTGAAGAGTTGCGGCGCGCTTCCGACGACGAGCCTTTTACCGCTTTGGCTTTTAAAATCGCGACCGATCCGTTTGTCGGCAAACTTTGTTTTTTCCGGGTTTATTCAGGCAAGCTGGAAGCCGGCTCTTATGTTTTAAATTCTTCCGCCGGCGAAAAAGAAAGAATCGGCCGGATTGTCCGCATGCACGCCAATAACCGCGAAGACGTCAAAGAAGTTTATGCCGGCGAAATCGCCGCCGCGGTCGGCTTAAAAAGCACTTTTACCGGCCATACCCTTTGCGCCGAAGACCAGCCGATCGTCTTGGAATCAATTGTTTTCCCCGAGCCGGTAATTTCCGTGGCCATTGAGCCCAAGACCAAAGCCGATCAGGAAAAGATGGGTATGGCTTTGTCTAAATTGGCCGAAGAAGACCCGACTTTCAAGGTTCACGGCGATGAAGAAACCATGCAGACGATTATTGCCGGCATGGGCGAATTGCATCTGGAAGTTTTAGTGGAAAGAATGAAGCGGGAATTCAAAGTGGAATGCAATGTCGGCCAGCCCCAGGTCGCTTACAAAGAAACCATCAAGGGCCAGGCCGAAGCGGAAGGCAAATACATCCGCCAATCCGGCGGCAAGGGCCAATACGGCCATTGCTGGCTGAGGGTTGAGCCCAAAGCCCGGGGCGAAGGCTTTGAATTTGAAGATGACATTAAAGGCGGTTTGATTCCCCGCGAATTTATTCCGGCGATTCAAAAAGGCGCCAAAGAAGCGGCGAGTAAAGGCGTAATCGCGGGCTATCCTTTAATTGACATTA
This sequence comes from Candidatus Buchananbacteria bacterium RIFCSPLOWO2_02_FULL_46_11b, assembly GCA_001817615.1. GTDB lineage: Bacteria > Patescibacteriota > Patescibacteriia > Buchananbacterales > UBA6539 > 02-FULL-45-11b. Next base: position 17,761 of record MHIR01000037.1, on the reverse strand, counting down.
AATGCACGGTTTTTGACGGTTCATTCCATGAAGTTGATTCGTCCGAAGCCGCTTTTAAGATTGCCGCCTCCCTGGCTTTACAGGAAGCCGTCCGGCGCGCCACGCCGATAATTTTAGAGCCGGTCATGAAAGTGGAAGTGATTACGCCGGAGAATTTCATGGGCGATGTCATCGGCAATTTGAATTCCAAGCGCGGCCAAATTGAAGAAATGCGCGACCGCGGCCAGGTTAAAGTCATTGACGCCAAAGTGCCTTTAGCTGAAATGTTTGGCTACGCGACGGAATTGCGCTCCATGAGCCAGGGCCGGGCGTCTTACAATATTGAATTTGACCATTACGCCGAAGTGCCCGGCAACGTGGCGGAAGCGATTAAAGGCGATAAAGAGAAGAGGACGGGGAGAAAGTAAGTGACAAGTGACAAGTGACAAGTGATAAGGGACAAGGGCTTGAGAAAACTCATTTATCTAATAACCTATCTAACTAACAACCTAACCACCCCGCCTCGCCCCGACTTTCCATTGACTATTCCCGGCGAGTCGAGGCGGGCTAACCACCTAACAACCTAAACTACTCAAATGTCCGAGTCATTAAAGAAAATCATTGGCTTAATCAACAAAAGAACATTAAAACAAGAGAACAAAAGAACAAAAAATAAATAAGTTTGTTCTATTGTTTTAATGTTCTTTTGTTCTTTTCCTTTTTAATTAAAATAAACTTTAATATTTTCGCGGTTAATAAATAAAATTTTAATTTAAATACAGACATGTCCGAATCAATAAAGAAAATTATAAGCTTAATCAACAAAACCGGAGATAACTGCGTGGTTTTGGACGAGGCCGGCAATCCGGCTTATGTGATTATGCCAATTTCTCGCTATGAAAGCTTGATCAGCGGACCAAAAGACATTTTTACTAAGCAGGAAAAATCGCTAATTAAAGCCAATAATGATCAAAAACCAGTAGTTGAAGAAGATAATTATTTTTTTGAACCGATTGATTAGTCTTGACCTCGCACCTATTTTTACTGATTATTTTTAATTTAACTGACCAATTTTTTCTCTAATTTAAGGCATAAATTATTAGAATTGGATGAGAGTAAAATAGGTGCGGGGTTGACAACTTTCATTAAATTGTTATATACTCAAGGAGTAATTTATACTTAATAAGCAATTTTTATTATTAAAAAATAAAAGCGATCCGCTCTATCTATCCTTCATGGGGCTGGCTCACAAAAGATCGCGAAAGAAGGAAAAAACAATTATGGCGGACAAATTTGAACGCACCAAGCCCCATTTGAATGTGGGCACCATCGGCCACGTGGACCACGGCAAAACTACTTTGACCGCGTCTATTTTGGCTTACATGAATGCCAAGGGCATGAAAGCCCAGCAAAAAAGTGTCGACCAGATTGACAACGCGCCGGAAGAAAGGGAAAGAGGCATTACGATCGCGACCGCTCACGTGGAATACGAAACCGACAAGCGGCATTACGCCCACATTGACTGCCCGGGCCACGCCGACTACGTTAAAAACATGGTAACGGGCGCGGCGCAAATGGACGGCGCCATTCTAGTAGTGGCCGCCACGGACGGCCCGATGCCGCAAACGCGCGAACATATTTTATTGGCCTACCAAGTCGGCGTGCCGGCGATGGTGGTCTTTTTAAATAAGGTTGATCAGGTCAAAGACCCGGAATTGATTGATTTAGTGGAAGAAGAAGTCCGGGATTTGCTGAAGAAATATAATTATCCCGGCGATAAGATTCCGGTCATTCGCGGTTCAGCCTTAAAGGCTTTGGAGAATCCCAAAGATCCCGAAGCGACCAAATGCATTCAGGAATTACTGGAGGCCGTTGATTCCTACATTCCCGAACCGGTCCGCGACACGGAAAAACCGTTTTTAATGCCGATTGAAGACATCTTTTCCATTGAAGGCCGCGGCACGGTCGTGACCGGCCGGATTGAAAGAGGCCTCATTAAATTAAACGACGAAGTTGAATTAGTCGGCTTGAATCCGACCGCCAAAACCGTGGTCACTGGCATTGAAATGTTCAATAAATCTTTGGATGAAGGCCGGGCCGGCGATAACGCGGGCATTCTGCTGCGCGGCACCAAAAAAGAAGATGTTGAGCGTGGCCAGGTTTTAGCCAAAACCGGCAGCATTACGCCTCATACGGAATTCCAGGGCGAAACCTATATTTTAACCAAGGAAGAAGGCGGCCGCCACAGCCCGTTTTTAAAGGGCTATAAGCCGCAATTTTACATCGGCACGGCCGATGTCACCGGCGATCTGGA
>MHIR01000037.1:9847-15409 GCA_001817615.1 Candidatus Buchananbacteria bacterium RIFCSPLOWO2_02_FULL_46_11b | reverse complement strand
CCGGTCGCTTTGGAAGAAAAGCAGAAGTATGCCATCCGCGAAGGCGGCAAGACCATCGGCGCCGGCGTGGTCACTAAGATTATTAAGTAAATTATATAATTGTAGAGACGAGGCATTGCCTCGTCTCTACCAATCACATGGCAGCCATTAAGAAAGTCCCGATTGCTCCCCGCGCCAAAGGGGAAGAACCGGAAGAAAGCAAGCAAAAAATCAGAATCAAAATCCGGGCGTATGATCATAAAATCATTGATCAGTCCACCAAGACGATTATGGAAACGGTCCAGCGCACCGGGGCCAGAATTTTGGGCCCTATTCCTTTGCCGACGGAAAAGAAAAAGTACACGGTTTTGAAATCGTCTTTTGTTCATAAGGATTCCCGCGAGCAGTATGAAATGCGAATTCACAAACGTTTGCTGGATATTCTGGAATCCACGCCCAAGACCATTGACTCGCTAACCAGCCTGAATTTGCCGGCCGGGGTTGACGTGGAAATAAAAATGGCCTAAGATAGCTTGTAGGGAGTAGCTTGTAGCTTGTAGGCTATAGACTACTCCCTGCAATAGTTTGAAATATATAGTCTTTGGAAATATAGAGAAAGATCCCCAGGGAAAACCTCTATAATTTCAAGCGATTATTAAAGGAGATTAGAAAAATTTCCAAAATTAAGCCGAACAATTCGCCAGCCGCTTTTTATCTGGCTTTTTGAGGCAGATTTTTATTTATCTAGGAAGCAGCTTGCAGCTTGCAGGAAGTAGGTAAAAATTCCTATAAGCTAAAAATATGAAGTTTATTTTAGCGAAAAAAATGGAGATGACCCAGAAATTCGCCCCGGACGGCGCGGTTATTCCCGTGACTAAAGTCATAGCCGGGCCTTGCGTGGTTGTTCAGATAAAGACGGAAAAAAACGACGGTTATTCGGCGGTTCAGCTGGGTTTTGGCTTAAAAAAAAGCAAGAATATAAATAAGCCGCAAACCGGCCATTTAAAAAAGCTGGGCAACTTTAGATATTTAAGAGAATTTAGAATTCCCGAAGCGGAAGCCGCCAAACTGGCTTTAGGCAGCAAGATTACCAGCCAGGTTTTTCAATCAGGCGATATGGTGAAAGTCACTGGCCTGTCCAAAGGCAAGGGTTTTCAGGGTGTGGTTCGGCGCCATGGTTTTCACGGCAGTCCGGCCACCCACGGCCATAAAGACCAGTTAAGGATGCCTGGTTCCATCGGGGCGGGCGGTAACCAGCATGTTTTAAAAGGCCGGCGCATGCCCGGCCAGATGGGCGACAGCCAGGTGACAGTCTTGAATTTGGAAGTGGTGGAAATAAATCCCGAAAACAATGAAATATTCGTCAAGGGCGCTTTACCCGGCGCCAGAAACAATCTTTTATTGCTGGCCGGCGATGGCGAGATCGTGATTGAAACCGAAGCGCCGGCGATGACGGCGGAAAAAGCTGAAGAATCGATGCTTAACGATGATAAAAAAACACTAGAACATGAAAACATAAAAACAAATCATTAAATAAGATTGTTTTTATGTTTTTATGTTTTAATGAACTGCCATGCCTAAGACCACCGTCTACAATCAAGCCGGCGAAAAAATCAAGGATTTGGAATTAAATCCGGCGATTTTTGGCATCAAGGCCAAACCCGAATTGATTCAGCAGGCCGTGGTCGCCCAGCAGGCCAATCGCCGCCAGGTTTTGGCGCACACCAAAAATAAAGGCGAAGTAAGGGGCGGCGGTAAAAAGCCCTGGCGCCAAAAAGGCACAGGCCGGGCCCGGCACGGTTCAATCCGCTCGCCTTTGTGGCGCGGCGGCGGCATCACTTTCGGGCCGACCAACGAAAGGAATTTTTCCTTAAAGATCAATAAAAAAGCCAAGCGCAAAGCCTTGTTAATGTGCCTGTCGGATAAGGCGAAAAATGAAAGAATAATTTTGGTTGACAATCTGGAGCTGGCCGAAGCCAAAACCAAGAAATTTTTCCAAATTCTGTTAAATTTGAAATTGCGCGAGAAGAAAAACAAACTGGCCAAAAAAACCGAAAGCGCGCAAGCCAAAAAGGCCAAGGCGCCCAAAAAGCGGAAGAGCGTTTTATTGGTTTTGCCGCAAAAAGAAGAAAAATTATACCGCGCCGGCCGCAATCTTGAGTCTTTGGGAATAATCCAAGCCGACAGCCTTAATGTTTTAGCCGTTTTGGGACATAAATATTTATTAATGCCAATTGATTCGCTGGCCAAAATTGAAAAAACTTTTTTAAAATAATCTATGGGATTTTTTGACAAATTCAAAATTAAAAAGCCGGAAGAAAAAAAGGACAAAAAGCCGCAAAAAGAAGATAAGGCGATAAAGCCCGCGGGAAAAGAAGATGCCCGGGTGGAAGAAAAAAAGGAAGATAAGTCCAGGGAAATTAAAGGAAAAAGTCAAATCGCTTTTCGGGTTTTGTTAAAGCCTTTGATTACGGAGAAGGGAACCAATCTGGCCGCGCAAAACAAGTATATTTTTTCCGTCAATTCCCAAATGAATAAAATTGAAGTTAAAAAAGCGATTCGTTCAATTTATCGCGTTGATCCGGTCAAAATAAATATTTGCAATTTTCCCGGCAAGAATGTGCGTTATGGCCGCCGTCAGGGAAAAACTAAAGCCTGGAAAAAAGCCATTGTCACTTTAAAAGCCGGAGATAAAATTGAAGTTTATGAAGGAGTCTAGTCAGCTGATAGCCTTTAGCTTATAGCTATTAGAAATTATCTAAAAGCTATAAGCTAAAAGCTAAAAGCTAAAAGCTAAACTATGCCGATTAAGATCTACAAACCAACCAGTCCCGCTCGCCGCCAAACCTCGGTTGATACTTTTGAAGATATCACCGTCAAGCGCCCGGAGAAGAATTTAATCTGGATTAAAAAGAAAACCGGCGGCCGCAATGCTTCGGGCAAAATCACGGTCCGCCATCAGGGCGGGGGCGCCAAACAATATTACCGGATAATTGATTATAAGCGGTATAAGTTTGACGCGCCGGCCGCGGTTTTAGCCATTGAATATGACCCCAATCGCCGGGCCAGAATTGCTTTAATCCAGTATCAGGACGGCGAAAAATCTTATATTATCGCGCCAATCGGCTTAAAGATCGGCGATTCAATAATTTCTTCAAGAAAGCAAGTGGAATATAAAGCCGGCAACCGCATGCCTTTGGAATTTTTGCCCCTGGGTTCGCTAGTCTATGAAATTGAAATTGAGCCGGGCAAGGGCGCCCAATTAGTCAGAACCGCGGGCTCGGCGGCCAAATTAATGGCGGTGGAAGGCGACTGGGCCAATATTAAACTGCCGTCATCCGAAGTCAGGCTGATTTCCAAAAAATCCTTAGCCACGATCGGCCAGGTTTCCAATCCCGACGCCAGGCATATTAGAATCGGCAAAGCCGGCCGGATGCGCCATTTGGGCGTGAGACCCACCGTGCGCGGCAAAGCGATGAATCCGGTTGACCATCCCCACGGCGGCGGCGAAGGCCATAATCCGATCGGCCTGAAAGCGCCGAAAACGATTTGGGGCAAGCTGGCCCTGGGCGTTTTAACCAGAAAGAAGAATAAATATTCCGATAAATTTATTATTAGCCGCCGCAAGAATAAAAGGCAAAAATAGATAGTAAGTAGTGAGCAGGTTGTAGTGAGTAGGGCCTTAATCCCGCATTCACTACTCACTACTCACTACTCACTACTCACTACTCACTCATATGTCAAGAAGTTTGAAAAAAGGGCCATACGTCAATGAAAAACTGCTTAAGAAAATAAAAAATCTTAAGCCGGGCGACAAGACGATAATTAAAGTTTGGGACCGGGCCTGCACGATTACGCCGGAAATGGTCGGCAAGACTATCGGCGTCCATAACGGCCGAATTCATGTTCCGGTTTTAATTATGGAAAATATGGTCGGCCATCGCCTGGGTGAATTTTCTTTGACCCGCAAGTTTGTTTCGCACGGCGGCAAGATTGCCAAAGAAGAAGCTAAAGCCGAGGCGGATAAAGCTTCCGCCGAAAGGGAAAAAGCCCAGGAAGCGGCGGAGAAAAAGTAAAATAGTGAATTAGTAAAATAGTGAATTAGTATGGAAAAAGATAATAAACAATTAAAGCCAAAGCCAGCGGTTGAAAAGAAAAAGAAGGCGGAAACTTCGGTAAACCAGGAACAAAAAGCCGGCTCGGCCAAAAAGAAAAAAGCCATAACCGAAGTTTGGGCGAGCGCCAGGTTTGTCCATATTTCGCCGAAAAAAGTCCGATTGGTAATTAATCAGCTTAAAGGTTTAACCGCCCTGGCCGCTTTGGATTTATTGCGCTTTACCCGGAAGTCTTCGGTTTTGCCCGTCGCCAAATTGATCAATTCGGCCCTGGCCAACGCCGAACATAATTTTCAAATTGACAAAGACGATTTATTCATAAAAAAATTCCTGGTCAACGCCGGGCCGGTGATTAAACGTTTCCGGCCGCGGGCGCACGGCCGGGCCGCGGCGATTCGCAAAGGGACCAGCCACATTGAATTGGTTTTGGGCGTGCCGCCGGGCGCGAAGATTAAAATCGCAGAAATCAAGGAAGTCAAAGCGCCGGGCGCCAAAATCGTCAAGCCCGATGAAATAAAAAAAGAGCCGTTAAAAATCACTTCCCAAGCCAAGAGCGATACTGGCTCGCCTCGCTTTGCGGGTGAAGCGGGCAAAAAAGAGAAGAGCCGGGGCTTTCTTAAGGGTTTTTTCCAGCGCAAGACCGGTTAATTAATAAATAATAATTCTAAATTTGTGGGACATAAAGTGCATCCAAAAATATTTCGCCTCGGCGAGCTTTATACCTGGAATTCCAAATGGTTTGCCCGGAAGGATTACGCCAAATTTTTGCGGCAGGATATTTTAATCAGGAAATTTTTAAAAAAGGAATTGAAGGACGCCGCCATCGCCCAGATTGAAATTGAAAGAACGCCGGCGGCGACCACGGTTATTATTTATTCGGCCAAGCCCGGGGTGATTATCGGCCGCGGCGGCCAGGGCATAGAAGAACTGAAAAAGAAAATCAAGAAGAATTTTTTAGATCCCAAAAGCAGCTTGAATGTCAATATCAAAGAAATCGACCAGCCGAATCTTTGCGCCGACCTGATTGTTCAGTCAATCGCGGCTGATTTGGAAAAAAGAATGCCTTTTCGGCGAGTGATGAAGCAGGCAATCGGCCGGGTGGAAAAAGCCGGCGCCAAGGGCGTCAAAATCACGGTTTCCGGCCGCTTAAACGGGGCGGAGATCGCCCGCACGGAAACTTTAAGTTCCGGCAAATTGCCCCTGCATACTTTAAGGGCGGATATTGACTATGCCCGAGGCGCGGCCCAAACGACTTACGGCGTTTTAGGCATTAAGGTTTGGATTTACAAAGGCGAAATTTTTAAAAAGAAAGAAAATATCATTAAAGAATAAAGACTATGCTCTCACCGAGAAAGATAAAACATCGCAAATGGCAGAAAGGCGTCTTGAAAGGCAAGGCGACGGCCGGCGCGGAAATCAATTTCGGCCAATACGGGCTGAAAGCTTTGGGTAATTGCTGGCTGACCGC
>MHIR01000037.1:8093-9818 GCA_001817615.1 Candidatus Buchananbacteria bacterium RIFCSPLOWO2_02_FULL_46_11b | reverse complement strand
TTGAAGCCGCCCGGCGCGCCATGACCCGCTTCATTAAGCGCGGCGGCAAGATTTGGATCAGAGTTTTTCCCGACAAGCCCGTGACGCAAAAAGGGGAGCAGTCAACCATGGGTTCGGGCAAAGGGCCGGTTGACCATTATGTCGCCGTCATCCAGCCCGGCCGGATACTTTTTGAAATGGACGGCGTGCCCGAGGCCGAGGCCAAAGAAGCGATGCGCCTGGCCGCTCATAAATTGCCGATTAAAACCGTTTTTATCAGCAAATAATTCATTATGGATTACAAGGAATTAAAAAATTTATCGGAAAAAGAATGGCAAAAGATTTTGGGCGAAACCCGGGAAAAATTGCGCGATCTTAAATTCAAGGTTGCTTCCAATCAGATTAAAAATATCCGGGAATTGAGGGAAGCCAAAAAAACCATCGCCCGAGTTTTATTTTTATTGAAATCGTTACCCCGTTAGAAATTTGTTTTAAAAATTCTAACGGTCAGGTTGTAAAATATCAAAAATTTATTAAATAAATACATTTTACTAAATAATTTCTAACGGGGTCTATGCCAGAACAAACGCAAAAAATAATCAAGCGGAAATTTGAAGGACTGGTAGTTTCAGCCAAGGGCGATAAAACCATCGTGGTTGAAGTTAAAACCGCCAAGCTCCATCCCAAATATTTAAAACGTTACGCGGTTTCCAAAAAATACAAAGTTCATGACGAAAAGAATGAATTTAAAGCGGGCGACCGGGTAGTTTTTGCCGAATGCCGGCCTTTAAGCCGCCAAAAGCGCTGGCGGGTTTTAGGCAAGCAAGAAAAAAATTCTTAATTTGGTTTTTGTATGATTCAATTGCGAACAATGTTAAGAGTCGCGGATAATACCGGAGCCAAAAAACTCCAGTGTATTAAAGTTTTGCGCGGCTACCAGCGGCGCTACGGCGGCCTGGGCGATTTGATTACCGCTTCGGTTAAAGAAGCCGTCCCGCACAGCCTGGTGAAAAAAGGCGACGTGGTGCATGCCGTCATTGTCCGGGTCAGAAAAGAAACCCGCCGGCCGGACGGCTCTTACGTGCGTTTTGACGACAATGCCGCCGTGATTGTTGAGCTTAAAGACAAAGAGCCGAAAGGCACGCGCATTTTCGGCCCGGTGGCCAGAGAATTGAGAAACAAGGGTTTTAATAAGATAATTTCGCTGGCGCCCGAGGTTTTGTAAAAAGTGACAAGTAACAAGAGACCCCTCGTCTCGGCTCGGGGCGGGCAAGTGACAAGTTAAAGATTAATGATTATTAAAAAATAGTGAAGTTCAGGCAGATAAATTTATGAAAATTAGAAAGGCGACCCCATCACCAATTCCGCGAAAAGTTTAAATTAATAATTGAAGTCAATTTCGCGCGAATCGCCTTCGGCTTGTTAATTAGATATTAAAATTATAAGATTGAATTAGTGAGGGGCGAGACGAGTAGACTAAAAAATGTTATTAAAAATTATAGTCAAGTTAAATTAATTTATGAAAATTAGAAAAGGCGACAAAGTTAAAGTTTTAGCCGGAAAAGACAAAGGCAAGACCGGAAAAGTCCTGCAGGTTTTTGTCAAACGCGGCCGAGTTTCCGTTGAAGGCGTTAATTTATTGTTTAAAAATATGCGGCCGAAAAAACAGGGCGAAAAGGGCCAGCGCATTCAGTTTCCGGCGCCGATTAAATTAAGCAACCTCGCCTTGGTTTGCCCCAAATGCGG
>MHIR01000037.1:0-8085 GCA_001817615.1 Candidatus Buchananbacteria bacterium RIFCSPLOWO2_02_FULL_46_11b | reverse complement strand
AAAAAGGTCCGAGTCTGCCGCAAGTGCAAGGAAATAATTTAATTTTTATGAATCGCTTGAAAGAAAAATATCAAAAAATCGCCGTCCCGGCGCTGAAAGAAAAATTCGGCCAAAAGAACAATTTGGCCGTGCCCCGCTTGGTTAAAGTCGTGGTCAATGCCGGCACGGGCCAGGGCTTAAAGGATGCCAAATACAACGAAGTCGTGGAAAATACCTTGATCAGGATTACCGGGCAAAGACCGGTAAAAACCGCGGCCAAGAAATCAATTTCCAATTTTAAAATCAGAAAAGGCTTGGTTGTCGGGCAGGTGGTGACTTTGAGAGGCAAGCGGATGTATGATTTTCTTGATAAGCTGATTAATGTCACTTTGGCGCGCGTCCGGGACTTCCAGGGCGTAAGCCCCAAATCAATTGACCAAAAAGGCAGCTTGAATATCGGCTTTAAAGAGCATATCGCTTTTCCGGAAATCAAATCAGACGAAGTGGAAAAAATTCACGGTCTTCAGGTTTCAATTATCACGACGGCTAAAAATAAGCAGGAAGGCCTGGCGCTTTTAAGGCTTTTGGGCTTTCCTTTTGGCAAAGAATAATGAATGTAGAATATTTGTTCATTTCGCGTAGCTTTCGCGTAAAATTTAGCGTTTTTTCGCATTTAAAGACATTTTTGACGCAAAAAAACGCGAAATTTTACGCAAAAAAACGCTAAAAATTATTATTCTACGTCCTTAATTTATATGGCAACCGAAGCAAAAATCGTAAAATCTAAAAAGAAATCAAAATATTCCAGCCGGATTGTGCGGCGTTGCTGGCGCTGCGGCCGCGCCCGGGGGTATATGCGGGATTTTAATTTGTGCCGGATTTGCTTCCGCGAGCTGGCCAATAACGGCCAAATTCCCGGAATTACCAAATCAAGCTGGTAAGTTCAGCTTTCAGCCCCTCACCTATTTTACTCAATAATCATATTCAAATTTAACTTTTCTACCGAATAAAGCAGATTATTTAATCTAAACAATAATCAATAAAATAGGTGAGGGGCTGAAAGCTAACAGCTACTAATATAAAAATATGACTGATCCCATCGCGGACATGCTTACCAGAATTCGTAATGCCCAAGCCGTCAAGAAGGCTGAGGTGGTTTTGCCATTTTCCAAAATTAAGCTGGCGATGGCCGAAATTTTAAAGCGGCAGGGTTTTATCAAAGAAGTGGAAAGAATCGCCGATGATGCCAAAAACAGCAAGTTTGAAGAAATCAGGCTTACTTTGAAATATTCGGGCAAAGAACCGGCCATCAGCAATTTAAAAAGAATCAGCAAGCCGGGCCGCCGGGTTTATAAAACCAAAGAAGAACTGCCCGCGGTTTTAAATAATTTCGGCATTGCCATTGTTTCCACCTCCCAGGGCCTGATGACCAATAAAGAAGCCAGGAAGAAAAATCTGGGCGGCGAATTAATTTGCGAAATTTACTAAATTTATGAGCCGAATCGGCAAACAACCAATCAATATTCCGGCTGGCGTTGAAGTAAAAATTGACGGCGGCCTGATTTCCGTTAAAGGGCCAAAAGGGGAATTAAGCGAAAAACTCCATCCCTTAGTGAACGTTGAGAAAAAAGAAGGTCAGCTTCTGGTGGCCGTCTCTAATCCGGAAGATAAAAAACAGCGATCGTTGTGGGGATTATTCCAGCGCCTAATCAGCAATCTGGTTATTGGCGTGACCAAAGGATTTTCAAAACAATTGGAAGTAAACGGCATCGGCTATAAAGCGGCGGTTTCGGGCGGCAATTTGGTTTTGCATCTGGGCTATTCCCATCCGGTTGAATTTAAAATTCCCAAAGACTTGGAAATCAAGGTGGAAAAAAATATTATTACCATTGCCGGCGCCGGCAAGCAATTAGTCGGCCAAGCCGCGGCCCAAATCCGGGCGTTGAGAAAACCGGAGCCTTATAAAGGCAAAGGCATTAAATACGCCGGCGAAGTCATTCGGCGCAAAGCCGGCAAGACCGCCGCCAAGGCCGCTTAATAATTTTAAAATTTTATGGCGATAAAAGAAAGAATTAAAAAAGACAATCAAGAGAGGCGGCGGGGCCGGGTGCGGAAAAAAATTTCCGGCACGGCGCGAAAGCCGCGGCTTAATGTTTTTCGCAGCTTAAAGCATCTTTTTGTCCAGCTGATTGACGATCAAAAAGCCGCGACTCTGGCTTCGGCCAAAGATACGGAAATTAAAGCGCCTAAAAGCAATAAAACCGACTTGGCGTTTAAGGTTGGGGAGTTGATTGCGGCCAAGGCGAAGGCCATAGGGATTACCGAAGCGGTTTTTGACCGGGCCGGCTATAAATATCATGGCCGGGTCAAAGCCGTGGCCGAAGGCGCGCGCGCCGGCGGATTAAAATTTTAATGAATATTTTTTATGACTGGAAAGAATCAGAGAAAATCTAAAGATTCGGGCCAGGAGAGAGGCCCGCGCCGGGAGGAAAAAGAATACGACCAGCAGATTATTGATATTGCCCGAGTCACCCGCGTGATGGCCGGCGGCAAAAGAATGCGTTTTCGGGCTTGCGTGGTTGTTGGCAACCGGCAGGGAAAAATCGGCACGGCCATGGCCAAAGGCGCAGACGTGACTTTGGCGGTCAATAAAGCCGTGACCAAGGCGAAAAATAACATAATGACCGTGCCGATTGTCAATGAAACCATTCCTCACCGGGTTGACATTAAATACGGCGCGGCCAAAATTTTAATCAAACCGGCGCCCAAAGGCACGGGCATTATCGCCGGCGGCGCGGTGCGGGTAATTTTGGATTTAGCCGGAGTTTCCAACGCCGTGGCCAAGATTTTGGGCACGAACAATAAAATCAATAATGTCAAAGCGACTTTTGAGGCTTTGCGGCGCCTGAAGAGAGCGGAAGGGAAAAAACAAGAAAACATAAAAACGTAAGAATCCCGATGTCCGCTTTGCGGAATCGGGATCCCGACTTCGCTTTTGGCGAACGTCGGGACAAAAAAACAATCCTGTTTAATAATTTGTTTTAATGTTTTCATGTTCTCGTGTTTTTATGAATTATTTGCCTTTAACCAAATTAAGGCGGCAATAAAAATATTATGTCCGAACTAACGCTCCACAATCTAACCATCAATAAGAAGTCAAGAAAGAATCCCAAGCGCCTGGGCCGGGGCAATGCTTCAGGCCACGGGACTTACAGCACCCGCGGTCAAAAAGGGCAGAAAGCCCGCTCCGGCGGCAGCAAGGGATTGCGGCGCTGGGCTTTAGTCCAGCAATTAAGAAGCAAACCGAAAATCGGAGGTTTCAGAAGTTTGCGGCCGAAATCGGCCACGGTCAATGTCAGCCAGCTGGAAAGCAATTTTGCCGCCGGTGAAATCGTCAACGCCAAAAAATTGATTGAGAAAAATTTAATCAAATCGGCCAAAACCGGAATTAAAATTTTAGGCGAAGGCCGATTAACCAAGAAACTGACGGTTTTTGCCGATAGTTTTTCAAAATCGGCAGAAAGCGCTATAATTAAAGCAGGCGGAAAAGCTCAAAAGACCCGTTAACCAGCTTATTAACTTGCTAGCTGATCTATGTGGTGGCAAAAAATACTTCAAATTTGGAAAATTAAAGATTTAAGAAGCAGCATCCTGTACGTGGCTGGCCTGCTTTTTATTTTTCGCCTGGCCGCCCATATTCCGATTCCGGGCATTGATGTCTCGGCCTTAAAAGAACTTTTTTCTTCCAACCAGCTTTTGGGCATTATGAATATCCTGTCGGCCGGCGGCATGGAAAATTTTTCCGTTGTCGCCATGGGCGTCGGCCCTTACATCACCGCGTCAATTATTTTTCAGCTTCTGACCATGATTATTCCGCAATTAGAAGAGCTTTCCAAAGAAGGAGAGGCGGGCCGGCAAAAAATCAATCAATGGACCCGGCTTTTGACTGTTCCTTTGGCCGCGATGCAGGGCTATGCCTTAATCGCTTTATTAAACAAGTCTTCCGGCCAGATTTTTTCCGACCTTTCCCCCTGGCGGCTTTTGATGATTGTTTCCACGGTCACGGCCGGCACGATTTTTGTCATGTGGCTGGGCGAATTGATCTCCGAAAAGCACATTGGCAACGGCATTTCCCTTTTAATTTTTGCCGGCATCGTCGTCCGGATTCCGTCGGTTTTGCAGCAAACCATCTTGGTTTTTGACAAATCCCAGATTTTAACCCTGGCTTTGTTTTTAGGCATCGCAATTATCACCATCGTCGGCGTGGTCATTATTACCGAGGGCCAGCGCAACGTGCCGGTCTCTTACGCCAAGCGCGTGAGGGGCATGAAAATGTACGGCGGCGTCAACACTTTTTTGCCCTTGCGGGTTAATATGGCCGGCGTCATTCCGATTATTTTTGCCATCTCCATCATCCTGTTTCCTCCCATGATCGCCCAGTTTTTTCTGACCGCCAAAACCCAGTTTTTGGTCGCGGCCGCCCAGCAGGTAATCGCCCTTTTCCAAAATCAGATTTTTTACGGCGTTTTTTATTTTATTCTGGTTTTCGGCTTTACCTATTTTTATACGGAAATTATTTTTCATCCCGACCAAATTTCGGAAAACTTGCAAAAGCAGGGCGGATTTATTCCCGGCATCCGGCCGGGCCGGCCGACGGCCGAGTATTTGAAAAATACCACTAACCGCATAATTTTAGCCGGCGCTTTGTTTTTGGGCCTGATTGCGGTTTTGCCTTTGATTTTACAAAGTTTTACCGGCGCCGCCACTTTGGTTATCGGCGGCACCAGTTTATTGATCGTCGTTTCCGTGGTGATTGAAACTGTCAAGCAAATTGAATCGCAATTGACCATGAGGGATTACGAGGGCTTATAAAAAATTAAAGCTTAAAGCTTAAAACTAAAAGTTAAAAGCGAAATTCAGGAGCTTTAAGCTTTAAGTTTTTAACTTTAAGCTTTTTATTATGGGATTTTTTGACTCGCCGAAAATTTTTAAGACGCATGAGCAAATCAGAAAAGCTCTGTTTTTGATTACCAGCCTGGACCAAAAGCAGAAAGAAATCGTTTATGAAGCGCTGGCCGGGGAACTGGACGATAACGGGGTTTCGGCCGAGGAAATAAAAAGGGTGGTCCGAGAACTGCGCGCCAAAGGTTTAATTTCAGAAATTGATAAAGCAAGTTTATTAAAACTGATTTAGTAAAGTAAGCTTTAAAAATTCGTGGCTGAACTCGCCTGCCCGCCATGCCGTTTAAATTTTTCCAGATATATTCAAATAAGTCGTGACTAAATATTTTTATCAATAGCCATGGTAATGGCGAGGCAGGCGGGCTGAATTTACTTAACTTGCTTAATAAGCTGAGAAATAAAGCTTTATAATATGAAAATCATTATTTTCGGCCCGCAGGGTTCGGGCAAAGGCACGCAAGCCGAATTAATCGCCCGGCATCACGGCTGGTCTTATATTTCCACGGGCGATATTTTCCGCTATCATTTGAAAAATCAAACTGCCTTGGGCAAAAAAGTGGACAAATACGTCAGCAGCGGCCTTTTGGCGCCCGATGAACTGACCAATGAAATCGTCAAAGACCGGATTTTCCAGCCGGATTGCGTTTCTGGCTTTGTTTTGGACGGCTATCCGCGCAATCTCGCCCAGCTGGAATTTCTAAATAAAATCGCCAAGATTGATTTTGCCCTGGCCATTGAATTAAGCGACGAAGAAGCGATTAAGCGCTTGGCCGATCGCTGGGCCTGCAAATGCGGTCTAAGCTATCATTTGCTCCATAATCCGCCCAAAGAGCCCGGGATTTGCGATAAGTGCGGCTTGCCGCTTTTCCGCCGCGACGACGATAAGCCCGAAGCGATTAAAAAGCGCCTGGAGATATTCCATCAAGAAACCGAGCCCTTGTTTGCCGTTTATAACAAATCAGGAATCTGGCATCAAGTCAACGGCGATCAGCCGATTAACGAGGTCTATCGGCAAATTGACGATGCGATTCACCATCATCTCGGTTAATTATGATTACCATTAAAAAACCCGAAGAAATAGAGATTTTGCGCCAAGGCGGCCGGATTTTAGCCGGCATTCTTAATGATTTAATCAAAGCGGCCAAGCCCGGCGCTAAAACCATTGAATTGGATCAACTGGCCGAGCGGCTGATTTTAGAAAATGGCGGCATTCCTTCTTTTAAAAATTACAAAGGCCACGCCGACGACCGCCCTTTTCCCACCACGATTTGCGCCGCCGTCAACACCCAGCTGGTCCACGCGCCGGCCGGCGATTATGCTTTGAAAACCGGCGATATTTTAAGCCTTGATCTCGGCATGAAATATCCGGCCCAAGGCAAAGGTTTTTTTACGGATATGACCATAACGATTCCGATCGGCCGGGTTTCGCCTCTGGCCCGAAAAGTGATTAAGGTAACCAAAACATCACTTGAGGTCGGCTTGGCCCAGATCAGGGAAGGCAATTATATTTCCGATATTTCCCGGGCGATTCAAAATTACGTTGAAAGCGAAGGCTTTTCCGTAGTCAGACAGTTAGTCGGCCACGGCGTCGGCTATGAAGTTCATGAAGATCCCCGGATTCCGAATTATCTTGACCCCAAGCAGCCGCCCGTTCAGCTGAAAGCCGGCATGGTCTTGGCGATTGAGCCGATGGTCAATGTCGGCCACTACGGCGTCAAAACCGGCGCTGACGGCTGGACCGTGGAAACGGCTGATGACAACCTCTGCGCTCACTTTGAACATACGGTAGCTGTAACCAAGGATGGTTGCGAGATCCTGACGTTGCCTTAATTTTAAATAATATATAGCAAGATAAGTTTTCAGCAAGATAAGCAAGATAAGAAACAAGTCTTAATTTCTTATCTTGCCTATCTCGCTTATCTTGCTTATCTTGCTTATATGTCCATCCTCGGCATAGACTACGGCGCCAAAAAAATCGGCGTGGCTAAATCCGACGAGCAAAATAATTTCGCCCTGCCTTTGGAAATAATAAAAAATAGCGGGAAAAAAGAAACTCTGAAACAGCTGAAAGAAATTTGCGCCAAAGAAGAAATTAATAAAATCGTAGTCGGCATTCCGGTAAGCTTGCGGGCCGAAAAGCGGGAGAGCTTGTTTTACTTGAAAGATTCGGGCAACAAGCAGATGCGAGAAGTCTTGGCCTTTATTGACTGGCTAAGGAAGAATATTGATTTGCCCGTGGAAGTTGAAGACGAAAGGCTGACCAGCAAAATGGCCAATAGCTTGGGCAAGGGCCTGATTAAAAAATGTTCGGCCGACGACGCGGTGGCGGCCATGTTAATATTGCAGACGTATTTGGATAAGTTGAAAAATTCATAAATAAGCTGATTCAGAGGGGCATTAAAACAAATGAACAAGAGAACAAAAGAACAAAAATTTAACTGACTTGTTCCCTTGTTCTTTTGTTCTCTTGTTCTAAATATTTTCATGTAATTCGTTTTTTAAGATGAGTTTATTGAAAAACCGCCATGTCCACCTACCAAACCCCCGGCCTTATCCTAAAAATTACTGACCGCGGCGAAGCGGATCAGCTTTTTAGTATCTTTACCTTAAAAGTCGGCAAGGTTTGCGCCCTGGGCCGGGGCACGAAAAAAATCAAAAGTAAATTAAACGGCCAATTGCAGATTTTTGCCGTGCTTGATTTAATGGTCGCTTCGGGCAAGAATTACGACCATCTGGCGGCCGCGGAAATCACTAAGAATTTTTCCGGCCTTAAAAATGATTTGCGGAAAATTGTTTTGGCCGCTTTCGGCTTGGAAGCGGTTGATAAATTGACCAAACTCGGCCAGCCCGAGCCGGAAATTTATCTGCTGCTGGAAAAATATCTGGCCTTTATTGATCGGCATAAGCTGGATGCCAAGAGTTTTTTGGCCATAAAACAAAAGTTTATCATCCGGCTTTTGGAAATTTCCGGTTTGGCGCCGGGTCAGGCCATAGCGGCGGATCAGAAAAAACTTGATAATTTTTTAAACGAGCACCTTGATTTTCCTTTGAATGTGGATAAATTTTTGGTGAAAATAAAGGCTTGACAAAAATAAAAATTTGTGATAAGATTTTATGTGATTCCGAATAGGTCGGAACACCCCT
>MHIR01000036.1:9499-13217 GCA_001817615.1 Candidatus Buchananbacteria bacterium RIFCSPLOWO2_02_FULL_46_11b | reverse complement strand
GTGGGTTAGAATAGTTATCTATGATGATAACTATGACCACCAAGGCTCAACAGAGCGCAAGCGAGATAAAAGAGTTCTTAGAGAATGCCGATTGCCTGAAATTTGAAAGCGTTTCCAAGGATGATAGAAACGATTGGATTGAAGAATTGCTGATTAGGCACGTCTACAAAAAGTGCGGCCGCGCCGACAAGGGAGTATTAAAGAGATACATCATTAAAATGACGGGGTTATCTCTGGCGCAAACAACCAGACTGATTAGCGAATATCTAAAGCGAGGGACATTAAAGAAAGATAAATCGGTTGAATCCAAGCGAAACTGTTTTGAAAAAATATATACCCGGCAAGACATCGCTCTTTTAGCTAAAGTCGATAACGCCCACCAATGCCTGTCCGGTCCGGCGACGGTTAAAATCCTTGCGAGCGAACACGAGGTATTCGGCAAAAACGAATACGCTAATTTAAAAAATGTTTCCGTGTCCCACCTTTACCGTTTGCGCGGCAGCAGTCCCTACCGGGAAAAAGTAAAGATTTTTTCAAAAACCAGGCCGACCAAGGCGCCAATCGGGGAAAGAAGAAAACCCGAGCCGAACGGCCAACCGGGCTATTTATGCGTTGATACGGTGCATCAGGGCGATAAATTAGGTGAAAAGGGCGTTTACCACATCAATATCGTGGATATGGCGACCCAGTATGAATTTATCGGAGCCGTGGAAGCCATATCGGAAATGTACATGGAAAAAATGCTGATTGAATTATTGGAAAAGTTTCCTTTCGCGATAATTGAGTTTCATTCGGACAACGGTTCGGAATTTATCAATAGGGTCATCGCCAAGCTGCTAAACAAGCTGCTGATCAAACAGACCAAGAGCCGGCCGAGGCATTCCAACGACAACGGACTGGCGGAAGCTAAGAACGGAGCGGTTGTCAGAAAGCATTTAGGCTACATCCACATTCCTAAAGGCAAGGCGAATATCATTAACGACTTTTACCAAAATATTTTCAACGATTATCTTAATTACCACCGACCCTGCGCTTTTGCCAGGATCAAAACAGACAAAAAAGGAAAAGAGATTAGATACTACCCCAAAGAAGATTACTTGAGGCCTTATGAAAAACTAAAATCGCTACCAAGCGCCGGGCAATATCTGAAACCGGAGATAACCTTCGCGAAGCTAGACAAAATTGCTTATGCTATGAGTGATACCGACTACGCTGAATTTATGCAAAAAGAAAAGTCAAAAATGCTTAAAAACTCACTAACCGATATTTAACTATCCAACCCCCTCCTTTAGGCTCATTCTTGAATGAGAAAAGACTCCCTTGCGACACCCTTTAATTCAATAAAGCAATAAAACAATAAAGCAAAATATAAATTAGTTGCTTTATTGTTTTATTGCTTTATTGATAACTTCGTTTTGTTAAAGAGAGCTTGATTTTCCCCGCTAAATTTGTTATGATTAACTTAATAAATCATTATGAAACGCTCGGAATTGATTTTAACCGCGGTCAAACCGCCGCTTGATTATTTGGCTTTAATTTTTGCGGCTTTGGCGGCTTATTTTGTCCGTTATCTGCCGGCCGTGCAAAGTATCAGGCCGGTGGTTTTTAATTTGCCCTGGCCGCAGTATTCAAGTCTGGTCTTGCTGTTTGCGGCTCTTTGGATAATGATTTTTGCCTTAGCCGGCTTGTACGCGGTTCGCGGCCTGAAAAATCCGCGCGAAGAAATCGCCCGGGTCTTTGTCGCCTGTTCGGCGGGTCTGGCTTTAGTTTTGGCGGTCATGGTTTTTTCGCGTTATCTGTTTGATTCGCGCTTTATTATCTTGTCAGTCTGGGGTCTGGCTATAATTTTTGTCAGCGCCGAAAGATTGATTTTACAGCTGGTTCAGCGTCTGGCTTACAAAGCCGGTTTTGGCGTGCATCGCTTGGCGATTATCGGCCATAGCGACGTGGCCGATATTTTAAGCCGGGAATTTAAGAATCATCCGACCTTGGGCTACCGGGTAGTGTTTCAGCTTCCGGTTTTTGACGGCGGCGCCCAGGCCGAACTTAAGCGGCTGGCCGAAGCCGACGCGATTGACGAGATTATCCAGATTCGGCCGAATCTGAACGCGCAGCAAACCATGGACTTGATTAATTTCGCCGAAGAATATCATTTGGATTTCAAGTATGCCGCCGACTTATTGGGCATCCAGCTGACCAATTTGGAAGTCACAACTTATGCCGGCCTGCCGATTGTGGAAGTCAAGCGCACCCGCCTTGACGGCTGGGGCCGGATTTACAAAAGAATTTTTGACCTGATTTTTTCTGTTATTTTTATCATTATTTTCTCGCCGGCGATGCTGATTATCGCTTTGGCCGTCAAGCTTAATTCGGCCGGCCCAATTTTATTCCGGTATCAGCGCATCGGCCAGCAGGGTAAGCCGTTTTTATATTTTAAATTCCGCTCCATGATAAAAGACGCCCACCGTTACCGCTTTGACCCGGAATTTTTGGCCCGGCAGGAAAATTTAAGGCAAGGTTCGCCTATGCTGAAATTCAAAAACGATCCGCGCATCACCAAAGTCGGCCGGTTTATCCGCCGTTTTTCTTTGGATGAATTGCCGGAATTATTTTTAGTTTTTACCGGCCAGATGAGCCTGGTTGGCCCCCGGCCGCACGAAGTCCAGGAAGTGGAAAAATACCAGCGCCACCACAAAAAGGTCTTGACCATCAAGCCGGGCATCACCGGGCTGGCCCAAGTTTCCGGCCGCTCCGACCTTGATTTTGAAGCCGAAGTCAGGCTGGACACTTATTATATTGAGAATTGGTCCCTGGGCCTTGACTGGCAGATTATTTTTAAAACCCCCTGGGCGATAATCAAAAGGAGGCAAACCGAATGAAAATCGCTTTAGTCCACGACCATTTAATCCAGGAAGGCGGCGCGGAAAGAGTTTTGGAAATTTTTCAGGAGATTTATCCCCAGGCGCCGACCTATACGCTTTTATTTGACCAAAGCAAGCTGGGCCAAACTTTTAAAGATAAAGACATCAGAACTTCGTTTTTGCAAAACTGGCCGGGCGCCTTGAAGCATTATCAGTGGTTTTTGCCCCTGATGCCGACAGCCACGGAAAGCTATGATTTAATGGCCTACGACGCGGTTTTATCCAGCTGTTCGGCCATGGCCAAAGGCATTATCACCCGCTCCAATACCCTGCATTTCTGCTATTGCCACACGCCGACGCGGTATTTATGGTCCGATACCCATCGCTATGTTGATGAATTGAAATACAACCGCCTGGTAAAAAAAGCCATTCCTTACATGTTAAACCGGCTTCGCGCCTGGGACCAGCTGGCGGCCCAGCGAGTTGATTTTTTCATCGCCAATTCCAAAAACGTTTCCGACCGGATTAAAAAATATTACCGGCGCGACAGCGTCATTATTCATCCGCCAATTGATACCCGGCAGTTTGAAATCGCGCCGCATGTCGGCAAATACTTTTTAACCGGCGGGCGGCTGGTGGTCTATAAAAGATTTGATCTGGCGGTTTCGGCTTTTAACCGCCTGGGCGTTCCTTTAAAAATATTCGGCGAAGGGCCGGAAGAAAAAAAACTTAAAGGCCTGGCCAAGCCGAATATTGAATTTTTAGGCAAAGTCAAAACCGAGCAGCTGGCCGAATTGTACGGCCAGGCGATTGCTTTTATTCATCCGCAAATTGAAGATTTCGGCATTACGGCCGTG
>MHIR01000036.1:0-9433 GCA_001817615.1 Candidatus Buchananbacteria bacterium RIFCSPLOWO2_02_FULL_46_11b | reverse complement strand
GAAACCGTGGTGGAAAACAAAACCGGCAAATTTTTTGACGAACAAACCTGGGAAGCTTTAGCCGACGCCATTGTCAGATTCAAGCCGGAAAATTTCAGTCCGGCCGAGATTAAAAATTACGCCCGGCAATTCGGCGCGGAGCGGTTTAAGCGAGAAATTTCGTTGCTGATTGAAACGGAATGCCAGAAAGTCAAGCGCGCCCAGATCAAGTGCGGATTTTGACATAAAAACAAGAGAACATTAAAACATAAAAACAAATTATTAAACATAATTGTTTTTATGTTTTCTGCCAATATATATATTAATGAGCATGAGTATAAGCGGGAATTTTTTAATTAAACAACCATGAAGATTGGCGTTGACATTCGCTGCTTGATGGAAGAGCGGTATTCCGGCATCAGCGAATACACCTACAATTTGCTCAAAGAGCTGTTTGCCTTGGATCCAAAAAATCAGTATTTTTTGTTTTACAATTCCCGTAAAGCCGTCAAGCGGCCGGCCTTTGATTTTCCCAACGTGACTTTTCGCGGCTTTCGCTATCCCAACAAAATTTTTAATTTATCATTGCGGTTTTTAAAATTAATCCGCCTGGACAAGCTAATCGGCGGGGCGGATGTTTTTTTGGTCCCCAATCTGCTGTTTTTGAATTTATCGTCTAATTGCCGAAAAATTTTGATCGTCCATGATTTGTCATTTGAATTATATCCGGAATTTTTTACGCTCAAAGCCCGGCTTTGGCATAAGCTGATTAGCCCCCAAAATCTTTGCCGGCAGGCGGACGTGATTATCGCCGTCTCGCAAAACACCAAAAACGACATCATTAAAATCTATGACATCAGTCCCGAGAAAATAAAAGTGGTCAATCCCGGCATTAGCGGGGCATTTTTTCGGCCGGCAAAGACAAGCGAAATTGAAAAGATCAGGAAAAAATATAATTTGGCCGATAAATTCATATTTTATCTGGGCAATCTTGAGCCGAGGAAGAATGTGGAAGCCTTAATCGCGGCTTTTGAAAAAATTAACCAGCCGGATTGGCATTTAGTCATTGCCGGCGGCCAGGCCTGGAAATACAAAAATATCTATAAGCTCTGGCAAAAATCGCCCGCCAGGCAAAGAATCAAGTTTTTGGGTTATGTCGCGGCCGTTGACAAGCCGGCTTTGTACGCGGCCGCCGGGCTTTTTGTTTATCCTTCAATTTATGAGGGTTTTGGCTTGCCGCCGGTTGAAGCCATGGCTTGCGGCTGTCCGGTAATAACCAGTTTTTCCTCGTCTTTGGTGGAAGCTGTCGGCCAGGCGGGATTATTAGTTGACCCGAATAATTATCAAGAATTGGCTGAAACCATCAATCAAATTTTGGCCGAACCCGAGCTTTGGAAAATGTTTAAAGAAAGGGGACTGGCGCGCAGCCAGAATTTCCATTGGCAGAAGGCGGCGGCGGAGATTTTGAGAATAATCGAGGCTGGGAATTAGGAATTATGAATACTTTATTATAATCCCTAATTAATAATTCCTAATTCCCAGCTTTTAAAGTTTAACCTATGAGAATTGGCATTGACGCGCGCATGTACGGCCCGGAGGCAACGACCGGCATCGGCGCTTACATCAAAAATTTGACCGACCAGCTCTTTTTTTTGGATCAAAAAAACGAATATTTTTTATTTATGCGCGAGCCGGCCTATTCGCGATTCGTCTGTCCCCGGCCCGGCATAAAAAAAATAAAAGCTGATTTCCCCTGGTATAGTTTTTCCGAGCAGCTTAAAATACCCCTGGTTTTACTGAAATACCGGCTGGACTTGGTCCATTTCCCGCATTTTAACGCCGCGATTTTTTATCCGAAAAAATTCGTGATTACCATTCACGATATCACGCCGAAGTTCTTCCCCGGGCCTAAGGCAAAAAAATCCTTAATCCGCCGCTTTGGCTATGAGGCGGTTTTTCGCTTAAGCCTTTGGCGCGCCAAAAAAATTATTGCCATTTCCCGGTACACCAAAGAAAACCTGATTAAATATTTTAAAGCGCCGGAAAAATCAATCGCGGTGATTTATCCGGGTGTGGACGCAAACTGCCGGGAAATCTTTGATCAAAATCAAATGGCCGCCTTTAAGGAAAAATACGGGATTGTCAAGCCGTTTATTTTTTATGTCGGCGTCTGGCGCGACCATAAAAATCTGCCCGCTTTAATCAAGGCTTTTGAAATTTTAAAATCAAAATTAAAGACTGACTGCCAGTTAGTTTTGGGCGGCCAAGACGATTCTCGCTATCCGGAAATCGGGGAGGCCCTGGCCGCTTCGCCGTTTAAATCCGAGATTATCGCGCCGGGGTTCATTCCGGAAAAAGATCTGCCCTTGTTTTACGCCGCCGCCGCCTTATTCGTCCTGCCGTCTTTTTGCGAAGGCTTCGGCTTGGTTGCCCTGGAGGCGATGGCTTGCGGCTGTCCGGTCATCGGCTCCAAAACCACCAGTTTGCCGGAGATTTTGGGCCAGGCGGCTTTGTATTTTAACCCGCAAAAACCCGAAGAAATCGCGGCCTTGGCCCGGCGGATTTTAACCGATCCGGCTTTGGCCGAAGACTTGAAAACCCGGGGTTTAGCGCGAGCCAAGCAATATAACTGGCAAGATTGCGCCAAAAAAGTTTTAGCTCTTTACCAATCCCTTTAGTTTGTGGTATAATAAAATAGTTTTCCGTATAATAATTTTTTATTTTTATAAAAATGTTAAAAGAATCAAAATCAAAAATAAAGAAAGCCAAATCCGCTAAAGGCGGATCCGCCTTTAGCGGAAAAGCGGCCATTAAGCCGAAATTATTGGCAATAAAGAAGGCCGGCAAAAAGAAAAAAAGCAGCCTGATTAAAAAGGTAAAAACCGATTGGCCCGCTTTAACCGGCCAAAATAAGGTTTTGCCGGCGGAAAAAATGAAAAAGCCAGAGCCCGTTGTTCAAAAGCCGGTAGAAATTTCAGCGCCCGCCGTTAAAACCGATTTATTTAAAATTGGCCAAATTCAAAATTTAGCCGATAAGCCGGCCAAGAATTCCGAGGCCGCCAAAGCCGGTTTGCCCAAAATAGATAAAATTCAGATTTCGGCCGTTAAGCCGGAGCCGATAAAGCCTTTTGGCTTTTTTTTAAAAAAAGGCGGGGTGAATTTTCTGGCGGCAGTTGACGGTGGCCGAAGCGATGATTTAGGCAAAGAAGCGGAAAATACAGAAGACATTTTTGCCCCCAAACCCTACTATCAAATCCTGAATTTTTGGGTGCCTAAAATCTGGCCTAAAAAGATCGCGGTTTTTATTTTAACGGCCGTCTCTTTTGTTCTGCCCTTGCAGGCCTATTCCTATTTTCAGGGCCTGCAAAGCGCCAAAGACCGGGTTTTGTTTTTAACCAATGAGGCGATTGACAATCTGAAAGCCGGCAGCCAGGCGGCGGCTAATTTTGATTTGAATCAGGCCGACTCGCGGTTTAATTCGGCTAAAAATAACTTTTTTTCCGCCCAAAAAGAAATCAACGATTTAAACGCCCTGACCGGCGAAATCATCAAACTGGCGCCCGGCCCGGGCCAGGCCATGCAAGCCGGCCTTAATTTACTGCAGGCCGGCGAAATCATCGCCGAAAGCGGCCAGCTTTTGGTCAATAACGGCAAGAATTTTTTAAACCGCGGCGATTTGAATTCATATTTTTATTCGCTGCTTAGCCTGGAAAAGAATCTGGAAAAAGTGATAAATAATTTTTACCAAGCCGAGGAAAAAATAAAAGCGGTGGCCATTAATGATTTGCCCGCCCAAAATCGCCAAACCTACAAGGATTTGGTGTCATATCTGCCGACCGTGGAAAAAGGCCTGACTGATTTGTACACCGTCAACCGCACGCTCTTAAAAATTTTAGGCCAAAATCAATGGCAGAGGTATCTGGTGGTTTTTCTGAATAATAATGAATTGCGCGGCGGCGGGGGCTTTATGGGCAGTTTCGCCCTTTTGGATATTGACCAGGGCCAGATTAAAAAGCTGGAGATTCCCGGGGGCGGGACTTACGCTCTTCAGGGCCAGCTGATTCCCAAAGTCATTTCGCCCGGCCCGCTTCATTTAGTTAATGCCCGCTGGGAGTTCCAGGACGCCAACTGGTGGCCGGATTTTCCCTCCAGCGCCAAAAAAATCCAGTGGTTTTACCAAAACGCGGGCGGTCCGAGCCTGGACGGGGTGATGGCGATTGACGCTTCAATGATAGAAAAATTGCTGGAAATTTTCGGGCCGATTCCTATGCCCGAGTACGGCAACCGCGTCATTGCCGCCCAAAATTTCGTGGCCGAAACCCAGAAAATCGTGGAATTGGAATACAATAAAAAAGAAAACAAGCCCAAGCAATTTTTGGCCGATTTGGCGCCCAAGCTTTTAGAGAAAGTGTTTGCCGCCAATAAAGAGCAGCTGCCCAAGCTTTTGGCCGCGCTCAAAGACGGCCTGAATGAAAAAAATATCCAGGTTTATTTCAATGACCAAAAAATTGAAAACATCGTCAAAGATTTCGGCTGGCAGGGCGAGATTAAGCAAACCGACGGCGATTATTTGTCAGTTGTCCACAGCCATATCGCCAGCGGCAAAACCAACGGCGTGATTAAAGAAATTATCCAGCACCAGGCCGAAGTCCAGCCGGACGGCTCAATTATTGACACGGTCAGGCTGATTCGCCGCCACAACGGCGTTAAGGGCGAAAATATTTTTACCGGCGTGCAAAATAACAGCTATGTGCGCTTTTACGTGCCTTTGGGCAGCGCTTTGATTTCAGCCGAGGGCTTTAAAAAACCGCCGGAAAAACTTTTTGAAGCGCCGGCGCCGGATTTCAGCCCGGATCTTGATTTAATCAGCCTGGAGAAAAACCGCCAGCCAGACCAAGGGACCGGCACGGATATTTATCAGGAAAGCGGCAAAACGGTTTTCGGCAATTGGCTGCAGTTAAAACCCGGCGAAGTCCAGGAAACGATTATTAAATATCAATTGCCCTTTAAGCTGGCCTGGCAGGAAGAAAACACTTTTTATTACAGCTTCTTGGCGCAAAAACAGCCCGGCAGTCAGGGCAGTGAATTAAGAAGCCGCTTAATCTTGAATAACGGCTTAAAACCTTTGGCCAAATTTCCCGCCGATTTGCCAAGCGACGAAAACAGCGTCAGTTTTTCGGCGGCTTTAAAGACCGATCAATTCTGGGGGACGGCTTTGGCCGCCAATTAATCTCATGGAAAAAAATCGTCTGAAAAAATTAAAGAACAGCGCCAAAAACCAGAAGGACTTAAGCATCAAAAACGGCTTATTGAAGATTTACAGCAATAAAGACGGCACCTTGGCTGATATTTCCCACTTGGATATCAAGCGCCAAAACGGCTGGCGCGCGGTTTTAATCAGCCTGGCCGCCGCGGCCATTGCCATTTCCGGCCTGACCTGGCTCGGGTTTGTTATTTTTAACAATGGCGGCGATTTTTCCCAAAAAAGCCTGAAGCTTGAATTTTTCGGGCCGCAAAACGTTTCTTCCGGCAATGAACTGATTTATGTTTTGGACTATAAAAATTTGGAAAAAGCCGGCTTAAGCGGCCTGGAAGTGATTTTTCGCTATCCCGACGGCTTTGAATTCATTTCGGCCGATCCGCCGCCGACCAATGAATTCAAGACCGCCTGGCGACTGGGGGATTTGGCCAAAAACGGCGGCGGCAAAATTCAAATCAAGGGCCGGCTGATCGGACAAGTCGGCTCAATTAAAACCATCAATGCCACCGCTTCTTTCCAGCCCCCGAATTTCAGCTCGGTTTTCAAAGAAACCGCGTCGTTTTCCAACCAAGTGACGGCTTCAATTTTGGAAATCGGCCTGGAAGGGCCCGCCCAGATTTTGCCGGAGAAAAAAACCAGTTATAAAGTGACTTATCAGAATAATTCCGGACAGGATTTGGAAAACGTAAAAATTATCGCCAATTATCCGCCCAATTTTGTTTTTCAGCAATCAACGCCCCCGCCCGAAAGCGAGGCTTTGGCCGACGGCCAAAAAATCAACAACCAATGGCTGATTGCCAAACTGGAAAAAGGGCAAAAAGGCGAGATTGAAATAACCGGCGGCTATTTAGCCCTGAGGCAAAGCCCGGCGGCGAATTTTATTGTCCAGGCCGGTTTTTACAAGAAAGAAACCAATGAATTTTTTCTCCAGCAGGAAAAAACCGTCACTACTGAAGTGGCCAATTCCAATCTAACCCTTGATTTAATCATTAACGGCTCCAATCAAAACCAGCCGATCAATTTCGGCCAGACTTTGACTTATTCCTTGGTTTATAAAAATTTGGGCGACCAGGACTTGGACGAAGTGGTTTTAAGCCTGGTTTTTGATTCCGGGGTTTTGGATTTGGCCAGTCTGGAAGACAAGCATGGCGGCCAAGTGGCGGGCAATGCCATTACCTGGAGCAAAGATCAAATTTCCGAATTGGATTTAGTGCGGCCTTTGGCCGAAGGGACAATTGACTTTACCGTCAAAGTCAAAGAAATCGGCGAGGTTAATGTGGAAAAAGACAATTTGCAGGTCAAAAGCCAGGCCAGGGCCAGCCTGGCCAAAATCGGAGAAATGGCCGCCGCGGATTTAAAAATCGTCAGCAATGAAATTTTAAACAATATCAATACCGATGTTTCTTTGAAAGTTGAAGGCCGGTATTTTGACGATGACAATATCGCCGTCGGCTCGGGCCCCCTGCCGCCGGTGGTCGGCCAAAAAACCAGTTTTAGAATCTATTGGTCTTTGTCAAACAGCCTGCATGAAATCACGGGCGTGACGGTGACAACCAAACTGCCGGCGGGCGTTTCCTGGGTCAATAAATATGGCGTGAAGGCCGGCGAAGTCGCTTATAGCGCCAAAACCAATGAAATTGCCTGGACCATAAACCGCGTTCCGCCCAACAAAAATTTTGACGACATCAATGTCTGGTTTGACCTGGCCGTGGTTCCGACCAAGTCGCAGGTAAAAAAACTTCTGATTTTAACCGACCAGACCATTTTTAACGCTTTGGATAAAGTGACCAATTCGCCCATCAGTCAAACCGGCAAAGCCGTGACTTCAAACCTGGAAGACGATCAGATTGCCGGAGGGAAGGGATTAGTGATTGACATCACGGAGTAAATTTAAAAGCTGAAGTGAAAGTGATAATTCGAGAGATCAAAATTAAAAACACAAGAACATGAAAACATAAAAACAAATTATTAAAAAAGCTTGTTTTTATGTTCTTGTGTTTTTATGTTTTCATGCTTATGTTTAAGCTTCTCAAAACCTCAAACAAATCAAAAGCCCGTTTAACCCGCCTGACTACTCCTCACGGCCTCGTTGACGGTCCTTTTTTTATGCCCATTGCCACCAAGGGCGCGGTGAAAAATCTGACGGCGGACGAATTAAAAGGCCTGGGCGCGCAAATAGTTTTAGCCAACGCTTACCATTTGTTTCTGGCGCCCGGTTCAAAACTGATTAAAAAAGCCGGCGGTCTGCATCAATACATGAACTGGCCCGGCCCGATTTTGACCGATTCCGGCGGGTTTCAAGTATTTTCTCTGTCTAAAATCAGAAAGATTTCCGAAAAAGGCGCGGAATTCAGCGAGCCGTCAAGCGGGCGCAAATATTTGCTGACGCCCGAGCTTTCCGTCCAAATTCAAAAAGACCTGGGGGTTGACCTGGCCATGGCTTTTGACGATGTCATCGGTTATCCGGCAAGCAAGGAAAAAGTGAAATTAGCCATGGAGCGCACGAGCCGCTGGGCGAAACGTTGTTTGGCGGCAAGAGAACAAGGGAACAAGAGAACAAAAGAACAAAATAAATCAATATTGTTTGGCATTATTCAGGGCGGAGTTTATAAAGATTTACGTTTAAAATCCGCCAAAGATTTAACCGCGCTTAAGTTTGACGGCTATGCCGTCGGCGGCGTGGCCGTGGGCGAGCCGCGCGAGAAAATGAAGCCGATTTTGGACTGGGTCGTGCCGCTTTTGCCGGAAAATAAGCCCCGCTATCTAATGGGCCTGGGCCGGCCCGAAGAAATTGTCGCCGCGGTCAAGGAGGGGATTGATATGTTTGACTGCGTCATTCCGACCAGAGAAGCCAGGCACGGCAGACTTTACCTTTGGTCTTCTGGTAAACGGCAGCCTCTGCTGCCGTCGTCGGAGCAGAGGCTCCGACCCAACCAACTAAAGGGGAAGTTCTACCAAACTATCAACATCACCAATTCCCGCTACAAAACCGACTTATCGCCAATCAACCAAACCAATCTCAAGCAATACTCAAAGGCCTACCTGCATCACTTATTCGCCACCAACGAACCATTAAGTATGAGATTGGCGACCTTGAATAATCTGAAATTCTACCTTGACTTAATGGTTAGAATAAGAGAAGATATTAAGGCGGGTTTGCTATAGCTGGCGGCCAAAACAAGAAAGGAGCGGCGCGATATGCAAAAAAGGGATCTAGAAGAAGGGATGCGGGTTAAAAATTTAATAAGCGGAAATACGGGGATAGTCATCGGGTTTTTTCTGAACGATGACGACTACGTCAAGATTAGAAGAAATAAGGACAATAAAGAAGCGGAGTGGGCCGTTAGGTTGCTCAAACAAACCCCGCCATTGCGCCAGACGTCTGACGGCAGAATTTTTGGCTCTCTTAATGGAGATTAAATGAGTTAAAAAAAGCTCTTTTGCGCCATGCGCCTGCCTCCTAAATGAATTTAGGAGGCTTTTTTTATATCACCGATCCCGCCCGGGCTTGATTTTTTTATCATTTATGCTAAGCTGAAAAATATCATCGCACCTTGAAACTGAAGCCAAAACAAAAGGAGGCGAACCGATGGTTTATCAGCCAAGCAAGGAATACTTGTTTAACAGAATACTTTGGGCCGCGTTTTTGCCGGCGTTCTACACCCTTATGGCCTGTAAAAACTGGAATCCGGCGGGTTTTGGCCATAATATTTTTCAGATTATCGCTTTGCCGCTTGTGTGGTGGATATTTTTTGATCTGGCTTTGACGATTTTGCTGGTTTATCGCGGCCAGCTTTGGCTTGACCAGGAGGGGCTGGGCGTATCAAGAAGCGGCCAAGAAATAAAAATCAAATGGGAGGAGATCACGGCCATCGGCGTTTGGCAAGGTTATTGGCTTTTTGTTTTCCGGCCGACTTTAGTCGTCAGTTCCCGGACAAAGGAATTTCATTTCAATCTTTCTTTGTTGTCCCGAGCCGATTGCCAAAAGCTCAAAGAAGAGCTTACGGCCAAATTGGGCCCCAACGGGGTTTCGCCCGCGTTTGACTGAATTCAAGCGCGGTTTTTTTAAAAATTTGACAAACCAAAAAATCCGCGGTAGCCTATTGATAGGGGGGCGCACGCCCCCTATTCTTGTGAGTTCAAGTTTCTATTGCCCCACCCAGGCCGGTTTCTTGAGCGATAACCTGGTTGGGA
>MHIR01000035.1:2807-8522 GCA_001817615.1 Candidatus Buchananbacteria bacterium RIFCSPLOWO2_02_FULL_46_11b | reverse complement strand
CCAGGCTGTTGCTTACGAAGCGATGATGGAAGCAATTAAGCAAACGCATAATAATTACTTTACTGTCGGTGGTGTCGACTCTTATGGCTATTGGTCCACTGATGTTGTTCTACCCGATGTTTCACAACCGCAAATTGCCCAGAGTGTCAGGAATAAGCCTGCTGAAAGCATTATCAAAGAATGGTTCAAGAAGTAGGAGACCTAGGGCCTAGCGGGCTCGGCGGCAAAACTCAAAATCCTAAAGGATTTTGCCCTAACGGGAGACATAACAGCGATTAAGAGGAAAATCCTTGCAGGATTTTGCCCAAATTTTCACTTCATGAAAACTTCTCTTAATCGCATCCGTTAGGCGAAATTATTGCTTATCCACTCAACAAAAAGACAAAAACACCAAGGGTTTTTGCCTTTTTATTTTACCCCTCTTTGCCAGCCCGGACTTTAATCCGGCGGCCGAGTTAGCTTGACTTTAATTGGAAGTTAAACGGC
Organism: Candidatus Buchananbacteria bacterium RIFCSPLOWO2_02_FULL_46_11b; assembly: GCA_001817615.1. Taxonomy (GTDB): domain Bacteria; phylum Patescibacteriota; class Patescibacteriia; order Buchananbacterales; family UBA6539; genus 02-FULL-45-11b. The sequence goes on along the minus strand of MHIR01000035.1, from coordinate 8,036 downwards.
AAATATCAATTAGCCATTTGCAGCTTTACTCTATCACTTCATAAACCTTCGCCTCCGGCGAATCAAAAACCAGCTTCAGATAATCCTTAATCGCCGGGTTGAAATCGCCGAATCTTTTTTCATACTCGCTGTAAAAAACATAGCGGATATTTTCTTTTTTCAAAATCCGGCGCTTTAAGGCGTCATTTTTATTGTCGGCAAAAATTAAGGCGGTCCAGACGGCCTTGGCATAAAAAAACAGGGTTTCATGGCCGTGGGCCGAATAAACTCGCTGGCCGGAAAACGCCGGGATAAAATTGGTGCTGGTGCCCCCGGCCAAAACCGCGCCCGGATTTTTTTGCTTGTCTAACCAGCCAATCGCCCGGTAAACGTCATTAGGCAGATAAAATGTGGCTTTTATCCTGCCTGGCTTATAAGTAAAATAATAAAAATCGCGGCTTAAGCTGTATAAAGGCGCCGTGGCAAAAAACAGCAAAAACAGGATAAAAATCAAGGCCGGATTATCAACCCAAAAATCAAAAGTTTTCGGCTTAATTTTTTTCTTTAAATAATCTTTCAGTTCCAAAAAGCCCAAAACCGTAAAAATCGCCATGACAATCTGCAGGCCCTGGGTATAGCGGCTGTGAAAGGGAAAAGGCGAATAAATCAAGGCGGCGTTAACCAAAAGCCAAATTATCAAAAAAATCAGGCGCCGGTTTAATTTTTTATTTTTCCAGATAAAATACGCGCCTAAAATAAATCCGGGCGGCAAAAAGCCAAAACCCGCCAGGACAAAAGGCCAGGGCGAGATATAAGTGATATTCTGCATGGCCCGAAAACCGATGACCGGTTCATTGCTTATCAGCCAAAAATGATAAATCGCCGAGGGCAGGGAAATTAAAAAAATCAGCAGCAGATAAAACGTCTCTTGCCAAAGTATTTTTTTAGCCGAAAGAATGAGCCAAAAAAGATAAGCCCCCAAAACGCCGAAGATCACCGGCAGATAATACGGATGAAAATTGAAATAAAACAGGCTTAAAAAACCGGCTATAAAAGCGCAGCTGATTTTTCTTTTTTCCCAGGCTAAAAGCGTTAAAAGAAAAATCAGCATGGTTAAAGTGACGGAAGCGATGAAATGAGACGTCTGATATAAAGTGTTGAAAATATTTGATTCCGTCAGCCAAAGGTCAATCGGCCAGGAATAAAATTGCTCGCTGATCGGAAAATATCGGTCGCTGAATCCGGCGAAATAAAAGCCGAGGCCGCCGGAAAAAAGCAAAAAGACCGTGATGTATTTTCTGATTTTAACTTCCGGCACGAAATAGCTCAAAAACAGATAAAAAACGAAGAGAAAAACCGGAATCATCGCCAAGCGCGCCAGCTGGAAAACCAAAGGAATCGGCAGACCGGAAATTTTAACCGCTAAACCGATTAAAAACCACCAGACATTGAAAGTCCCAAGGCTTTGCGCCTCGCCGGTAAATAAATCTTTGAGAAAATACTGGCCGTCTTTTACCTGATTGATATACGAATAATAAACCGGAAAATCGCCGGGGGAAAAAGCATGCAGGCCGTTATAAGCCGTGTTTGGCGGCGCCATCAGATAGCCGTATAAGAAAGGCAGGCCGGTCAGCAAAATCATGACAACCGACATGAGGGCGACGAAGCGCCATTCTTTTGGGGTGATGGAGTTGATTAAGTCTTTCATATCATTTCCATTAAAACAAGGGAACAAAAGAACAACAGAACAAACTAATTAAATTTTTGTTCTTTTGTTCTTTTGTTCTTTTATCTTATTCATAAAATAAAAAACCTAACTACTCAACCACCTTGTAAATCTCCACCGTCTCATTACCATACACCAGCTCCAAATACGGCTTGCCGGCCGGATCATAGCTTCCAAACTCGCGCTCGGTCGGGCCGTAGATGATATAATTGATGCGGCGGCGATTTAAAAAATCTTTTTCCGTCTCCGGCCGGCGGTTTTCGGAAAAAAACCAGGCCGGCTCTTTCTTTTTCTGGAAATAAAACGGCGTTTCCACCGCGTGGGCGACATAGCTGGTCCTTAAAACATACGCCGGCAAAACCAGACCAGTTTTATAATCCGAAAAAGCTACGCTATTATCGGGAGAATTCTTTGAAAACCAAATAATAGAGTCGTGCAGATCCCGGCTGATGTAAGAAAGCTCCCGCTCCTGGGAAAAAACCATGACTTCGGCCGAAAGGGCGAAAAGCGTGGAAGGTAAAAAAATCCAGGCACCGATCAGCGCCAAAGGACCGGCCCATTTTTTCACCCAAGCCTGATTTTTTTCATAAAGATAGAATAAAGCGATGACCGTCAGCGCCGCCAAAGGAAAGTGGATCCCCAGCCCCAGCCGGCGCTGATAGTTTATTGGCGCGTACAATAAAGCCAGCTGGCCGGCCGCCCAAACCGCCAAAAACAAATATTTGTTCTCCCTGATTTTCTTTTGTTTGATTAAAAACCAAATTCCCAAAGCTGCGAAAATCAGCAGTCCGCCGAAAGAAACGAGAGTCAAATAAAGCGGCGTGGTCGGATTGATATTCTGCAGGGCGCGCTGGACGGTCAAATCGTCAAATTTCAAAAGCCAAAGATAATATAAAACTGACGGCAGAGAAAGAAAAAAGAAAATGAGCCCGAACCAGACAAGCGGCCGGATGATTTTTTTGGCTTTAATTATTAAAACCAGGAAAAAGCCGCCGATTAAGGCGTAAATTTTCAAAACCTGGAAAGGATGAAAGGAAAAAAGCGCCAAACCGCAAAAGCCGGCAAAAACGGCCAGACGATAGCGGTAATTTTCGCAAAAAAGCAAAAGCGATAAAAAGATCAAAAATACCAGGGTCGCGGCGGCAATTAAGTGGGGCGAAACAAAAAGCGAAAGAAAGGTGTTGTTATCCGGCACCCAAAGGTCCATCGGCCACTGAAACGTCCCGGCGCCGTAGTTGGAAGGGTATTGAATCAGCCGATAAATAAAAAAAATGCCCAAGCCCGAAGAAAAAGCCAGAAATAACGAGGCAACTTTTCTTTTAATCTCTTCTTTAAAAATATAGGCCAGAAAAAGATAGGCGACGGCAAAAAATACCGGGATTAAGAGGATGCGGGCCAGATGCAGGGCCGCCGGCGCGCTCAAATTAAAAATTTTGGCCAAAATTCCGACCGCCAGCCACTCCGGCCGGAAAACTTTAAAATGCTCAACCGGCGCGAACAAATCAGTAAATAATAATTGGCCGGCCTTGCCCTGATTGATAAAAGAATAATAGACAAACCAATCGTCAGCCGAAACAAAATGCATGCCCGTAAAAACCTTATCCGCCGGCGTTTTCAGCCAGCCGTAAACCGCCGGCGCCGTGGTGATAAAGATAACCGCCAAACTTAAAAAAATGACAAAGAGCCATTCTTTTTTGGTGATTGAGTTGAATAATTCTTTCATAATTGACTAGCTGATTAAGCGAATTCAGCAAGTTAAGCGAGTTAAGCCAGTAAACTTAGCTGCTGAATTTACTGAACTTGCTGAACTTGCTGAACTTGCTTCTAATTTACTTCAAAAAATTCCACCTAACCTCTAAAAAATGTTTACAAAAACTACTTCTTTAATCTTAATAATAAAACCTGCCAAAAGCTCTCCAAAATTATTCTAACATTGAATTTTGACTTCCCCTCGGCCCGCTCGGTAAAAACAATCGGAATCTCTTTGACCCTAAAGCCCGCCCGGTAGGCTTTATATGTCGTTTCAATCTGAAAGTTATAGCCCACGGAATTCAAATCTCCCAAATTGATCTTTTCCAGGACTTCCCGCCGGTAGCATTTAAAGCCATCCGTCAAATCTCTGAACGGCAAGCCTAAAACCAGCCGGGCGTAAATATTGCCGAAGCGGCTGATTTGCCGCCGGGCCCAGTTCCAATTGCTGACGCCGCCGCCTTTGATGTAGCGCGAGCCCAAAACCAAATCCGCGGACTTAATCGCCGCCAAAAAATCAGGCAGATATTTCGGATTATGGGACAAGTCGGCGTCCATTTCAAAAATCAAATCCGCGCCACGGCGCAAAGCTTCTTTAAAGCCGGCCGTGTAAGCCGGGCCCAAGCCGGATTTTTTTTGCCGGTGCAAAATATCCAGCCGCAGATTGCCTAATTTCAACTTTTCAATCAAGGCTCCGGTCCCGTCCGGCGAATTGTCGTCCGCGATCAAAACATTGAGCCCCGGAATATCCAAAGCAAAAATTTGCTCCAGCAGTTTGGCGATATTGTTTTTTTCGTTGTAAGTCGGGATGATGATGTAAATTTTTGGCATACTAATAGGGCACTTAAATTTTAAGGATTTTTAAGAAGTATAAGCTTAAATTACAAATTCCAAGCACCAAATTCCAAACAAATTACAATGTTCAAAATTCAAAACCCTTAGTTTCGCGTTTGGAATTTGGAATTTGGTGCTTGTGATTTGTTTGGAATTTGGAATTTGTGATTTGTAATTTAGGATAATTTATATGCACCACCATATTTATCTCTATCCTACCTTAATCTCCGCCTCAAACCAATCACTTGCCTCAAATACTCCCGCCCCAAAGAAAAAACATCCACCCGGCTCTTATCCAGGCCCTCGCGGGGATCTTTCCAAACCACGGGGATCTCTTTAATCTTATATCCCCGCTTCTCGGCCAAAATTACCAGCTCCGAATCAAAAAACCAGCCATTATTTTGGACTTGGGGCAGAACCTTTTCTTTAATTTTACGGCTAATCGCCTTAAAGCCGCAAGGGGCGTCATTTATTTTTAAATTCAGCAAAATTTTTAAAATCAAGCGATAAATTCGGGAGATTAATTTGCGCGCCAAAGACCGGCTGACTTTTGAACCGGCCAAAAAACGCGAGCCGATAACCAGGTCCTGGCCGGCTTTAACGCCGGCAATCAAAGCCGGCAGGGCTGAAATATCCGTGGCCAAATCCGCGTCCATAAAGCAATAAATATCCGCTTCATTTTGCTCCCAGGCCGCCCGAATCGCCGCGCCCTTGCCTCTTTGCCCGGCCGCGATAAACTTAACGGCCGAAAAATTTTGAGCAAGGTTTTGGGCGATTTCGGCGGTTTGGTCGGTTGAACCGTTGTCGGCAACGACAATTTGCCAGTCATCGGTTAAATTTTTTGAACAAAATTCCAAAAGCTTCAAGACGTTGTCTTTTAAAATTTTCTCTTCATTGTAAGCCGGCAAGGCGAGGGTAATCTTCATAATATTATTGCGAGT
>MHIR01000035.1:311-2797 GCA_001817615.1 Candidatus Buchananbacteria bacterium RIFCSPLOWO2_02_FULL_46_11b | reverse complement strand
TCCCGACTGGAAATTATGGCTGTTCGGAGCGGAGGCTCCGAACTACCAAAAAAACAGCGGCTTACGGCTCTAACTGATAAATTTTTGCCTCTCCGTTTTCAAAAACTTTTTTAAAATTGAAATTATCGGCCAAATTCCGGTCAAAAGCCTGATTTTGCTTGATATCCACAAAAACATATTTGGCCTTGAAAACATTTTTGATCGTCAGATAAAGGCCGGCCCTGGTTTTGCCCGTCGTATAATCAGCCCAGCGCCGGTAAAGCGCCGGGTTATATTGATACATAAATGTCGGATCCAAACCGGCCAGATAATAATCCTTGTCATTGTAATAAAAAAGCAAAGGAAATTCGTCCCAATCGCTGTGAAAAACAATATCGCCGGCTTGGGAGTTCTGTTCAAGCCAGCGCGCCGGTTCGGCGAATTTTTCAAAAGGCAGGCCTTTTTGGTAAGAATTTTTAACCGACATCAGATCCCTGGCAAAAATCGGCGAAATGGCAAGCAGGATGAATAAAGGCAGCGGCAAAACATAGCGCGGGGGCAGAATCTTGCTTAAATTTTTCGTTAAGGCTTCCAAAAAAACGTTAAGGCTTAAGGCGGAAAAACAAAGCGCCAAAGGAATAAAATATTCCACGTAGCGCCTTGATTTCAAAGTCAAAATAAAAAATAAAAAACTTAAAATAAAAAAGAACCAGGCGCTGGCGGGCTGCTTCTTGTAAAAAAAGACAAAGCCGGCCAGGGCGAAAAGTAAAAGCAAGGAAAACGGCAGAGCCGCCGCAAAAAGATCCTGAATGCCGTAGGGATACCATTCCCCGCCGACGCCGATGACGGACTGGTAATTGACTAAGGCGATTTTAAAAGTCTGCTGCCAGTAAAAATCCAAATTCTTGGGGAAATAGGGATTGAAAAATATTCCGGCTAAAAGCCCGCCGCCGGCCGAAAGCAGTAAAAGAAAATTCTGTTTGTGAATTTTTTGCCTGGCCCAGTTTCGCAAAATTGCCGGCGGCCAGCCGGGCAGATATTGCCAAAACCAATTGATTAAGGCATAAAGCCCTGCGGCCACTGCTGCCAGCGGCCAGCCGCCGTAAAGCCAGACATAAAGGCCGGAAAGCAACGCCAGATAAAAATAGCGGCGGGAAAAAACCAGGTAGATTGTCAAAAAAAGAAAAATTAAAACCAGGGGCTGGGCTTTGGCCAAATTGAGGCGGAAAATAAACGGATTAACGGTCATTAAAAAAATCGCGTGCCAAAACGCGCCTTTGATTTTTAATTGGCGCAAAAACCAAAAGATCGCCAAAATCGCCAGGCTGGCGAATAGAATCGCGGCGATTTTCAGACCGATAAGCGGCGGCCAGAGCTTGACAAACGGCGCCAAAGCCAGATGATAAAGGAAATGATGGTCAATGAAACTGGATTTCAGATTAGTCGCCGAAAGCCAGGGGAATTCCGTGATCACGCCCCGCTCGGCCAGCAACCTCGCCATTTTGGCGTGGTAAAAAGAATCCGGATCCGCGAAAGTTTGGTCAAACTGAAGATAAGAAAACAAGGTCAGGGCAATGGCAAAAACCAAGACGTACAAAAACAGCGGCCGGATTTTAAAAAAATTGTCAACGCGGCAGGTTAGGCGCATCAGTCTTTGATTAACTGCGGGTTAATTTCAAATTTAAAATTTAAATTCAATTTCAAATGATTTAATTTTTAATTTTAAAATTAATATGCCCGCGGCAAAAACCAAATCTTCTCAATTCGCTAAACTCGCTTGCCCCGCTCAGCTTTTACGCCACTAGGCCTTAAGCTTGGCCTTGAAATAATCAACCCACGGAATCTTAGACGGATTGACATTATTCAAAACCGCCAGATAAAAACTGGCATAACTGCCGAAAACCAGCATTTCCAGAACCTGGCTTAATTTGTCCGGCCCAGACAGGCGGTAATAAAAAGATTTGATTTTGTTTTTCGCCGCCACGTCCCGGGTAATTCGCAGGCGCTTTTGATTTAACGGAAAATAAAGCCGGGAATCAAAAAAAACAAAAGCTAAATGGCCGGCATTGGACCGGGGAAAAGACAGGCCTTCCAATAAATGATGGTTCAGCTCGGAAATTAAAAAGTAATCGGCGAAATTTTTGGCGTTCTCGTTGATCTGATTGGCAAAAACATGGGCGTTGCCGCTTAAAAATTCGGCCGCCACGGCCAAAGCCGTTTTATTTCGCAAAAAAACCGCCAGCTTCTTGGCCGGATTATTCTTTTCCGGATTTGACGCCCCGAATTTTCGGTGCAGCTTAGCCAAACCGGTCAGGCTGTCTTTAATCTCTTGCTCGGCAATATCCAAAAGCCCGACTTTTTTCAAAAGCCCCAGCTGCGCGCCCAAAGAATACCCAAGGCCCATGCGCGGCTGGCCCGACGGATTAAACCGCGGATTAAAAACATAGCCACTGACCGATTTTCTTCCGACCAATTCGCCCAGCCGGCCGCCATTGGCGATTACGAAA
>MHIR01000035.1:0-212 GCA_001817615.1 Candidatus Buchananbacteria bacterium RIFCSPLOWO2_02_FULL_46_11b | reverse complement strand
AATTTCGGCGGCTGATAGCTGTTGATGACGATTAACGGCGCTTTCAGCCGGTCGGCGAAAAGAGAACGGATGACATCGGCGCCCAGGGCCGAACCGCCCATGCCGTTAAGCACGATTTTGTCGAAATTCTTGAAAGTCGCGGGTAATTTTAAGTCCCCGACTTCCTGCCAGGCTTGGCTGATTTGCGCGCCCAGCGCTTCAATTGAGTCCAG
>MHIR01000034.1:30947-31035 GCA_001817615.1 Candidatus Buchananbacteria bacterium RIFCSPLOWO2_02_FULL_46_11b | reverse complement strand
TGTTAAGCGGCCGGGTAATCAGCTCAAGCCCGATTGGCGGCACCTTAGTCGCCTTGGGTTCAGCCGTTGATTTGGTCATTTCCACCGG
>MHIR01000034.1:25585-30866 GCA_001817615.1 Candidatus Buchananbacteria bacterium RIFCSPLOWO2_02_FULL_46_11b | reverse complement strand
GCAGGCAATCGGCGGCACCGGCCCGCTTCGCTACCAGTGGTACAAAGATGGCAGTATATTGATCGTTGGCGCCACCAATAATCAATACACCATCAATCCGCTTGCCCTTGGTAATGCGGGTACATACCACTGCCGCGTAAGCGACGACTATAAATACGAGGATAGCAAAGCCGCCCAATTGGCCGTGGTGCCGGTTGGGACCTATCCGATACTCACGGTCGTCAAAAACCCGGGCGCCAGTCCAATCGGGGCGTATATCCACCCCCACGGCTGGCTGCTGGCAAGCTGCGTGACCTCGCCGGCCGACGCTGAAGACAAGTCTTGGGCGGATGTGAATAACATCGGCCTGCGGCTGGCCATCGGCGCGCCTCCGGGTCAGTGTTATGAATTTAATGACACTGTTATCACTGTTCCCGCGGATGGGAACAGCAGTCCCGCAATTCTTGACGGCACCGGAACGGATGCTGACGGTGTCACCCCCGTGACATACAACGTCAGCGCCTACAACGGCGCCGTCAAAGGAATCGGACATTTGTCGGGTGCGGCCGCGGATGAACGGCTGTACTTTAACGACTCGGTTTTGTTAAAGGACCAGACCGCAACCGAACTGCCCAAGGTGAGCGGTTCGTATTATCTGGACAACAGATAATTGTCCGTTTTTGCCAGTCTCGGCCGCAACGTTTAATCCAATCCGAAAGGAAAGGAAAAAACGTTGCGGCCGCTTTTTTTACCCCGTTAGAAAATAGTAATAAATAAAGCTTTGATAATTTTAAAAATTAAAAAATTTTGTAATAATTTATTACCTAAGTTTAAAACAATAATTTTCTAACGGGGTAAAAAAAACAGCGCCGCTAAAAGCGCTGTTTTTGTATCATGGCTATATTTCATGGCTATTCCTCGGGGACCCGCCTACGCTCGCCTTACTTCAGTATGACGAGGGTCGGCGAGCTTCGGCGGGCAAGCAGGGATTCGAACCTTTACCTTGCCGAAGTCCCGCGAATATTTTCTAAAAGCTTAAATAGAAAAAACGATAGCGGGACGAAAGCAGGCCAATTACCAGAGCCAGCCTGCCCGCAGTTATACGACCCGTCTTAATTACATTACTCGGGGACAAGGATTCGAACCTCGATTACCAGGGCCAGAACCTGGCGTCCTGCCATTAGACGATCCCCGAGTAATGAAATCAAAACTACACTATAACTTTTTAAATATAAGCTATTCCTCGTAAATCCTCCAATAATGAGTAAACCTTTGCAGGGATTCGAACCTTTACCTTGCCGAAGTCCCGCGAATATTTTCTAGAAGCTTAAATAGAAAAAACGATAGCGGGACGAAGGCAGGCCAATTACCAGGGCCAGAACCTGGCGTCCTGCCATTAGACGATCCCCGAGGGATGGCCACGAAAAAAATAATTACTCCACCACCCGCCCGCCGAAAATCTGCAAAATATCGGCAATCGGGCTTTCGGCTTGAGTTTCCGCCAAGGCCTGAACTTCAATTTTATTGCCGCTTGGCGGCATGACCGCCGTTTTAACCGATAGCCGCTGGCCGAAAATTTCGGCCAAAACCTTTTCTAAAATCTGCTTGTTTTTCAAATCATTGATCCGCTGCTGATGGAATTTATGGCGAAAGCAAATTTCCAAAATCCCGTTCTCGTCAATTTGCGACGGCTGGGAAATATTCAGGGTGGCGGCCAGGCTTTGATTGTATTTTTTCAAGCAAACCATGACCTCCGGCCATTTGCCTTTAACCTGCGGCAAAGTTAAACTGACTTGGCCCAAAGTTTTTTTCGGCTTTTCTTCCCCGCCCTTCGCGAAGGGCGGGGTCCCCCCGCCAACCAGGGCGCCGGTCAATTTCGGCGCTTCTTTATTTGGCGTTATTGAGAGATTATCGCTTTCGCCGCTTTTAATGATTTTTTTTTCGGCCGCCAGCCGGGGTTTGCCAGGCGGGGTTTTATCTTCGTCATAATTTTCCTCGGCAATTATTTCCAAGACCGCCAGCTCCAAAGGCAGCTGGACAATCTCGGCGAATTTCAATTCTTGGCGGCGGCGGATTAAAACTTCAACCGCTTTGATTAAAAAATCAATCGCGGTCTGCTCGGCCAGCTGGCTGATTTTTTTCTCCAAATCCTTATTCAGGCCGCGGCCGAATTGGCCCAGGGGCGGACTGATTTTTAGCAAAAGCATTTTTCTCAAAGCCTCAATCAAATTGCCGGAGAATCTTTCCAAATTAATCCCCTCCGCCGCCAGATTATTAATCAATTCAATCGCCGCCACGCCGTCTCGGCGATTGAGATATTCAATCAGTTCCAAAGCTAAATCAAACTGCATTCGGGGCAAAACCAATTCCGCCTGCTCCATGGTTATTTCCTTCTCGCCCAATGACAGAATCTGGCCCAATAAGCTCTCCCCGTCCCGCAGGCAGCCTTCAGAAAAATACGCGATATTTTCCAGGACCGGCTGGTCAATTTTCAGCCCTTCTTTCCCGGCAATTTGGGACAAGCGGCCGATGATTTCGGCGGTTGTCACTTTGCGGAAATCAAAATGCTGGCAGCGCGAAATTATGGTTTCCGGCACTTTATGGATTTCCGTGGTGGCCAAAATAAAAATAACATGCGCCGGCGGCTCTTCCAGAGTTTTCAGCAAGGCGTTAAAAGCGCCGGGGGAAAGCATGTGAACTTCGTCCAAAATAAAAACTTTAAATTTGCGGCTGGTGGGCGTAAACCGGGAACTATTGATGATATTGTCCCGGACATTTTCCACGCCGGTATGGGAAGCGGCGTCAATTTCAATCATGTCAATTGAACGATTTTCTACTACTTCCTTGCAGGCCTCGCAAGTATTGCAAGGCTCGCTTTGCCCGGGCTGGCGATTCAAGCAATTGACCGCTTTGGCCAAAAGCCGGGCCATGGTGGTCTTGCCCAGGCCCCGGGGGCCGGAAAATAAATAAGCATGGGCGATTTTGCCGTTTTCCAGCTCGCTTTGAATCGTGGTTTTAATATGATTTTGGCCGACCACCTCGGCAAAAGTCTGGGGCCGGTATTTGCGGTAAATGGCAATTGGCATAATACTGAAATTTTAACCTATTTTTCTGATTTAGGCAAGGTCATTTAGAAGACTGTCAATTTTCAATTTTTACCCCGTTAGAAAATCGATGTTTTAATTAATTGATTAATATCATAAAATTTTTTAGCTTTTAAAATCATTTTTTTATTTCAGTTTACTATTTTCTAACGGGGTAAAAAAAAGAGGCCCAAAGTCGGGAAGACGAACCTGGGCAGGAAACGTCGAGCCTTGGGCCGATTCAACTGTTTTTTGTTTCCGGGGAAGGCATTCAAGCGCCCTGCCTCTGGAAAACTTATAATTATTATAATAAGGCAAAAGAAAAACCTTGTCAAGAGCAAGCAGCGACAGGTCGCGACCTGTCGCTGCTTTTAATTTACTTCTCAAAGACCAATTCCACCCAGACATTGCCGCGGTTGAATCTGATTTCTCGGCCGGCTGAATCGTAAAATCTGGTCCGGTTGTTTTCCTTTTTCCAAAAGCCGATAATGGCCTGGCCGTCCTGATAAATTTCCGCTTGGCCTTGGCCGATTAAAGTTACGTTAAGCCGGCCCAGGGAATCAATCGCGCGGGCTTTAACATACTGCAAAACCACGTTTTTTGCCCGCAAGATTGCGCCGGCTTCGGTTTTATGGATTTCTCCGGCTTGATAGCGAACGTAACTGTTGCTTGGGGAATCATAGCGGTATTTGACCTGATAATCCGGAACTTTTGAAAAATTAATTTCAATTTCCGGCGCCAATTCCGCCTCAATTGTCGGCTCGTCGTTTTTAAAAAGCCAGGGGAGAAAATCCGCCCGCGTGTCAATTTCCTTGGCTAAAACCGCTTGCTTAATCAAACTAGCCGAAGTAAAAAGATTATGGGGCGCGATTTTTTCCCGGTCGCGGAAAAAATAAATGCCGTCGCTGGAAATCTCGTTTAAATTAAAAATCGGACTGGATTTTAATTTTTGCAAAGCCTGGGGACTGCCGCCGGCATGGAAATAAACCGCGCCCCATTCTTCGGCCAGAGTGACGAAAAACGGCCGCGCCGAGCGCACCGGGCCGATTCTTTCGGCCGAAATCCGGCCGTCAAAAATCGCCAAAAACCGGGTGATTTCGCCTTCCACAATGCTTTCATAAACCAGGCTGGCGTTTTCCAGACCCGCGACTGGCCGGCTGTCGCTGTGGTTTTCCATCATCACGGCTATCGGCCTTAAAGCCGCGGCGTCTTTATCCCCCAGCCGGCCGTCCAGCCGCCGCGGCGATTTTAAACCGGTGTCGGCTAAAATTCCCAGCGGCTGATTAATTATTGCCGGCAAAATAAAAAAATAAAGGGAAATTAAAACTGCCGCGGCGTTAATTATAAAAAAAAACAAAAGCGCCGCTAAAAACCGCCGGCCGGTTTTTTTGCCGGATTTATTAAAAACTAAATTCCCTCCGATTAAGCGGAGGGAATTTATCAGACGATTTATTGTATCTTTATTTCTTGTCATTTTTTTCCGGTTTGACTTCTTCCCCCTCCTCCGGCTTGGCTTCTTCCTTGGCGCCTTCCGGCAGTTTCTCTTCCGGCTTGGCGGCCATGGCCGCCAATTCTTCTTCGGCCCGCGGCGGCTGGATTAAAACCACGGCTTCCGTGCCGGCGGCTTTCAAAGCCAGGCCCGGCGGCAATTTGATGTCGGAGACGTGGATGGCATCGTCCAAACCTTTCAAAGGCGACAAGTCAACTTCAATTTCATGCACTAAATCCTGCGGCAGACAGCTTACTTCCAGAGCGTGAATATTAGTCACTAAAATTCCGCCCAATTCTTTAACCGCCGGCGCTTCGCCGATGAATTTCAAGCCGATTTCCGTATGGATTTTTTCGTCCATTCTGACCTGATGGAAATCAACGTGATTAATCCGGCTGGTTAAGACGTCGGCTTGATAATCCTGGATCAAAACTTTAACCGGCTTTTCCTTTTCTACGGCCAAATCAACCAGCGTGCTTTCGCCGGCTTGGCCAAAAACTTTTTCAAACTCAATATAATTGAGCCAAAGATTTTTTGGGACAATTTTGTGGCCATACAAAACCGCCGGGATTAAACCCTGGCTTTTTGGCAATTTTGTCTTTTTCTTTTTTTCCTCCCTGATTCTGGCTCTTAGAGCAATGGTCGCCTGCGGCATGGCTAATTTTTCCTTTCTTTATGATAATATTAGTTAAAATAATCAATCAAGGCTTTCTCCCGGCTTAAAAACTGG
>MHIR01000034.1:21494-25564 GCA_001817615.1 Candidatus Buchananbacteria bacterium RIFCSPLOWO2_02_FULL_46_11b | reverse complement strand
GCAATGCCGGCATTTGATATAAACCAAATGGCCGCCCTCGCCCTCCTGCAAAACTTTGGCTTCCAGCGGATTGAAGCGCAAATTGCAGACCGGGCAGTGGGTAATCAAATTTGGGTTATCGTTAAACAGATTGAACAGCTCCCTTTCTTTCATAACGTTAATATAGCAGAAAGTTAAATTTTAGTCAACTAGTTTTTAGGAGATAGCGAATAGAAGACCGGGGGCAGAAATTTTAAATTTTAAACCTGCCCGCCATTGCCGTCAGACATATCCAAAATAAGTCAAGATTAAACGCCGCCAACAATAGCCGGGGAAATGGCGAGGCAGGCGGATTTAAAATTAAGTCATTTAAAATTAATTTAAAATTTAAAATTTAAAATTTCTGCCTCCTAAATAATATCCCGGACGCCGCAAGCTAACCGCTGCCGCTATCCCCGATTTCTGATCAGCATATTTTCCACCACGCCGATTAGAATCAGGCAGGCGACCAGAAAACTGCCGCCGTAGCTTAAAAATGGCAGCGAGATTCCGGTCACCGGCGCCAAACCGACGTTCATGCCGACATTAATCGCCAAATGGCTGAAAAGCAAAGCCGAAACGCCCAAAATAAAAAAAACGGAAAAATTATCCCGCATCAGTTTAGCCGCCCGAATCAGGCGATAAAACAGCAAAAAGAAAAAAAACAAAACCAGGCCGACGCCCAAAAATCCCAGCTCTTCGGCAATGACGGCGAAAATAAAATCCGTCTGGCTGGCGGGAATGAATTTCAGCTGGCTTTGCGAGCCAAAGCCCAAGCCCCGGCCAAAAAGGCCGCCGGCGCCAACAGCGGTAATCGCCTGGCGGACCTGATAGCCGCGGTTGTAAGGATCGGCTTGGGGATTTAAAAAAGTCAAAATCCGATCCCGCTGGTAATCCTGAAAAAAGAAAAACCAGGCCAAAGCGGCGCCAAAAAGCAAGATTAAAATGGAAATTATGAGATATTTTTTATTGACGCCGGCCAGCAGGACCAAGAAAAACCAGATTAGAAACAAAATCACGGCCGAACCGAAATCCGGCTGCAGGATTACCAGCAAAAAAAACCAGCCGGCCAAAGCCGCGCTTAAATAAAAAGTTTTTAATTCTTTGACGGCCGAAGCCCGCTGGCTTAAAAACCGGGCCAAAACGACAATCAAGGCCACTTTAGCCAATTCCACCGGCTGAAAATTAAAGCCGAAAAAATTAAACCAGCCGCTGGTGCCATGGACAGTTAAACCGAAAAACAAAACCAGGACCAGTAAGCCGGCCGCGGCGAAATAAAAAATCAAGCCGTAATCGTGCCAATAATGATAATTGAAAAAACTCAAGCTAAAAAGAAAGCCCAGACCGATTAGAAAGAAAATAATCTGCTTGCTAAAATTGCCGAAGTCCGGCTGGTCCGAGCTGATGCTGATGCTGTAAATCGCCGCCAGGCCGAAGCAAACCAATAAAAAGACGGCGCCGAAAAGCACCCAGTCAAAACTCTTCAAGCCGGTAAAATATTTCTTAACGGAAAACATGGCTACTGACTATTAACAGTTAATTAATAACTATCGGAAATAACCTTGACTTAATATACTTATTTTGCTATTTTAAATACAGATGGTTCCTTGTTATTTTATGGGTTAAACTGGGAGAAACTACCATGGAAACACAAAGAAAAAAAGATCAACCACGGGAGCGCCGCGGCGTTCCTACCTGCTGCAAAAACGCAATGAAGGTCGTTGAAAGAACAGAAAGAAGTATTGCCGCCAGCAAACATGTCACAAAACTTGTCGGCCCAAGCAAGCCTCGTTTCTAACCGATTAAACGGTCTTGAAACAATTCCGCAGACTCAAAAAACGAGTCTGCTTTTTTTAATTAGCGGTCAGCGGTTATCGGTAAGCGGTTGACCGCTTTACTTCTCCCGGACAAAAGTAATTACTTTATCCCCTTCATTCAAGCCGGATTTTAATTCAATCAGGCCCTCGTCGCCTTTTAAGCCCAATTCCACCGCCATGGTTTGCGGCTTGCCGTTAGCCAGAATATCAACGGTTTTTTTGCCGTCTTTTTCTTTGAGTGCCCGCTGGGGAATAATCAAAACATTGTCAATTTGCGCCGTTTTGACCGTGATATTGGCCGTCATGCCGGGCTTAATTTTTTCGGTCAGCGCCTTTATTCCTTCGGGCTGATCCTGAATAAAAATCACCGTCACTTTATAATAAACCACGTCCTGAATTTTAGTTTGAGCCGGATTGATGGCCGCCACTTTGCCCTTAAAAATATTATCTCCGGAAAAAGCGTCTAAGGTGATATCCGCTTCGTCTAAAACGTTTATTTTAACAATATCCGATTCCGGAATGTCCACTTCAATTTCGTAATTTTGCGCCGCCAGCAGGGCAACAACCGGCTCGACCAGACTCGTCTGCTCGCCGGCGCTGAAATTGGTATCGGTGATTACGCCGTCAATCGGCGCGCGGATGATTGTTTCGTCATACTTCTCCTGGGCCAGCCACAAATCCGCTTGCGCTTTTCTCAACCGGGCTTCGTATAAGGCGACGTCTTCAATTCGGGCCGGGGCTTTTTTGTAAGCCAAGTCCGCTTCGGCTTTGGCCAAAGCGCTTTGGGCCACGGCCACGGCCTCTTCGGCCGCTTTGACTTTGGTTTGATAGTTTAAACGGGCATCGGCCAAATCATGCCAGCCGGTCTGCACCGCGCTTAAACTGGCGGCCGTCGTGGTTTTTTCCGTGTTAATATTGGTTTTTAAAGTATCCAATTCGGTAAGCGTTAAATTGCCCGTGGTAATAACCTTATCCAATAAATTTGATAAATCGGTTAAAGTGGTTAATAACTCATTTAAAGCGTCCAAATCGTCGGTTACCGCCGCATTTACTTGGCTGTCTTGATAATCAATTTTAGCGGCCTCGTAAGAAGTTTGCGCGTTTTTGATTGCGGCTTGACTGGCGGCATAGCCGTTTTTAACCGTATTTAAAAGCGCCGGGTCGGAAACAGAAAAATTATTAGTCGTTTCATTGCCTTCATAATAGATCGTATCGTAAATCTTCTGCAAAGAAATATTGGCTTTTGTCAGAGCGCTGTTGACATCAACTAAAACATTTTTTTCTTCATTATCCCGCGTTTGGCTGTAAGTTGACTTGGCGTTGCTTAAATCCGTCTGGGCGCTAATCAGATCGGAACCGGCCTTATCCGCCGCGGCCTGATAAACGGCAATATCTTCTTTGGTCGCGCCAGCTTTGGTTTTATCAAAATTGGCTTGAGCCTCTAATAAGTCCGCCTGCGCCTTAGTGACGCTGATGGCCAAATCCGTGGCCTTTAATTGCGCCAGAACCTGATTAGTTAAAACCTTATCCCCGGTTTTGACGTTTAAAACCGCCAGCTGGCCGGCATTCTTGAAATTAAGCTCAATTTCCGAAGCGGATTTAACCTGGCCGGTGGCTGAAACCGTCTGGATAATACTGCCGAGTTTCACGTCTTGAGTGACATATTCCGTGATTTTTCCCTTAAATAATAAAAACTTGGCCGCCACGCCGCCAATGATTAAAATAATGATAATAGCCCAAAAAATTTTTGATTTGAGGATTTTTTTCATATAAAGAGATAAAGCGATGGAGCGATGAGTTAATTACTTCTATATTATACCAAATTCTACTAACTAAATCAAGTTTACCCGTTAAATCTCGACCTTAGAGAAAAAATAACTGCCTATAGCTATAAAAACCAAGCTGACAATCGATAGAACCGCGAAATCGGTCAATAAACCCAAATGCGCCCCGGAAACTAAGGCGCCGCGCAGACCATCAACGCCATAGAGCAAGGGATTAAGCTTCATTAAAGCCAAAACCGGCGCAGGAAATCCTTTTAAAGGGAACAACGCGCCGGAAAGAAAAAATATCGGCATAATTAAAAAATTCATGATAATCGGAAAAGCGTGCATGTCCGAAAGTTTGGTGGCAAGCAGCGTACCCAAGGCGGTAAAAACCATGGAAATTAAAATCACAAAAACTAACGCCAAAGGCATTAAAGCCAGGCTCACCGGCCGAAAACCGACAACTAAA
>MHIR01000034.1:20571-21482 GCA_001817615.1 Candidatus Buchananbacteria bacterium RIFCSPLOWO2_02_FULL_46_11b | reverse complement strand
GGATGCCCTGGAGGGCCGCCACCGTGGCTCCCCCTAAAGTCCGGCCGATCATGATTTGGAACCGGGAAACCGGCGCGACCAGAGTTTCTTTTAAAAATCCGAATTGCCGGTCCCAAATCAATTCAATGCCGGAAAAAATGGCGGTAAAAATTATGCCCATGGCGATTATCCCCGGTCCCAAAAATTGGATGTAATTCCCCTCGCCGGCTTTCTGGTAAATCGGACCAAAGCCAAAACCCATGGCCACCAAAAAAAGCAAAGGCTGGCCGAGCGAACCTAAGAGCCGCGAACGCGAACGCCAATATCGTTTCAATTGTCTTAACCAAAGAATATAAATAATGCTCATAAAATTATTTATGCCACTGCCGGCGGTTCAACCTCATCATCTCCATGCCGTCGGGCTCTTGCGTTCGAATAATATTGCCCGTCAAGGCCAAAAATGCGTCTTCCAAAGACGCCTTGCCGGTTTTAGTTTTTAATTCTTGCGGCGTGCCCTGGGTAATAATTTTACCGTGATCGATAATCGCCACTTGATTGGCGACGCGCTCGGCTTCTTCAATGTAATGAGTCGTAAAAAATACCGTGATGCTTTCTTTTTCATTTAAATTTTTTATATGGCTCCAGATATGGTTTCTGGTCTGCGGATCCAAACCCAAAGTCGGTTCGTCTAAAAATAAAATTAACGGATGATGGATCAAACCCCGGGCAATTTCCAACCGCCGCTTCATCCCGCCGGAAAAATGCTTGACCAAGTCGTCTTTTCGGTCCCAAAGCTCGACGATTTTCAAAAGCTCTTCAATCCTTTGGCGGCGAATGGCTTTGGGCACGCGATAAAGCACGCCGTGAAATTCCATGTTTTCCCAGGCCGTCAGCTCGTCGTCCAGGCTTTGATCCTGAAAAACAATGCCGAA
>MHIR01000034.1:20399-20533 GCA_001817615.1 Candidatus Buchananbacteria bacterium RIFCSPLOWO2_02_FULL_46_11b | reverse complement strand
GGCCATTAACCAAAATCTGCCCGCCAGTCGGACTTAAAAGCGTGGTTAACATTTTAATCGTCGTGGTCTTGCCCGCGCCGTTGGGCCCCAGAAAAGCAAAAATATCCCCTTTTTTGACCTCAAAGGAGATATCG
>MHIR01000034.1:17950-20378 GCA_001817615.1 Candidatus Buchananbacteria bacterium RIFCSPLOWO2_02_FULL_46_11b | reverse complement strand
TATTTTTTGATGAGATTATTTACTTGGATCATGAATGTTGTTATGTGATGTAAATTTATGAATAATACTCGATCCGAACTACGAATAATCCGAATCTACAAATCGCTTAAGTTTCGCTTATTCGTAGATTCGGATTATTCGTAGATTAGGATCGGCTTATAATATTCTTCACCCGTCCGACTTCACCCGACTCCAAACGCACTTTTATCCCATGCGGATGCCGGGGCGAATTGGTCAGAATATCCGCCACCACGCCGCGGGTCAGCTTCTCCGCGGCTTGATCTTTTTTCAGGACAATATCAACTTCTTGGCCGGGTTTGATGTTTTCGCGGATGGTGACGTCCATATTTTCCTTGGCAGCCCCATGGGGAATAAAACCCCAGTTTCTTGGATGACTCCGCACTTTCTTTAGCCCCAAGCGGAATCGAACCGCTGTTACATGGATGAGAACCATGCGTCCTAACCGCTAGACGATGGGGCCAAAGAAAGTGCGGGGTTAGCCGCTAGACGATGGGGCCGCGATTAACTTATTAGTTGATAAATTTATAAATTTAGACCGTTGAATAATTGTTTCTAGAGGGGTTAAGAGGGCGTCAGAAGGCTTGAGAGGGCAAGAGGGCAGAAAGATCAAGAGGGCTTAAGAGGATTAAAAGGCTTTTTGCCCCTCTTAAACCTCTTTGCCTTCTCAAATCTTCTTCGCCTTCCCGCCTTCTAACCCTCTTAAGCCGTCTGACGCCTTCTTATCCCTTCTTAATATAAGCTGTTTAAAATAATTAATCAACGCTCTCAAATTAATAAGCTTTTTAGACTAATTTTTGATATTTTTACTTCTACAAAATAATACATTTTAGCTAAATTTAGCAATTTTTAATAATTTTATGCATCTAATCTATTGAAAGATATTACAGATATGCTATAATACAATTGTCTTTTGGTTCTGCCATAGAACTGAAAGGGTATTACATCCAAGGGCCACCCTCCTCGCGGAGGGTGGTTTTTTAATTGATTTTTTCTTCAAATCCGATGTTTTAATTCTCGACCCCATATATCTTCCTTAATATCTAATACGCCAATGTAACCATCACCACAAGTTCTTAGTTCTTCCGATACATTATCTTTTGAAGAAAAAACATATACTTTCTTACCACTTGCTTTCAGGTGTTTTATCAGGGCTTTAAAATCAGAATCGCCGGTAAATAAAATCGCGATATTATATTTCTGAATATGATATATAGCGTCAATAGTTATTTCAACATCCATATTGCCTTTTTCTTTTATCCCCTCGCCCTCTTCGGTAATAATTGAAATTCTTTTTAATTCTTTTTTGCGCACGACAAACCCTAACCCTTTCTTTAAAAAAGTGAGAAATTTATGTTTGCCGTCTAAATTATATGGTCTAGTGCCATCTGCGGGGTAAGCTGTATAATAAAAAACTTTTATCAATGTCCCATTAAACTTTTGCTTTATATATTGGGCAGCTTTTCCATAATCTAAAAATCGCCCTTTAGCTTTCTGGGCTTCCCATAAATTAGAGGCATCAATAAAGACAAAAATTACATCGCTATTTTCTCTCATAAAACCATTTTAAATACTATAACTCAAACTTCGTCCTCCGGCCTCTGATAAAAACCAGCGCCAAAATCGGCAGAACAATCCAGCAAAAGCGGCCGAGGTCGCCGGTAAAAACAATCTGGGTAAAAGGCGATAAGCGGTTAAAAAGATTTCCCGGCAGAAAAGAAAGAATAATGCTGACCAATAAGCCGACCTGAAGCAAAGAAAACAGAATTACCTGCCACCAGCCGCCGGAAAGACTGCTCATGCCCTGAAGCAAGCTGCTACGGGACAAAAAGATAAAGAGTAAAATAAAAACAACGATAAATACCGGCAGTTGAAGATTGCCCAAAAAGGTCTGGCTGATAACATCCGAAATTCTATCCATGTACGGCAGATTGGTCGTCACGGCCAAAGCTAAATAAGTGCTGATTAATAAGGCGACAATCCGGTCGCGGCCCAAAGTAAAGCTGTAGACCAAAACGCTCGTGATGATAAATAATAAGATCACCACATCCCAGGTCGGCGTGGACCAGTCAATGCCCAAAAAAGAAAACCAGATGCCCTGGCCCGAAGCCGCGGCCTGCCCGGCGGCGTTATTGGCTTGAGCGCCGACGGCGTTGGCGAAGTCCAAAAGCGAAGTTGTGGCGGTTTCGAAATTCATAGGTTTATTATCACGAAAGCACGTGCTGGATTTATTTTTAAATTATAAAGCTTATTCTTATCTATTTTTATAAGCCAGGTCAATATCAGGGAAAAACACGAAAGCAAAAAAGCATCTATTTTAATTTTTGTTTTCGTGTTTTCGTGCTTTTGTGTTTTCGTACTTTCTCGCCTACTCTGCTTCCCCCAGCTCTCGCAACAACTCTTTCTGCCG
>MHIR01000034.1:11009-17920 GCA_001817615.1 Candidatus Buchananbacteria bacterium RIFCSPLOWO2_02_FULL_46_11b | reverse complement strand
CGCCTGCGTTCCCTCGGGGATTTTAAGCCATAATTTGCCGTCCAGAGTCTCTATCTCAATTTTACCACCTAAGGCCGCCCGGGTAAATGAAATTTTGGCTTTGGTTAAAATATTATAGCCGTCGCGGGCAAAGCGCGCATCGGGCGCGATCTTTATCTTCAAATATAAATCCCCCGCCTCCCCGCCTTTTGTCCCGGCCTGGCCCTTGCCTGAAAGCCGGATGGTCTGGCCGTGGTCAATGCCCGCCGGAATTTTAACGTTTAAATCCCGGGTTTGCTTATTTCTGCCTTGGCCGCGGCAGGCAAAACATTCTTTTTCAACTTTTTGGCCAAAACCCTCGCAATCCGGGCAGACCGAAGGAAACCCCAGGCCAAAGCCGATATTTCTGACGACTTGGCCCGAGCCGCCGCAGGTTTTGCAGGTGATGACTTTTGAACCGGGTTCGGCGCCCGAGCCGCCGCAGGTTTGGCAGGCGGCTTCCTTTTCCAGCCGCAGGACTTTTTCCGTTCCAAAAACCGCTTCGGAAAAATTGACCGCCAGCTCGGCCTGGATGTCTTGGCCCGAATGGCGCGAAGCGCGGCGGGATTGGCCGCGGCGCCCGCCGCCGAACAAGTCGCCGAATAAATCGCCCAGGTCGCCGAATTCAAAAGAAAAACTTTGGCCGCCCGGCTGGCCGTCGGCATTCCTGGCAAAACCAGAAAAATCACCAAAACCGGAAGAACCGCCCTGGGAACGGGCTTGTTCAAACGTTGAGCCAAACTGGTCATATTGAGAGCGTTTTTCTTGATTGCCCAAAACGCCGTAAGCCTCGTTGATTTCTTTCATCTTGGCCTCGTCCCCGCCTTTGTGCGGATGATGCTGGTGGGCGAGCTTATAGTAAGCCTTGCGGATTTCATCCGCGCCGGCTTTTTTGTCAACGCCTATGGTTTTGTAGTAGTCTTTGGACATAGGTTAGGGCGGTAGGTCAGCAGGTCGGTAAGATTAGTTAATTTTGTTTAAAATAAAATAACAAGCGATAAAAAAATAATTTGATAAAATAACGGCGGCTGGATTTAGACCTACCGACCTACCCCTACTGACCTACCAACCTACTCCGCTTTGAACCCAAACTCCTTGCCCGGCCCCTCGGCTTCTTTTACTTGGCCGAACGCGGCCTCGTATTTCTTCAGATTCTCGCCAAGCGCCCGGATAATGCGCTTGAGATGGCCGGGGCTGGTAATGATCTTGCCCACCACGCGGCCGGAAGGCGCCACTAAATTTAAAAATGTCAGCAAAAATTCTTCCTTGGCATGGCCGACAGTCATGGCGTTGGCGTATTCCGCGCCCGCAAAGTTGTCGCGGACCTGGATCTCTCCGGGTTTGGTTTGATTGTCCATATTATATTAGATTAGGCCGTCTAAGGCGGCCGTCATTAAATATTAATTATTATAACGTCTAACCCCTGATTATCAAATAAACCACATAGACAATATACATTCCAATCAGGCTTGCGCCCTGCCATCTTTCCAAGACATGTTTTCGGCCCATATACAAATAAGGAAAAACAATCAGCGTGCCGACCAGCAAGATATAAGTGTCAATATTGGCTGCCGGAAAAAAAACAATCGGCTTGATGACCGAGCTTAAACCCAAAATCCAGAAAATATTGAATATATTGGAACCGATGACATTGCCCACGGCAATGTCGCTGTTTTTGCGGTAAGCGGCCACGGCCGAGGTCGCCAGCTCGGGCAAGGAAGTGCCGATTGCCACAATCGTCAAACCAATTAAGGATTCGGACGCGCCTAAAATCTTGGCAAGGGAAATGGCGCCGGAAACCAAAATATTGCCGCCGAAAACCAAGCCGCCAAAACCCCCAAAAATCATTAAAACGGAAGATAAAATGCCGTAAGTTTTGACTTCATCAGACATTTCACCCGAGCTTTTGGCAATGCCGAAAGTGTAATACAGAAAAATGATGAAAAATGAAATCAAAATCAGACCGTCGGCCCGCGTCACCATGGCCTGATTCAAACCGCTTAGCATGACGTCATTGGCTAAAATAAAAAATACGGCCACGGCCAGAATACTGAAAGGAATTTCTTTGAAAATCGTGCTTTTCCTAACGGCCACCGGATAAATGACCGCCGCGATACCCAGAATAAAAAACAGATTGAAAATATTGCTGCCCAAAATATTGCCGATAGCGATTTCGTTGCTGCCGCGGAAACTGGCAAAAATATTAACCACCATTTCCGGCAAAGACGTGCCGAAAGCGACGATCGTCAATCCGATAAACAGCGGCGATAAGCCCAGCTTCTTGGCCAAAGAAGACGCGCCGCGGACCAAATAATCGGCGCCGAAAATCAAAAGGGCAAAACCGCCGGCAATGGCACCGGCCGCGAAGATAAAATCTGGCATAAATTTAATTTGGAATTATGACTTAGAATAATAAACCTTTGTTAATTATACCAAATTGCCGCCGCTTCAGCTAAACGGGCGGGAGCCGAAGCTCCCGCCTACGCTAAAATAGTTATTTCTTATCCTCGGTTTCTCCGTCCACCACTTCCCCTTCTTCCGGCTTTTTGTTTTCATCAGTCTTCGGCTCCCCGCCGGCCTGATCGGCTCCGGCCGCTTGCTGCGCCTGGGCATACATGGCCTGGCCGATCTTTTGCGCGGCCTGGGACAGCTCTTGGCTTTTCTGTTTTATAACTTCCAAATTATCGCCGTCTTTTACTTTCTTCAATTCTTCGGCTTTTTCTTCAATTTCTTTTTTGTCGGCCACCGGCACTTTGTCACCGGCGTCAAACAAAGCTTTTTCCGTCGTATAAACCAAAGTATCGGCGATATTTTTGGCTTCAATCAATTCTTTTTTCTTTTTGTCTTCATCCGCGTGCAAGTCCGCTTCTTTTCTCATTTTCTCCACCTCGTCTTTAGACAGGCCCGAAGACGCGGTGATGGTGATTTTTTGTTCCCGGCCCGTGCCTTTGTCTTTGGCCGAAACATTCAAAATGCCGTTGGCGTCAAGATCAAAAGTCACTTCAATCTGGGGCAGGCCCCGCGGCGCGGGCGGAATGCCGGAGAGCATAAACCGGCCCAACGTCTTATTATCTCCCGCCATCGGCCGCTCGCCCTGCAAGACGTGGATTTCCACGGATGGCTGATTGTCCGCGGCCGTAGAGAATATCTGCGACTTAGCCGCCGGAATGGTGGTATTTCTTTCAATTAACGGCGTCATGACCGCGCCTAAAGTTTCAATACCCAAAGTCAAAGGCGTGACGTCAAGCAATAAAACGTCTTTGACATCGCCTTGCAAAACGCCGGCCTGGACCGCGGCGCCCATTGCCACGACCTCGTCGGGATTGACGGAAATATTCGGCTTTTTGCCGAAAAACTGTTCCACGGTTTTTACGACTAAAGGCATGCGGGTCATACCCCCGACCATAATCACTTCTTCAATGGCTTTAACGTCTATCTTGGCGTCTTTTAAGGCCTGGCGGCATGGTTCCAAAGTTTTTTTAACCAAATCGCCGACTAATTCTTCCAATTTAGCCCGGGTCAATTTCATGACCAAATGCTTGGGGCCGGAAGCGTCGGTGGTGATAAACGGCTGGTTGATTTCGGTCTCCTGGGCCGTGGACAGTTCAATCTTGGCTTTTTCCGCCGATTCTTTTATCCGCTGGAGGGCCAGATTATCTTTGCTTAAATCAAGGCCCTGGTCTTTTTTAAATTCATTAATGATCCAGCCGATCAAAATCTGGTCAAAATCGTCGCCGCCCAGATGGGTGTCGCCGTTGGTTGATTTGACTTCAATCGTGTCTTCGGAAATATTGAGGATGGAAATGTCAAACGTGCCGCCGCCCAGATCGTAGACCGCGATCTGCTGGCCTTTTTTCTTTTCAAAGCCGTAAGCCAAAGCCGCGGCCGTCGGCTCGTTGATGATTAATTTAACCTTCAAACCGGCGATCTCGCCCGCGTCTTTGGTGGCGCGGCGCTGGGCGTCGTTAAAGTAAGCCGGCACCGTGATAATGGCTTCGCTGATTTTTTCGTTAAGCCGGCTTTCCGCGTCGGCTTTCAGCTTCTGCAAAATCATGGCCGAAATTTCCTGCGGCGTGTATTCCTTGCCCGACATGGCAATCTTCACGCCTTCACCAGCTTTGACAATCTTGTAAGGCATGAGTTTCAGATCTTTCTGGACTTCCTCGTCGTCCCATCTCCGGCCGATTAAACGTTTGATGGAAAACAAAGTGTTTTCCGGATTGGTGACCGCCTGGCGCTTGGCTAATTGGCCGGCTAAGCGCTCGCCGGACTTATTTACTGCCACGATTGACGGCGTCGTGCGTCCGC
Organism: Candidatus Buchananbacteria bacterium RIFCSPLOWO2_02_FULL_46_11b; assembly: GCA_001817615.1. GTDB lineage: Bacteria > Patescibacteriota > Patescibacteriia > Buchananbacterales > UBA6539 > 02-FULL-45-11b. The sequence continues at coordinate 13,594 of MHIR01000034.1, read as the reverse complement.
CTTCGGCGTTTTCCAAAATCTTCGGTTCCCCGCCTTCAATAATGGCAACGGCGGAATTGGTGGTGCCTAAATCGATTCCTAAAATTTTGCTCATAGTATTTTTTATTAGGTTATTAATTATTTTTTACCAATGAATAAAGATAGAAGCGAATTAAAAGTAAATTAGTGAAAAAGTAAATTAGTGAATTGGCAAACTATTTTACTAGTTCACTAATTTACTTTTTCACTAATTTACTATCTTGCTAATTCACTTTTTATCCGTTTTAATCTTCACCGTCTTCGCCTTCGCCTCCGCCGCTTTGGGCAGGGTGATTTTTAACAGGCCGTCAACGGCTTCAGCTTCGGCCTTGTCAGCCACCACGCGGGAAGGCAGGGCAACCGAGCGGAAAAAACTGCCGGCCCGGATTTCTTGGCGGTAATAATTTTTTTCGTCAACTTCGGATTCTTTCTTGGTTTCGCCTTTCAGGGTCAAAACATCGTTTTCCACCGAGATTTCCACGTCTTTAGGATCAATGCCGGACAAGGGCATTTCCACGACCACGTCTTCCTTGGTCTCGTAGATGTCAACCGCGGGCGCGAAGCCCTTGGCTAAAGTCGCGTGCGCGTCCTCAAAAAATTTGTCCATTTCCTCAAACGGTTCAAGGAACGGGGTCCATTTGATTAAAGCCATATTGGTCTCCTTTTACAGCCGGCTATCGAAAGATAGAGCCAGGCTGTCTTAATAGTTTAAAATTATAAATTCCAAATCTCAAATTCCAAACCCGCCTGCCTCGCCATTGCCCTGGATTATTTTAATAAGCATTTTAATCCGGTTTTAATGGGTTTATCTGCAAAAAATGTAAACGGCATGGCCTGCCCGCAATGCCTGTTCCCTTATTTCTTATTTTAACCCAGTATATCTCGACTAATTTTTTCCTTAAAAAATATAGTAAATAGCGAAGGCAGGCGGGCGGGCAGGCAAATCTCAAATCATAAATTTCAAACGTTATTCTTAAGGGTTTTGAATTTTGGTCATTGTAATTTATTTGGAATTTGAGATTTGGAATTTGGTGCTTCTTATCATAGATTTATTATTATTTGGCAACTTTTACCTTCGCCGGCACGATAACTTTGCCCTGCAACAAATACCCCGCCTTGACTTCTTCAAATATCGCGTCTGGCTCAAAGCCTTCTTTTTCCTCGTGGGCCGCGGCTTCATGAAATTCAGGATTGAAATTTTGGCCCAAAGTTTTGATTTCTTCAATGCCTAAATTTTTCAAAAAATCTTCAAATTGCTTTTTAATATGAAAAAACCCGGACACCCATTCGGCTTTTTTTTGATCTTCGGGCACATGAGCCAAAGCCAGCTTGTAGTTGTCAAAAACCGGCAAAAGCCGGGCAATCAAGCCGGCGTTGGCGAATTGAATAATTTCTGTCTGAAACTTTTCGTTGTCTTTTTTTAAATTCAAATAATCAGCCTTGGCCCGCTTCCAGCCGTCAAGATGTTCTTCGGCTTTTCTTTGCGCCAAAGCCAGTTCGTCTTGTAAATCTTCTAATTGTTTATCCATAGCTTAATATTAGCTTTTAGCTGTTAGCTTTTAGCTGTTAGAAATTTTCCTAAAAGCTAAAGGCTATAAGCTAACAGCTAGTCAATTATCGACTGCCTAAATTCTCAATCAGCTGCCGGCTGTAACCAACCAAACCGGCGTTATTTTTATAATCCATGCGAATCGGCCCCAAAATGCCCAAAATGCCGGCTTGCTTTTGGCATTGGAACCGGGTTAAAACCGAACTGCAGTCCTGGGCGAACGGATTGCGGCGGCCGATGTCAATTTTAACTTCCGAATCAATCTCTTTGTAAATTTTATTGATCACCCGGTCTAGATGGTCAATCACCCGGCTTAAGCTGGCCACGAGCCGGTGTTCAATGAATTCCGGCTGGGAAAAAAGATTGGCCAGGCCGGTATAATAAAAATTATTGTCCGAAAAGGCGATTAAGACCGCGCCGCCGGACAATTCGGCCATTTCTTTGGCCAGCTCCTTGACCGCTTGGGGTTCAAAATATTTGAGCGGCTTTAAAACCTTGTCCAGGCAGTCCTTGGCCCGCTTATTTAAGGCAAAATCCGCGATATAATTTTCCACAAAAAACCGGTAGCCCTTTTCGGTCGGCACCCGGCCGGCCGAAGTGTGGGGATGAAAAATATAGCCCTGGTCTTCCAGCTCCGCCATTTCATTGCGAATCGTGGCCGAACTTAAATCAAAATTGCCGGCCTGGCTGATGAATTTTGAGCTTACCGGCTCGGCGGTTTTAATGTATTCGGCAATGATGATTTCATGCAAATTTTGCTGCCTTTTATTCATATTTTAGCGGTTAGCACTCGCCATTTGAGAGTGCTAATTTCAGTTTATCAGCCCTTAAAAAGGTTGTCAAGAGGGCGCGGCCCGAAAACGCAAAAACACGCGCTGGATTTATAGTGGCTTGAAAATAAACATTGTTTTATCTTGATTTATTTTTTTTAATTAATATCGACGAAAAACACGAAAACAAAAATTAAAACGGCTGCTTTCGTCCTTTCGTGCTTTTGTAAAATAATAAAAAAACGCTT
>MHIR01000034.1:7816-10984 GCA_001817615.1 Candidatus Buchananbacteria bacterium RIFCSPLOWO2_02_FULL_46_11b | reverse complement strand
CGTCCAGCCCCCTCCTAAACCGGCTTGAATGTTCAAGCCATACACATCCTCCATCGCGTAAATTCCCGCGGGTTTGCCCGCAAGAAATCGCCAGCTTCGCGCTTGAAGCGCAAAGTTTCTCTCGGTCCGGCAAAAATAATTTCATGAATGCCGGCAATTTTAATTTTTAAGAAACTGACGGCCATACGCCCTTGCCAGGGCTGATTTTTCGGCGCGGGATAATTTTTTTATTTTATTTTCCGCCCGCGCGGCCAAAGACCGATTGCGGAATCTCTTGGCCCAAACCAATTTTACCGGCCGCCGGGCCCGGGTATATTTCGCGCCCAATTTGGAAAAATTATGTTCTTTTACTCGGCGCGCCAAATCAACCGTGATGCCGGCATAGAGGGTTTTGTCCGCGCATTTGAGGAGGTAGAGATAATACATGATTTAATCTTAGCAATTGCCGAAGGAATTGTAAAAATTTCCTGGTAATAAAAACCGCGCCTGAATCAATCAAACGCGGATCTAATTATCCCAGCTAAAACCCCTGGCGGCAAACGCTTTCTTAAGCGCCTCTTGATCCGACGGAGACAAGACGGAAAGGCAGAAAACAATTTCACATTCTTTCGCCTCAATCACCAAAAACGCACAGCGAAAGCCCAGAAATAACTGCCAGCCAGCCTCAATCCTGTTAATTTCGCTCCATTTGACTTCGCCGTCTTCAAGACTGCCGGTTACCCCCACCGTTTTCTCATTAAGACAAAGTTTTATTTGGCCATCCTTAACCCACCCGAAAACCAGATAAAAATAAACCAGCCAAAAAACCAAAAAAGGCAAAACCAAAAGAAGATTCTCTTTGAGGCCGCCGGGCTGCCAAAAATAGTAAGCTAAAAAAATAGAAAATACGGGAACAAACGCTCCCCAAAGTATCTTGTAAAACAATGATTCTTTACTCTCCTGAAAGGTCATTTGCGGCCTCCTTCTAGTTTAAGTCAAGGTGCGATGATGTTTTATCTTAGCGCGAAGCGCGGAAAAAGGCAAGGGCAAAGACATGAAAACATAAAAACATTAAAACAAAAAAACAAATCTATTTTAATTTTTGTTCTATTGTTCTTTTGTTCTCTTATTCTATTATCCTATCGGATTTTCAGCCCTTGGCTTTCTTCCGCGTCGCGAAGTAATCGCAATAGTCGCAACCCGGCGAAGCGGCCGGAATTTTCTTCAGCTTCAGACATTTTTGCAGATCAATAATTGATTTTTCCACCCAAGAATCATTGCCAACATAAGGAATCAAGGTTATGTCAAATTCCAATTTCGCGTCAAAGGCCTGCCGGTCGGTTTTGCCGTTGCAATAGACAAAATAGCCGGTATCGGAAACCTTAAGCCCGTTTTGGCGCAAAAGCCACTGGTAAATTTCCATCTGGCGCTTGTAGCCGATCTGCCAGCCTTTATCCAAAGCCGTAATTTCTTCCGCCTTGCTGGTTGACTTGTAATCAACCACAATATACTCCCCTTTTGAATTTTGCCACAAATCGTCAATCGCCCCGAAAATCAAAAGATTGGTTTTTTTGTGCAAAAATTGAACGCCGGTAAAATTATGCCGCCACTGGTTTAAATTCTCATGCGCCACGGGCTTGGCGTCAACCCCGTATTTTTCAATCAAGGGATGGGCCTGATTTTTGGCGCGTGACAAATCAAATTCTTTTTTTAATAAAGCGTCCACCGCTGAATTAAGAGAAAAAGGATAACCCGGCGGCCGGCCGATGCCCAATCTGCGGTCTAAATAAAAACAGCGCGGGCACTCAATGAATAATTCAATTTTGGTGCGTGAAACCTTGAAGGGTTCTTGCGCCTTGGGGTCGTAGAGACCCGAGGTTCTTTGGGAATTGTAATATTCCGACATATTTTTTTAGGAGTTAAAAAATTAGATTTAACACTGCCGTTTGACTGAGACGAGGCAATGCCTCGTCTCTACACCGGCGTTTAATTAAAACCCATTTTCGTACGTCTCTATGCCGATCGCTCGCCACGCCGTAGCCCCGAGCCGAGTCGAGGGGCGAAGGCGGGCTGATCGCTAGCTTAAGTTATACTTAAGCCGATCGCTGGCTTAAGTTTTACCAAGCCGATCGCTTACTTCTGCGCCCGCAAGGCCTCCACCGGATCCAGCCGCGCCGCGCTCACGGCCGGAAAAACGCCGAAAGTCAAGCCGAGGGTGAAAGAAAACGCCCCGGCCAAAAATATGGAATTGACGTTGATGACAAATGACAAGCCTATGCCCTGGGCCGTAGCGACAACCGCGATTAAAAACGAAAGACCGATGCCTAAAATCAGGCCGATAATGGCGCCAAGCAGGGTGATGATTATCGCTTCCCATAAAAACTGCCAAAGGATATTGCGGTTGGTGGCGCCGAAGGATTTGCGCAGGCCGATTTCATAGGTGCGTTCGGAAACCGAGACATACATGATATTCATAATGCCCACCCCGCCGACGACCAAAGAAATGCCGGCAATGGCAATCAGTAATAAATTAATCGCTCCGAAAACCGTATTGAAAATATCCAGGGCCTGGGTCATCGTCATGACGGAAAAATCGTCTTTATTGGGGTCGGCGATATTATGGCGCTGGCGCATTAATTGGGTGATTTCCTCCGCCGTCTGGTCGGCGATGTCGTTGTCATAAACCTGATTTTCAATTTCAATGATATGGTCTATGCCCATGATTTTTTTCTGCAAAGTCCGAATGGGCAGATAAATCATATTGTCCAAATCAAAAAACATGATTGATCCCCGCTTGTTCATCACGCCGATGACGATGAATTTTTGGCGGCCGATTTTAATCATTTTATTCAGCGGATCCTCGCCGCCGAAAAATTTGTCCTGAATGGTTTTGCCGATTAAGCTTACATTAGCCAAAGACTTATCGTCCTCTTCGGTAAAAAACCGGCCCTGCGCCACGCCGGTCGTGTCAATTTCATTAAACGATTCCGTCGTGCCCCAAAGCATAACCTGCTTATTTTCTTCGCCGTAAGAAACCACCTGCTGGCCCATTAAAATCGGATAATTATTTTTGATATTGGGCAGTTTCTTGATCGCTTCGGCGTCAGCCAGCGTCAAAGTCGTAATAGATATTCCATAGGCCATCCCGCCGACATTTTGCGGGGAAACATGGCTGGTGTTGGGAATTTT
>MHIR01000034.1:3405-7761 GCA_001817615.1 Candidatus Buchananbacteria bacterium RIFCSPLOWO2_02_FULL_46_11b | reverse complement strand
CCCTGCAAGCCCTGGCCCGCCGACATCACGGTTATAACGGCCATAATTCCGATAACAATGCCAAGTATGGTTAAAATGGCGCGGGTCTTATTCCGCCGCAAAGAAATTAATGCAGTTTTGAGAGGAAAAAGCTTCATGTTTAACGTAGGGGCTATTGCAATACGCCCCTACAAATTATTCGTAACGCAACGCCGTAATCGGGTCCAAATTGGCGGCTTTGTAGGCCGGGTAAATGCCAAAAACTAAGCCGACCACGGCCGAAATTCCGCCGGCTAAAATCACGGAAAAAAGCGAGACGACAAAATCCCATTGATAGCCCAGATATTTGGCGATAACCGCCACTAAGCCGGCAACGGCAAAACCGATAACCACCCCAACCAGGCCTCCGCCCAAGGCGATAACCAAAGTTTCGGCCAGAAACTGGCTTAGGATGTTTGATTTTTTGGCGCCCACGGCTTTTCTTAAGCCAATTTCTCTGATTCTTTCATTAACCGAAACCAGCATGATATTCATAATCCCGATGCCGCCGACCAAAAGCGCGATGGCGGCAATCGCGGCCAAAAAAAACTTCAGCGCATCCGTTACGCTGGTAAAAACATCCAGGGCTTGCTGGACGCTGCGGACGGAAAAATCATCATTCGCCGGATTATTGATATTATGGCGCTCCCGCAGAGTCGCTTTTATATCCTCAATGGTTTGGGGCAAATTTTGCGCCTCGTCAACTTTGGCCCGGATATAGGAAACATGGCTGATGCCCAAAAATAATTTTTGGGCGGTGTATAAAGAAATGAATATCTGGTCGTCCTGGTTTTGGAAAGCGACCGACCCTTTTTTTGCCATCACGCCGATGACGCGGAAGCTTTCCCGCTTGATTTTCACCGTCTGGCCGATCGGATCGTTTTCAGCAAATAAATTTTTTGCCACCTGACTGCCTAAAACCGCCACTCGGGAAATCGTTTTTTCGTCTTCATTGCTAAAAAATTGGCCGGCGGCCACTTCCGCTTCCTCCACCTCGGCATAGCTGGCGGTCGTGCCGGTAAAAGTCGTATCCAAACTGCGGTTCTCCCACGAAACCGCGGCTGTGCCTTTAACATAAGCCGCCACGCTTTGGACATGACGGGCGTTTTCTTTTTTGGCAATGGCCAGAGCGTCGTCGTATTTCAAAGTCGTCACGGTAATGCCCATAACCGAGGCCGGCGGGCCGTTTTCATCCGAAGCGCCTGGCAAAATGCCCACTAAATTGGAGCCGATGCTTTTAATCTGGTTTAAAATCAGGCCTTGCGCCCCGGCGCCCACGGCCATAATAATGATCACCGAAGAAATGCCGATAATCATTCCCAGCATGGTTAAAAAAGTCCTCAGCTTACGCGAGGCCAGGCGGGAGAATGATGATTTTATGGTTTGTAATAGCATATTAGTGAGTAGTGAGTAGGTTGTAGTGAGTAGGTCGCAGTGAGTAAAGCCTTAAAGCAAAGGTGCATTAAAGAATTCTACTCACTACTCACTACTCACTAAAACCTACTTCCTCAGCTCCCCGTCCCTGACAAACCGCCGGCGGACGACGATATCGTCGGCCACAATCAGTCCGTCGCGGATTTTAATCACCCGCCGGGCGTGATCGGCCGTGTCCTGTTCATGGGTAACTAAAATTATGGTATGACCCTGATCGTTTAAGTTTTCCAAAATTTCCATAACTTGCGTGCCGGATTTGGAATCCAAATTGCCCGTCGGCTCGTCGGCAAAGATTATTTTAGGGCCGTTGACCAGCGCCCGGGCGATCGCGACTCTTTGCTGTTCACCGCCGGAAAGCTGATTAGATAAATAATTGAGGCGGTGATAAAGTCCGACCGCTTTAATCGCCTGTTTGGCTTTTTCGTCCATCAGCTTGGTTGAGATGCCGGAATAAATCAAAGGCAGTTTCACGTTTTCCAAAACCGAAGTTTTGGGCAAAAGATTGTAGCTTTGAAAAATAAAGCCGACTTTCTTGTTGCGCAAGCCGGCCAGCTCGTCGTCGGAAAAATCCAAGACATTTTTGCCTTCAAACTCAAAAACGCCTTCGCTTGGCCGGTCCAAAAAACCCAAAATATGCATCAGGGTTGATTTGCCCGAGCCCGAAGGTCCCATGATCGCCGCGAATTCGCCCGAAATAATTTCAAAACTCACGCCGCGCAGGACATTGGTGACGACCTCGTCGTTGACGTAGTCTTTTTTAATATTGGAGAGTTTGATGAGAGATTTGTCCATATCGCAATAAATAATAAAAGCAAGATAGGCAAGATAGGCAAGATAGGCAAGATAAGGACTAAACTTAATTCTTATCTTGCTTATCTTGCTGAAAACTTATCTTGCTTGCTAAATATTACCATTTTTCCCCAAAAAAAAGAAGAGGCATCAGATCATCACGACCTTATACCTCTTCGCGTTATAGCTTTGCAACCTTGCCCCGCAATCGGAACTTGGTTGACTGACATTTTGGTTCAGAGCCCGGCGGCTTGAGCCACCAGCCGGGCAACCTCGCTCTCCGTCGCCTCCTCGGCGGCCGGTACCGTCACTTCCGTTTCCGGTCCTTCCGCCAAGCCCACATTGGGGATGGTTTTGGATTCGGCCGGTTTGGCGGCCTGGGTTTTCTTCGCCGCCGGCGGTTTCGGATTCTTCTCCCGCCGCTTCTTTTCAACCGGCGGCGCCAGCTCCTTAATCAGCGCTTCGCGCTGTTTTGGCGCCAGGTCGGCCACCGCTTTCCGGGCCGCCGGCAGAAGCGCTTCGACTTCCAGCTGAGTCTTAATCTCTCCCAGCTGTTTCCGGCACTCACGCCCGTCATCGGCGTTACCGACGCTTTCCTTGGCCGGCTTGGGCACAGCCTTGGCCGCCGGTTCGTAACACACGTTACGATTGACAACCATGGCGTCCTTATTGGCCGCGGCGCGAATGACTTGCACCGCGCCGCTGTAGTCGTCCACCACGGCCACGGTCACCCGGCCGCCCGCGGTCTTCATCTGATTTTCCTTCTTATCGAAGGTTTCGCCGTGAATCGCGGCGAATCGGATGACTCTCTTTTCCAAATCTATCAGGGCCTTAACGACCCCGGCGCGCCCGACGATACCGGCGTCGGCGTTTTTCCCGATCTTGTCGCTTATCGGGACTTCCATCACCGAAAGGGTCATTTTCGCCCGCTGTCCCTGGGGCAACCGAAAATTCGTGCCCCCGAGGATAACCAGGAAGTTGCCCTCATTGCGGTAGAGCTTGACGCCCGGGACGGTTCTCAGCACGGCGCGCAACTGGCTCTCCATGTCGCCGATTTCGGCATTTTTTTGCCGGATCTGCTCCCCCACCGCTTCGTACTTTTCTGGTTCAGCCGCCACCTCAGTCGCCCGTTGTCCCAACTCGTCCACTTCCTTCCGGGCTTTCAACAATCCGGCCGCGGCCGCAACAACGGCTTCCCTGATATCAAACACTTTCGCGCCCGTATCCCGGCCTTCACTGTCTTGCAGTGTCAGACCGACGACTGCTTGGCAGGACCTCTCGCCAATGGGTATTTCTCTCACCTCAATCTTTCCCAATTTGGCGTTGAGGGCTACATTCGCGCCCGGCATAGACGCAAGCTCTAACATTTCCGCTTTTATCTGTGGTTTTTCTCTCATTTGCCATAGCTCCTTTTTGGTTGCCCTAAAAAATATAGGGCTATTTTCTTGTAAAAACCACCATAATCAACCAATTGACTACAGCAGTATCAACACAAGTTGACAATATAGCATAGCATATTTTAAAAGTTTTGTCAATCTTTACAAAACTTAATTAAAAATATACAATAATTTTGGCATTTGTTCATTTACTAAAACCCATGGAGGAAAAAACATGTCTGGCTCTGATTCTGCCCAAAAAAATGACGGCAATCAGGGGGATGATAACATTACCAAAATCGCTTTTATCCGCAACGGCCGCTGCACTCATTGTCAAGCCGACCTGGCCGAAATTATTGAACAAATTCGCTTGGGCAAAATTTCACCGCCCAAGCAATGTCCCGGCTGCCAAGCCACTTTCAGCGCCGCCCGCATCACTTACCGGCCCAAGTATTATTACTGCCTTGAATGCGACGGCCGGCTGTTTACCGCCGATCCGGCGCGGGAAGCGTTTTGCGGCCATTGCGGCACCCGGCTGATTTACCCCGAAGGACATATCGTACCTAAGCAAAATTAAAGAGGCCCGTTTCTTGTTTGACCGGCCTCTTTTTTCTTATTACACTTCCCCTTCTAAAAAAAATAAAGGAACGAGAAGTAAAGGCTGTAGATAAAAAATAGTAAATAATGAAAACCTAAATTTTTAAATAACGCTAATAAAAATAGTTCCCCTCCTTTTTAA
>MHIR01000034.1:0-3366 GCA_001817615.1 Candidatus Buchananbacteria bacterium RIFCSPLOWO2_02_FULL_46_11b | reverse complement strand
GCGAAGGGCGGGGGAGGAACTATTTTTACTAAGGCTTCTTTGAAAACATTGTTTCACTTATTTTAAATTTATGAGGAGAGACAGAGAGAGGATGTGATACAAAAAATCAACCGCTAAACGACGGCTGATTTTACTATTTACCATCCACTCTCTGCTACTCAACCGGCATATACGCCGCCGCGTCCAAAATATCCACTTCCGGCGCGATTTCCACGCGGCTGACGCTAGACATTGGCTCATACCATTTCATCTCCACCGGCCGCGTCCGGCCGGATTCAAACTGGTCCAATAAGATATAATTGGCGCCGACCAGGCTGGAGCCGTTATATAAAACCATATACACGCCGACGCGCCAATAGCTGTAAGCGCTACCATTGGTAATCTTAAAATTCAGGGTGGAAACCGGCAATTCGCCCCGGATGCCCGATTCCATGGCGGATTTAAAAACCACTTCGCTTTGGCTGAATCTCAATCTTGAATCGGCAAAATCGGCAAACTTGGCAAAGCGCCGCCAGCTGACCTGGGCGATTCGAACCGCCGCCCCGCCGGCGGCGTTTGCTGTCTGGCCGAAAAAGGCCAGGTATTTTTCTTCGTTGGGATAAATAAAGCTTGATTTTTCGGCTAAGACCGTATCGCCCGAAACTAATTGAAAAATTACGGCTGAAGCGACGTAATTGGGATTAGGATTTCTGACTTTGGCGATATAATCATACCGCTGGTCCTCCCCGCCGGCAATGTCAAAACTGACGATTTCCAAAGCTTTCGGCTTATTGGCTTCCCGAAAATACGGGTAATTAATTAACTCTTGAGGCAGATTGCTGACGGAATTTTTAAAATCCCTTTCATTAATCAAAATTACGGCCAAGCGGTAGCCGGCATAACCGTAAAAAATCAGGCCCAAGACCGCCAAAAAAATAATTATGCCCGGCTTTAATTGCGGCTTATGAATGACATACCAATAGCTTAATTTCAGCCCGAGGCCGCTGACCTCTTCGGGCTGGCCGTTGGTTTTGGGGACTTTGAGAGGTTTAGGCATAGAGTTTGTCTACCTTAAGTATAACACAAAAGCACGAAAGCACGAAAGCACGTGCTGATCTATTTTCAAAGGATAAAACTTATTTTTTTCTATCCTTATAAAGGATATCAAATATCAACGAAAAACACGAAAATACAAAAGTATCTATTTTAATTTTTGTTTTCGTGTTTTTGTGCTTTCGTGTTTTCGTGCGTTTGTTAAAACCCTTGCCCTCTCCCCCGCTTTCTGCTATAATTAAGATATAATAATTGACCATTTATAGGCCAAAACCTATATTTTTCTTAGTTAAAAAATTATGGCAAAAAAAGCAAAAGGCTTGAAAGAATCCGGCGCTTATACCGCCAAGCAAATCACGGTTTTGGAAGGCCTGGAACCGGTCAGAAAACGGCCGGGCATGTACATCGGCAACACCGCGACCGAAGGCTTGCATCATTTAATCTGGGAAGTGGTGGATAACTCCATTGACGAAGCCATGGCCGGCTATTGCACGGAAATCACGGTCCGGTTCCTGCCCGACCGGCTGGTTTCGGTTTCGGACAACGGCCGCGGCATTCCGGTTGATATCCACAAGCAGGCCAAGAAATCCGCTTTGGAAGTGGTTATGACCAAGCTTCACGCCGGCGGCAAATTCGGCGAAGGCGGCTATAAGGTTTCCGGCGGCTTGCACGGCGTCGGCGTTTCCGTGGTTAACGCCCTCTCCGAATACGCCAAGGCCGAAGTTTACCGCGACGGCAAAATCTGGCTGCAGGAATACCGGCAGGGCAAGCCCCTAAAAAAAGTCCGGCCCGCGGGCAAAACCAAGGAAAACGGCACCACCATCACCTTCAAACCAGACGCCGGCGTTTTTACCGTGCTTGATTATAACTTTGATATGGTTTTGGACCATCTGCGCCAGCAGGCCTATCTGACTAAAGGCGTAAAAATTACGGCCCAAGACGAGCGCGAAGCGAAAAACAAGCAAAGCTATACTTTTTATTTTTCCGGCGGCATCGCTTCTTACGTGCGCTTTTTAAACCAGCACGTTGAAGCCAAGCATGAAAATGTTTTTTATATTGATAAAGAGCAGGCCGAATGCCGGGTGGAAGCGGCTTTGCAGTACACGACTGAATACACGGAAAATTTTTTCGCTTTCGCCAATAACATCTTGAATCCCGAAGGCGGCACGCATTTAGTCGGCTTTCGCACGGCCCTGACCCGGGCGATCAATAACTACGCCCGCAAACAAGGCTATTTGAAAGAAAAAGACGACAATCTTTCCGGCGAAGATTCCCGCGAAGGCCTGACGGCCGTGGTTTCGGTTAAAATAAAAAATCCCCAGTTTGAAGGCCAGACCAAAGCCAAACTGGGCAACGCCGAAGTCAAGCCGATTGTGGATGGCATTGTCAATGAAACTTTAAGCGCCTGGCTGGAAGAGCATCCGCGCGACGCCGAAGCAATTGTCGGCAAATGCCTTCTGGCCCAAAAAGCCCGGGTCGCGGCCCGCGCCGCCCGGGAAACGGTTTTAAGGAAAGGCGCTTTTGAAGGCATGACCCTGCCGGGAAAATTGGCGGACTGCTCTTCGCGCGACGCTTCCCGCTCCGAGCTCTACATTGTTGAGGGCGATTCGGCCGGCGGTTCGGCCAAGCAGGGCCGCAGCCGCGAATTTCAGGCGATTCTGCCTTTGCGCGGCAAAATTCTGAACGTGGAAAGAGCGCGCCTAGACAAGCTTTTAGCCAACAACGAATTAAAATCATTGGTTATCGCTTTGGGCACCAATATCGGCGAGCAATTTGAAATTGAAAAATTGCGCTATGACCGCGTCATTATCATGACCGACGCGGACGTGGACGGCGCCCATATCCGGACTTTGCTTTTGACGCTATTCTACCGCTATTTCCCGGAACTGATCCGCCAAGGGCATTTATACATCGCCCAGCCGCCTTTGTACAGCGTCAAAAAAGGCAAAGAAATGTCCTGGTTTTACAGCGACGGGGAATTGGCTGAATACAAAAAGAAGAATAAAATCGGCGATGAAGCCATGCTGATTGCCGAAGCCGGCACCGAGGAAGAAGAAGCCGCGGCCGAAGCTGAAGAAAAATCCGCCAGAGGCGGATCCGCCTCTGGCGGAGAAAAGCCGGAAAAATCAAATAAATTATCCATTCAGCGCTATAAAGGCCTGGGCGAAATGAATCCGGAACAGCTTTGGGAAACCACGATGGACCCGGAGCGGCGGGTCATGAAAATCGTCACCGCCAACGACGCGGCCAAAGCCGACGAAGTCTTTGATATTTTAATGGGCGCGGAAGTCGGCCCGCGCAAGCAGTTCATTCACGCGCACGCGAAGAACGTGA
>MHIR01000033.1:7921-9541 GCA_001817615.1 Candidatus Buchananbacteria bacterium RIFCSPLOWO2_02_FULL_46_11b | reverse complement strand
AAGTGGGCGTTGGCACGACTACGCCTTGGGAAGGGACGGCTTTGGCGGTAAATGGCGATATCGCTTTTGACGGCGCCAAGACCACCGGCACTTTATATATCGGCGGCACGGCCACTTCCACCTTTGCCGGCAATTTGGAAATTTTGGGCAACTTGACGGGCAATAATCAGATCTTGAATATCGCCGGCGATGCCGTTATCTCCGGAAAATTAATGGCGGACAAACTGACTTTGGGCAATTTGGATACGGGCAACAGCGCCGCCGTCTATATTGACGCCGACGGCCGCCTGACTCGATCGGTTTCCGCGCAAAAATACATGAATAATATTGATTACAACGGCATCAACGGCGGCTTGGTCTATCAATTACAGCCGGCGGCCTATGACGAATTAAGCACGGGCCGGGCTCAAATCGGCTTTGTGGCCGAAGACGTGGCTTTGATTGAACCCCGCCTGGTAATTTATGATAAAGACGGCCAGCCCGAAGCGATTAAATATGATCAATTGACGGCGTTATTGACCAAAGCGGTTCAGGATTTGCACAATCAGATTAATCCTCTGGTCGGCGGCATTGACGTTGATATCAACTTTGTCGATAATCCGTTCATGGCCGTTGACGCTTTGGGCAATATCGGCATCGGCACGACCGCGCCGAATTACAAACTGCAGGTCGCCGGCGACGTGGCGGCCACGGGCTTTATCAATGTTTCCACGCGCGACGCCAAAAAAGATATCGCCTATCTGGATAACGCCGATTATGAAAATATTTTGGCTAAATTAAAAGATATCAATGTCGCTACTTATCACTACAATAGCGAATGCAATACGGCTGACGGACCTTGCGAAGACCGGCTGGGCTTAATCGCCGAAGAAGCGCCAATAGAAGTCTTGTCCGCCGACGGCAAAGGCATTGACCTGTATAAGATGGCCAGCTTCATCTTGGGCGGCCTGAAAGCCCAGCAGGAGCAGATCGGCCAATTAACGGTCCAGGTTTCCGCCACGACGACCGAACCTCTGACCGTGATTGACCAGCCCGACTTGAACGTCAAGACCTTGGCGGTCCAAGAGGCCGCGGCCTTCTACGGCGCTATTTACGTCAAAGGTGAAGCCGGCTTTGAAAGCAAGGTTGTGTTCAATCAGGATATTGAAGTCAAAGGCAAAATTTACGCTTCGGCTGATCAAGCCGGCACCGCCATTATTCCGGCCAACGCCACTTCCACGGAAATTGTCTTTAACCGGGAATATCAAGTCGTGCCTAAAGTTGTCACTAATCTGTCCGGCGATGACGGCGATGAAACCACCTTTATCAACTGGAAAATTATCAAAAAGACGGCCAAGGGCTTTACCATTTTATTGCAGACGCCGGTTGACAAAGATATTGTCTTTGACTGGATTGCTTTAGGCGTGAAAAGCGAAAACGGCCCGGTGATTACCGAACTGCTCGGCGCCGACAGCGTCGGCTTGAATAGCGCCATTGAACTATGGGCCAAAGTAATTGACCCTGACACCCAAGAGCCGAATTTGAAATACACCTGGGATTTCTCGCCCAATATCGGCCAATTATCCGGCAGCACGAGCCAGATTTCCTGGATTGTTCCCGACGGCGCGATTACGGCTGATA
>MHIR01000033.1:1486-7902 GCA_001817615.1 Candidatus Buchananbacteria bacterium RIFCSPLOWO2_02_FULL_46_11b | reverse complement strand
GAACCCGTGGCCGCCGAACCTGCCACTGACCCCGCAACCGAACCCGTGGCCGCCGAACCTGCCACTGACCCCGCAACCGAACCCGTGGCCGCCGAACCTGCCACTGAACCCGTGGCGACCGAACCGGCTACTGAACCTGAAACCGAACCGGTTGTCACCGAGCCTCCGGCCAGCGAACCTGTCGCGATTGAACCGGAAAGCGAACCCGCGGCGTAACATCCCCTCAACCCCTCACCCTGATTTTTTACACCACACCCTCTCCCTCACGATAACTTAAGGAAAGCGAGGCGAGAGAGGGTGTGGTATAAAAAAGATACCCAAAGGAAAGAGAAATAAAGGCGGCAGATAAAAAATAATAAACAGTGAAAGATTAGATTTTTAAATAACATAAATAAAAATAGTTCCCTCCCCTTCCAGGGGAGGGAAAGGGAGGGGTGGCGAGCAGCCATAATCAATCTAACTAATTAGCATCACTAATGCCCGCTAAACCGCAAATCATTTTTGGCATAGAATCTTCCTGTGACCCCGCACCAAGCCCGAATAGGCGTTAGCAATAAATTTACTCATAATCTCGGAACCCGCCTTCGGCTTGCGTCTGCTAAATATTTAATTTTAGACCGTTGAATAATTCAAGTTTTCCGCGTCTACCCCGTTAGAAATTTATTTCTAACGGGGTTAATCAGCTTCTATTATGCTAAATCAAGCCAAAGTTTAAATTACGATAATCTAGTAGAAATAATTAATCAACGCTCTCAATTTAGCAAATGGCTTGGTGCGGGGCGAGAGGAAGCGACAATTAAACTATTATGAGTAAAAAAAGTAAGATTATTATTATTGGCATTGAAAGTTCCTGCGACGAAACCGCGGCCGCTTTGGTTGAAATCAAAGCGGGCAAATTTAAGATTCTTTCAAATATTGTTTCCTCCCAGATTAAAATCCACAAAAAATACGGCGGCGTGGTGCCGGAAGTGGCGGCCCGAAACCATATTGTCAATATCTTGCCGGTAATTGACCGGGCCTTAACCGAGGCCAAAATCAAGCCGGCGCGAATTGACAAAATCGCCGTGACTTTCGGCCCGGGCCTGATTACTTCTTTAATGGTCGGTTTGGAAACGGCCAAGACTTTGGCTTTTGTCTGGAAAAAACCCATCGCCGCGGTTAATCACATGAAAGCTCATTTATACGCCAATTGGCTAGCCAACCAAGCGATTAAATATCCCGCCATTTGCCTGACGGTTTCCGGCGGGCATACGGAACTGATTTTGATTAAAAACCAAACCAATTTAAAAAAAGTCGGCCAAACGGTTGATGACGCGGCCGGCGAAGCTTTTGATAAAGTCGCCAAGCTTTTGGAGATCGGCTATCCCGGCGGACCGATGATATCCAGGCTGGCCCAAACCGGCAACCCCAAAGCTTTCAAGCTGGCCCGGCCCATGATTAATTCCAAAGATTTTAATTTCAGCTTCTCTGGACTTAAAACCTCCGTGCTATATGCTTATGAAAATTCAAAGCTTAAAACTAAAAATTTGAAGCTAAAAGCTAACAGCTGTAAGCTAACAGCTGATATGTGCGCCTCTTTTCAGCAAGCCGCCGTTGACGTCCTGGCCGCCAAAACCATCAAAGCCGCTCTTCATTTCGGCGCCAAAACCGTGATGCTCTCCGGCGGCGTGGCCGCCAATCAGCTTCTGCGCGAAACTTTGCAGGCCGAAATAAAAAAACTAAAACTAAACTTCGTAATGCCGGATAAATCTTTATGCACCGATAATGCCGCCATGATTGCCGCGGCCGGATACTTTGAGAAGCCGATTGACTGGAAAAAAATTAGAGTCAATCCGAATTTAAGTATTTAAAATAAAAAAACTGCCAACCGAAGCTGGCAGAAAAAAAGAACTTAAATTAACTCAAACTCAAGTAATCAATCCTCAGCCAACAGGCTGAAAGCGTTACCCCTTTTTCCAAAGAAATGTTGAATCGATTCCCCCGCTGTTCGACCTTGAATCCGGGAACTGTTTCAACTTCTTTCAGGGCCGCTTCCAAAATTGCGATGAATTTTTTCTCATCGCGTACATCTGCGGCGCACACATAAATAGATTTTCTTGCCCAGCAAAGCGTGACTATGTCAGCCAGTAATTCCGGCAGGCATTTGCCGGGATTGTAAGACAAAGCGGTCGTAGTATCGGTCATAACATTAACCAAGGGCATTGTTTTTCCTCCTTTATTTTTTCCAATCGCCAAATAGAAACTACCTAAACCTCAGCAAAAAAATTTAATTATGTCAATAGCCGCTAAAATAACCACAACCTCCGCCAAGCAAACCTTCAATCTCGGCAAAAAACTCGCCGCCAAGCTCCGCGGCGGGGAAGTCTTAGCCTTGACCGGACCGCTTGGCGCCGGCAAAACGGTTTTCATCAAAGGCCTCGCCGAAGGCCTGGGCATCAAGCAAATCGTCACCAGCCCGACATTTACTTTAATGAAAGTTTATCCCTTGCCCTACTTCGCCACGCCGAAGCCCCGAGCGGTCTCAAGTTTATCTAAAGAGAGTCGAGGGGCGAAGGCGGGCCGACCTAAACAACTCATCCACCTCGACTGCTACCGCATAAACGACCCGCAAGCCATCGCCGACATCGGCGCGCCGGATTATTTCGGCCGGCCGGATACGATTGCCGTGATTGAGTGGGCGGAAAAAATCAAGCCGCTCTTGACTGGACAAATCATTGGAATTGAGATAAAATTAAAAGGTAAAAATATGAGAAAAATAACTGTCAAATAATATGGTCAGCAGAATGTCAAGGGAATTCTACGGGCAATTGGCGCCTGATCTTACCCGGGGCAAAAAACCCCTGGAAGAATTTATTGAAATAATGGAAGATGAATGGGAAGGCTACCGGGTAAAAGAAGAAAAATTAACCGGCGTTTATCCGAAAGAAAAAATTCAAAGGGATTTGGAACAAGTTGAAGAAAAAAAAGACTCGCTGGCCGGGCAATCGCGGCCGAAAGAATCAATCGCGGCCGAATATTTGCTGTTGGAAGCGATTTCCAATCATCTTTTATTCAACCGCAAAAACCAAGAAGCTGACATTAATTTGATTCCCGCCGCGGAATTTGATGATTATTTTAACGGCATTGATATCATTGTCGCCGCCAGAATGAAAGGCGAAAAAAATTGGCATTATATCGGCATTGACGCCACGACCTCCGAAGACGAAGGCGAACTGATGAAAAAATTAAGCGCCAATTACCGCAAAATTACCAGTATCAAACAGCTGCCCAAAGCGGATTATTATCTGCCGCAGACGGAAAATAAGGGGGAAAAACCCGGGTCTGTTAATTTAATAAGGATTGTTCTGGGCTTAAGCCAAAAACGGGTTCGCGATCTGGCGGCCGAATACGTAGACAGCAAGGGTAAAAATGTTTTTAAACCGTCCGACCAGCTTGAATTGATCCAGGAGACGATTGATCAAATTATGATCACGATTGAACAAACGGCTAATCGCTTCAAGGATAAAAGATACAGCGATTATGTTTTTGCCGATCCCAAAAGAGCTTTAGATTTTGCTGAACAATACGGGCAAAGAGAAAATGCCGACCCCGCTATTTCAAAAATCCTTCAGGAACACGCCGAAATATTGGAATATTTCCTTAATCTCCAAAAAGAAAAAAGTCCTCTCGGTGAAATCAATCCCGAAAGGACTCATGAACGCCAATTCCGCCTTTTAGCCCCCAAAAAGAGCCTGGCGGCCTGATAATTATTCCGGCGGCGAATTGCCGTTTTGAGGATTAATTTTTTCTTCATCCTCTTTGTCTACCTGCGCCATTGCTTTCCTCAACAACTCGCCCAATGGCCGGATAAACTTCCTGCCCTGGCCCAAATCGGGCTCGATTGGTTTTTTAACTTCCGGCAAATCTTTCTCTATCGGCCTGACGCCGACCAGAAAGCCTTGGCTTAATCGTTCAAGGATATCGGCCGTCGCTTCCCGGATTCCCTCGGTTACCGGGTCTTTCACTTGATCTTTTTCTGCTTTCCTTATCTTCATCACGGATGAATCCTCCTTTCTGTAATGCTTTTACCGCCGCCCAAGTGATTGATCAGCTTAGCAAAAAATCCGGCCTTTGTCAATGGCCCTTCGGATTTCCGTAATTAAACAGGAACCCCCCTATCTTTGGAGGGTTTTTATAACTTTAGCCGATCGCTTGATCGCTTCGCCACGCGCCGTAGCGCCAAAGGAAAACTAAGACGCAAAGGCGGGCTTCATCACTTGTCTCACCGCCGGCAGGCTTAAATCGCCGCCGTAATGTCCTTGGGCCACCCGGAACGTCTCGTCAACCGCGATAATGCTGAATTTAAAAAAACTCGGTTTGGTTTAAACCGAGTTAAGGGAAGCGATATTCTAGTCATTGACTAAACCCCCGCTTAGCCATTGGCTGATTAATTCCTCCTCCGAAGAATCAAGGTTTAATTGCACCGAATGGCATAAATTCAGCGCCGACTGGATAAAAGCCTGGGCTAAAACTTTAGATGCCACGATTTTTTGTTTGGAAAAATAATAACCGGAACAGCGGATCTGCCTTAAAATGAATTGGACCATTTTAATATTAAGCGGCATTTTCTTTTCCAAGCAATCATCCCAAACCTTCAGGCAGGTAATATTGAAGATATAGCCGTGTTTATTAACGACTCCGGCAATCACCTTGAAAACCGCGGCGTACTGTTCCGTCGTCAAAAAAGGAATATCAGTTGCTTCAATCACTCGCTGGGCGAGTTTGGCGATTTCCGATTGCGATCTCTTAAATTCGGCTAAGTGTTTCTCCCCGGCCAACTCATGCCTTTTAGGGTCGTAGATATAGCCTGGCGCCAAATTTGAAATTTGGTAATTAAGTTTAAGATTTTTTAACAAAAAAATAAACCTGCCAAATCCCAACCACCTGGAAATTATCACCTCCCGGCCGAATTCTTTCCTAATCAACTTCGCTAATCTCGTTAAAGAAAGAGGTTCAGTTGATTTCGCAACGGTCTGATTAATGAATTCCGCCACGTTTTCTTTTGAAAGCGTTTTGCCGGTTGCCTCTGGTTCCGCGGCGGATAGCATTGTAATTTCCGGTTCGTCAATTTCCTCCTCGCTATCCAGAACTTCTTGGTCCTTATCCGCCAAAATCTCTTCCACGAATTTATCCTGATCAATAACGATATCGGCCGCGGCGCGGTAAGCTGGCGAAACATTGCCCACCGCCAGCATTACCGTTTGCCGGTTATTTCGCCGCAAGCGCAAAAGCACATGGGTAAAATCGCTGTCGCCGGAAAAAATGATGAATTCGTCAAAATAAGTTTC
Source organism: Candidatus Buchananbacteria bacterium RIFCSPLOWO2_02_FULL_46_11b (assembly GCA_001817615.1). Taxonomy (GTDB): domain Bacteria; phylum Patescibacteriota; class Patescibacteriia; order Buchananbacterales; family UBA6539; genus 02-FULL-45-11b. Next base: position 2,575 of record MHIR01000033.1, on the reverse strand, counting down.
TTCCTTTAAAACATCAAGGATGTCAATCACCATAATCATATCCGCGCTGGTCTTGCCGCCCTTGGTCAGAGGCGGACAATCAACCACCTCAAAAGCCGCTTTGATAAAATTCGGCCGGAATCGGCCAAAAGACTGGGGATTGATATAACAGCGGCGGTAAAGCGTTTTTCGCTCGCTTTTAGGGCTTGATTGCCCTTCTTTGCCGGCGGACAGATACTTCTCAAGCGATTTCAGCCAGCCAATCGGATTGGCGGCAAATTCATCGGCTCTTTTTTCGTCTTCTTGCCGCAGGCCTGAATAAACATTGTCAAAATCAACAAAAATCGCCGTTTTAATCATCTTGCTTGCCTTGTTCATGACTATTTTCCTTTTTCCTGGGTTTATCGGTTTTTTAAAGAACTGGCTGAAATTAACTTAGCATAAAAGTAATTTCTTGGCAATTTAAAAAATCCCCCCTCCTTTTAGTTAGCTCGGCCGAGTAAAAAGGAGGGGGAAGGGGCCCATTGCTGAACCGTCGCCAAAAGCCAAAGGCCTCTTGCCTTTTCTTATCGCTGGCCGGCGCCGCCCAGCCGCCAAAATAATCCCATGGGATTATTTAGCGGCTGCCGCAGTAGCCAGAAAAGGAAAGGCAAGGGTTAACCTTGGCTTTCAGTGAAACGTCAGCCGCCGGTAAAAACCGCTTATTTTTGCTTCAAAGGACAATAATGAAACGCGGGCAATGAATATTTGAATAAAAAATAAAGCGCTCGCGCGCTATGTTTATCACGCCGTAGCCCCGAACGTAGTTGAGGGGCGAAGGCGGATTGATTCCGGCTGAAATGAGAAAAAGGAAGTTTCATTCCAATCAATGTATTTTTGATAATATCATCTTACCATTTTTAAAATAGCTGTCAAGAAGCAAAAGTGGATAAAATGTGGAAAAATAAAATCCAAAAAATAAGCTAATTTTAGCTATTTTTAAAAATCAGGTTTTTGCCAAAACTTAAATAACCCAATGAAAAACCCCGCCTCTCGGGGTTCTTTTTTTCATAACTTTATTGAGACGGAGCCGGCCTCATCTCGGCGCTAATGATTGATTAAAACCTATCT
>MHIR01000033.1:0-1416 GCA_001817615.1 Candidatus Buchananbacteria bacterium RIFCSPLOWO2_02_FULL_46_11b | reverse complement strand
GCCGCCGGCAGGTTCAAATCACCGCCGTAATATCCTTGGCCACCCGGAAAATTTCCTCAACCGTGGTAATGCCGTCAACGGCCTTTAATAAGCCGTCCTGGATCATGGTCACCATGCCGTATTTGGCCGCCACCCCGCGCATGTCGTATTCCGAAACATTGCCGGTTAAAATCAATTTTTCCACTTCCTGATTCATGGCCATGATTTCAAAAATTCCCACCCGGCCCTTATAGCCCAGCCCCTGGCAGGCTTCGCAGCCCGCGCCTTTGTAAAATTTAAGCTTCTTTAATTCATTTTCCGGAATTCTGGCGCCGGATTTTTCCGGAATTTCCGATAAAATTTTCATCACCCGCGAAAGAGTCTTGTTGTCCGGCTCCGTTTCTTTTTTGCAGGCAGCGCAGATCTTTCTGACCAGGCGCTGGCCCACCATGGCATTAATCGCCGGCGCCAGCAAAAAAGGCTTGACCTGCATGGCTAAAAGGCGGGGGATGGTGCCGGAGGCGTCGTTGGTGTGCAAAGTGGTAATGACCAAATGGCCGGTCAGGGCGGCGTTAATGGCAATCTCGGCGGTTTCCAAATCGCGAATTTCGCCGACCATGACGATATCCGGGTCTTGGCGCAAAATCGAGCGCAAGCCGTTGGCAAAAGTGTAGCCCTTGCCGTAGTCAATTTGGCTTTGGTTGACGCCGGTTAATTTATACTCAACCGGATCTTCAATCGTGATAATCTTTGTCCCCGGATCGTTTAATTTGTTTAAAACGGCGTAAAGCGTCGTAGTTTTGCCCGACCCGGTCGGACCGGTGGTGATAATCATGCCGTTGGGCTTTTCTATTTCAATTTTTAAATACTCAAAAGATTTGCCGCGCAGGCCCAGGTCTTCAAAAGCCAGGCCGACGGAAGAAGACATTAAAAGCCGCATGACCACGCTTTCGCCGTAAGCCGTCGGCAGGCAGGAAACGCGGACATCAATTTTTTCTTTGGTTAAAAAAATCGTAAAGCGGCCGTCCTGGGGCCGGTCTTCAATATTGATTTTCAGCCGGGAAACCAGCTTAATGCGCGAAATGACCTGGGGCCAGATTTTCGGAATCAATTCGGCCACATCGTGCAGAATGCCGTCCACTCTAAACCTGATTTTTATCCCTTTTTCTTCGGCTTCCACGTGGATATCCGAGGCCCGCGCCTTGATTGCGGCCGCGATAATCAAAGCCAGCATGTCGGTGATGGAAACTTCTTTTAACCGCTTGTCCAAATCGCGGAAAGTTTTTATTTCTTTCTCAAAGCGCCTGATGTCTTCTTCGGTTATTTCAAGCCCGCCGACTAAATGCTTGATTTTGGGAATATTTTTATAAAGCGGAAAGGCGAAATTGAAGCTGTTTTCCGAAATCAAATAAACCCGGACTTGGGCGTGATTTTCCT
>MHIR01000032.1:9419-15723 GCA_001817615.1 Candidatus Buchananbacteria bacterium RIFCSPLOWO2_02_FULL_46_11b | reverse complement strand
ATCGTAATTTTGGTGATTTTAGTGGTCATTATACTGCGCGTTGTCATGCTCTGGCTTTTGGTGGTTTTATCGCCTTTGGCTTATATCATGGCGGCTTTTCCCCAAGGCCAGCGCTATGCCCAGCAATGGTGGCAAGAGTTTTCCAAGTATGTAATTATCGGCCCGGTTTTGGCTTTCTTTCTATGGCTGACTTTTGCCATTGCTTCCGGCCAGGGAGGAATAGACACTAAAGAAATGGGATTAGATCCGGCTAAAGTCGGCCAAGGTACGGAAGAAAAAAATCCGTCATTTCTTACCGCCATTGGCGAAAGCCAGGTGATGCTTCAGTTTATTATCGCCATCGGCATGCTGATGGGCGGTTTGATGATTACCCAGCAGATGGGCGTGGCGGGCTCGGGTTTTGCCGGCAGTATGTATAATAAGATCAGGGGAGCGGGCCTTTCAGCCGCGGCTCTGCCTTGGAAAGCGGCCAAAAGAGGCATCTCTACGGGCGAAAAACTTTTATATGGTAAGACCGGCATCGGCCTTTCGCCGGCCAGAGTTTATCGCAAAATGGGAGAACGCTATGCCGGCTGGGAAAAGCGGATGGAATCCGAAGGCGCGGGCGCGGGTTTGGAAAAAGCCAGGGGATTAATCCAGTCGGAAAGCAAAATACCCGGTTTGGGCGCGGCCAAAAGAGCTTTGGGCGTGGGCGGCATGTACGCGGCCGCCACCAGCGACGCGGTTCAGGAATTCAATAGTATTCGCGGCATTGGGCACATGTTAAAAATTATTTTTAAAGGCACTTCGGATGCAGAAGAAAAAAAATGGCATGAAGATCAGAAAAGTCTTGAAGACAATAATGCCCGCAAGGAAAAATTGACAAAAGTCAAAGACGTGACGGAAAAAGGCAAAGAAGAATTAACCGGCCGGTCGGTAGAAAATATGATGGCCCTGGATGCCAGCATGATTGCCTCCGAAAAACAAAAAGCCATTGATGTCATGCCCGATCACGCGGGCGCTTATGCCGACATGGATGCTCTTTTGAATGACCTGAGTCCAAAAGATTTGGATAAATTGAAAAAATCCGCGCCGGGAGAAATAGAAGGCGCCGGCATCAACGTCGATGCGGCCGGCAAGGCGACCAAAGGCTTGTCCGAAGACAGTGAAAGAGAGAAAGTTAAGCAAGTTTTGGCCCGGCAGCAAGCGGAAAAATTAATGAAAGAAGGCGGAACTTATGTTGACGCCAAGGGCGCGGTCAATCAGGCGACAGCGGCTGATTTTAAAAAGCACGGCGAAGAATACTACGATAAGGAAAAGAAGCGCATGGATGACGAGCTGGCCAGACTGGCGACGCCTACCGGCATTACGGATCAGCAGTTGGTGGTCAGGCAAAGGACACTGGAAGACGTTGATCGCCAGATATTAAAAGTGCTTAAGGAAATTAAAGCCCGGGGCGGCACGGGTATCGGCGATGCCACCGACCAGGAAGCGCAAACCGTGGCCGATTTGGTGGCCAAGGGCAAGGATTTGGGCGGCACGGCGACGGCTTCAGCCATGGCCGGATTTGAACGTTTCGGCACCGGCGCCGATCTGACCACGCCGGTTGTCAAAATTAATCATGCCAATGTCACTAAGCGCGGTAAAGCGGAAGAAGATGAATTAAGCAAGAAAAACGAGATTGGTCAAAATAGGCTTGAACAATTGCGGGAAGACAGGAGAGATTTAAGTCAAGCGGCCACGTTGGCGACAATGGCGCCGGCGCGAAGACAGGCGGAACAGACAAGAATTCAGGGAGAAGTGGATGCTGAATCTCTGAGGATTAAGGCTCAGGACAGGGAGGTAAAATCAAAAGCGGTTCACGCGCCGATGGGGTACGAGGCCATGGCGGCCCTGCGCGCGGCCGAGGGCGAAGAAATGCGCAAATTGCCGCCGGAAATGGAATGGACGGAAATTGAAAGCGAATTGCGCTCGGCCCAGAAATTAAAAAATAAGTCAAAGATGCGCGCCTTGATTAAAAAAGCGGCCATGGATGCCAATGACAACGAAGTCTGGAACGCTTTCGGTTATTCTTCCGATGCCAAGGGTATGCGTGATTTTGGCGATAAAGTCTTAGTTGGAGAACAGGGCTGGAATAAACAAGAAATGCTTAAATTCATGAATGATGTCGCTTATATTAATGAAGACAAAGGCCACAAAGAAACCGCCCGCATGGTAAAAATGGAAGGCGGCACGGCCGACTGGAATTCCGAGGCCGAACACGCCGCGGCCATTGCCAACGAGAATTTAAAGGCGGCCAGCCGGGCTTTTCTGCAAAATACCAACCGGCTGGGTTTTGGCGGCGAAATGGGCGGCAAGTTTTCTCTTTCTCTTTCCGGCAAGCTGACTTTGGCGGGTCTTGGCGACGGCGAACTGCAAAATCGCGTGGCTCGCGGCGAATTCAATCCCAGCACGCTTTCCAAGCTCGCGACCGACGCGGAAGGCTTAAGGGATATGGTCAGCCGCGGCTGGCTGAGTCAAAGAACGGTTGACATGATTATCCGCGAAGCGCAAAAGAAATCAATCAGCGCCGGCTATGGCCAGCTTTTAAGCCAGGCCAAGCGCGCGGGTTATGAATAAAAAATATGGCGAAAGCTACGAATAAAATTATTTTTGATGAAAATTTCGTCCGCGGCTGCGAAGAGCGGACTAACGAAGCCATTCGCTTCAACATGCTTGAAGAAGCGCGGTTTTTTACTCTTCATGTTTGGCCCGAAATTTTAGCGGATAAAGAATTCCAAACCGGCCTGCCGGCCCTGTACCGGCGGCTGGAAAGAATTTATAAGATTAATTCGATTCTCCAGCTGGGCCGCCTGCCCGAGGAGGAAATTTTAAGCCTTTTTGAATCGGGTATTGAATTGTATTTTTTGGAAATGGTTGATAATTTAAACCTTTGGGAGCTGGTCAAGGGGAAACTAATCACAATCATGGATTTGCAGGCCCGAAACGATTTTAAAAAGAATATCAGCAAAGCGCTTTTACGCAATAAGCATCTGATTACCCGGAATAAGCTTCGGCGGGACGAAAAAGAATATGAGCCGTCGATTACCAACTGGCTGGTTGATTACACCAGTGCTGTCGGCGTCGGCCTGAATAGCGTGGTTAAAATCAACGAATATTTGACGAGAAACGAGAATTGCCAAAAGCTTTCGGATCCGGAAAAAAATATCGTCAGAAGCCTCATTATTTTTTACGAGCGGCTGAAATATTCGTCGCAGGAGCCGGACGGTCTGGAAGAAAGCATCACCCTGTTTAGCGGCGGGCAGTGGCAGGTTTTAAGAGAAGGCCGGTTCGAGGATTTTGATCCCAAGGTCGTTAAATTGCTTGGCGATTACGAAAAGTCTTTGAGTCCGGAAGAAAGAAAACAGGTTTTCGGCGCCGAAGAAACAGCCGAACCGGGCGCCAAAGCGGCCTTTTTATCGGCCGAAGAATCGGCGCGGCAGGAAATTTTTTCCGCCTATGCCGGCGACGCCGGGCGGCAAAAAGCCGTTTTGGCCGAAGAAGAAAAATTGAAAAAAGCCGACAAATTCAAACTGCGCGACGAATTTATGGCCGCGGTTCAGGATAAAAATATCAATAAAACCATGGCCGCCTTCCGGGTTTTGGCGCGAAGCGGCGATTTGGGAAGCTTTTTGAAAGAAGACGCGAAACTGAACAAGTTTATGGCGGGTGTCTGGGAAAAGAAATTCAATAAAGCTTTGGCCGCGGAATTTATCAAAAACGCCGATCAGCTGAAGTTTGTCCGCCTGTTTTTGCGGTATATTCTGGAGGAGCGGCTGGGCCTGGGCACAAGCGACGCGGCCAGGCTTGGCTTACAGCTTGGCAATATCTTTGTCAATTTAGGGAAAAAAGAGTATAATAAAATAGCTTATTATGATGTCGGGTCTAAAGGGTTTAAGTGGTTTGAGGAGTAGATTGTAACTTAAATTATATTTTTTGTTTTGTCATCCCGCACGAGGTCGCCCAATGATTAGTCCTGAGGCGACTGAGATGCGGGATCCAGAGTTGAACGATTCCGACTCTGATAAAAAATATAAAAAAATAAAATAGAAAATTAATTTTGTCATCAATAATCTGGAGTCAAATGATATTAACCCTGGATCCCGCATCTCGGCCGCTTCAAAGCTTGCCGATGGGCGGCCTCGTGCGGGATGACAAACTAATAAGGCATTTTATATATAATAATCAATAAATTAGAAATAGCCATAAGCTTATAGCTTACAGCTAACCTGGATTGGGGACAGGATAAAACGCTCATCTGTTTGGGGAAGATGAAGCCAAGAAAGGAAACAAACCATGTTGTCCAAAAGCAACAAGCACTACATTTTCACTTCCGAGTCGGTGACCGAGGGGCATCCGGACAAAGTCTGCGACCAGATTTCCGACGGCATTTTAGACGCCGCTTTGAAAGAAGATCCGAAATCGCGCGTCGCGATTGAAACTTTGGTGACCACGGGTTTAGTCGTGGTGGCCGGCGAAATGACCACTAACACTTATATTGACGTGCCGAAAGTCGTCAGAGGGATTATTAAAGATATCGGCTATACCGATCCGGCCATCGGCTTTGACTGGGAAAATTGCGCCGTGGTCACTTCCATTGACGCCCAAAGCGCGGATATTTCCCAGGGCGTTTCCGAAGGCGAAGGGCTTTATAAAGAGCAGGGCGCCGGCGACCAGGGGATGATGTTCGGCTACGCGACGGATGAAACGCCGGAATTCATGCCTCTGCCCATAGTTTTGGCCCATAAACTGACGCAGAAATTGGCGAGTGTCAGAAAAGCCGGGGAATTGCCCTGGCTGCGGCCGGACGGCAAATCCCAAATTTCCATTGAATATATTGACGGCCAGCCCAAGCGGGCCGATACAGTGGTGATTTCCACCCAGCACACGGCCGAAGTGGAACATGATGAAATTGAAAGGGAAGTCATAGAAAAGATCATCAAACCGGTCTGCGGGGAATGGTTAGACAATAAAACCAAATATTACGTCAATCCGACCGGCAAATTCATCATTGGCGGCCCGCACGGCGATAGCGGCGTTACGGGCCGAAAAATAATCGTTGACACTTACGGCGGCCACGGCTCCCACGGCGGCGGCGCGTTTTCCGGCAAAGATCCGTCAAAAGTTGACCGCTCGGCCGCTTATATGGCCAGATATATCGCCAAAAACATCGTGGCCGCGGGCTTGGCCAAATCCTGCGAAGTCCAGCTGGCTTACGCCATCGGCGTGGCCGATCCGGTTTCCTTATTAGTCAATACCGACGGCACGGCCAATATCCCGGAAGAAAAAATCGCCGAGGTGGTCAGAAAAGTGTTTCCGTTAAAGCCGGCGGGGATAATTGAGCATTTGCGGCTGCGCCGGCCGATTTTCCGTTTAACGACCAATTACGGGCATTTTGGAAGAAATCTTGACGAGTTTACCTGGGAAAAGACGGATAAGGCCGAGGAGTTGAAGCAAGCCGCGGGGGTGTAATATTGGGCGGGTGGAAAAATTATTTTAGATGTATTTAATCGGCAAAAATTACAAGCACCAAATTTCAAATCACAAATTCAAAACGCTATCTATTAAGGTTTGTGGTTTGTAATTTTGGACATTGTAATTTGTTTGGAATTTGAGATTTGGGATTTGGTGCTTAATGACATTAAAGTAATAGAATTAATAAAATAAGAGCAAGATTTTGCGCCGACTAATCTAAAATATGCCTATAACCGACGACGATTTTTTCAAGCAATTGGCCGGGAATCAGCCCGCGCCAAAGACTTCCTCAAAAGACGAGATTGTTTTTCGTGATGAAGCCGGGAAAATGAAAGTCCTGAAAGGGGAAGAAGTTTTTGATTTTGACCGCCTGGATATTCCGGCGCCGAAAAAGGAAATAATCAAAGAAGTTTTCCCTCAAGCTAAAACCGAAATTAAAGAAATCAAGCCGTCCGAATCACTCAAAAAAGAAGTGATCGCCATGCCCGGGCTGGCTTTGGCGCTTGATTTTGACCGGGCGGCAAATGAAGTCATAAAAAAATCTGGCTTAAAGTCCGATGACCCCGAAAAAATAAAACGTTTGAAAAATGTCATTGTTTCGCGCTTAAGGAATATCCGCGACCAGATGGAAGTCCGGGAAATATTGGCGGATTCGCCTTTAGCCGGCGGCCTGGGATTTGATCCCGCGGTAGTGGAAAAAATTTTGAATCTGACTGGCGAAGAAGCAAGGCGCCGGGAGAGTCTTAAAGAAAACCGTCCGTCGCCTTCGATCAGATCCTTGGATGAATTATTCCTGCCCCTGGCGCTTAAA
>MHIR01000032.1:7274-9393 GCA_001817615.1 Candidatus Buchananbacteria bacterium RIFCSPLOWO2_02_FULL_46_11b | reverse complement strand
GCCGTTAAAACCCCTGCCGGTCAGGCCCGATTTCCCCCAAAAGTCCGCGGGCGGGCCTTTTGAGCTAAAACCGCTTAATCAGCCGCTGGTTTATCCGGTTAATGAGAAAAAACCGGCCGGCGCGTCCGGCCAAGGGCTTGCCCAAGCCGAAAAAAAAGAATCAGCGGATTTAGCGGCTGAAATCCCAACGCCGCTTCAGCCGATTAACAAAAAATTGCCTGAAGCGCCCAAGACGGAAGTTCTGCCGCTGGCTGAAACTAAGGTGAAAGCAAAAAAAGAAGAAAAGCCGGAAGATAAAAAGCCCAAACCCAAGGCCGTCAAATTTCAGGAGCGATTAGTTGATCCGGTCGCGGAAATTGAAACCATGAAGCTGGTTGATTTCAGGCGCTTGGGCAAAACGGCCGGGGAAGCGGCGGCAAAAATCCTGGAAAAAATCGCGCTTTTGGAAAAAGATTCTTTTTCCAAAAAAGTCCAGGGTATCAAGGCCTGGAAGGCGAATGAAGTTTACCGGCTTTATCTGGAAATCGCCCGCCAGAGCATTGCGGAAAATAAATCAATGACCGAAGCGGCTAACGCGAGAAAACAGGCCGGCTTGGCGGTTTTGACCGAAGACGAGCTGGCGGCGGTGATTGAGCTTAATCAGAAGTTAAGGTATTAAAACTTGAGTTTTACTTCGGAAAGTAAATTAAAAGTAAATAACGAGTAAATTAATAGTAAATTAAAAGTCGGCTTCTAATTTACTTTTAACTTGAATTTATTGTTAATTTACTATTAACTCGCTATTAATTTACTTTTTCAAAATTTAGAAAAACATTATTAATAAAAATGCCAAAAATATAATCATTCAACGTTTTTAAGACATGGAGCAATTCACCGTCCCGCAATTCATTGACGTGGAAGACAAGGTTATCGGACCGATTACGGTGCGGCAGTTTATCATTCTGCTGTTCGGCGGGGGATTTATTTTTATCGCTTACCGCTTGTCCGATTTTGTTTTATTTTTAATCGGGGGGATTATAATTTTGACTTTAACTTTGGGCTTGGCTTTTATAAAAGTCAACGGCCGGCCGGTTCATTATTTTTTGCTCAATTTAATCCAGACTTCCCTGCGCGCGCGCCTGCGGATTTGGCAAAAAATTTATTCCCAAGCCGAGCTTAAAGAATTTTTAAAAACGCCGCTGGTCCAGCCCGCGCCTCCAGCGGCCGTCAAAAATAAAATTCGCGCCTCGCGGCTGGCGGAAATGGCTTTAATCGTTGACACCGGCGGAATTTATGAGGGCGAGAAAGAGCCGGGGAGCAAGGATTTGATTTAATTTTTTAGCTTGCAGGAAGCAGCCCCGCACTTATTTTCTGAATAAACCCCTATTAAATAATTTATAAATACTTAAAAAATCTTTAAATTCGGTAAAATAGGTGCGGGGCTACAAGCTATTTATATTATCAGTATGAAATCCAAAAAACTCGCCGGCAATAAAATAAAAGTCTCCACCCAGCATTACCTTGATATCGCCGAAATCAGGGAAGATTGCGTTATTTTAAAAGACGGCACCCTGCGGGCGGTGGTTTTGGTTTCCAGCATTAATTTTTCTTTGAAGTCCGAAGACGAGCAAAACGCGATTATCGCCGCCTATATCAGCTTTTTGAATTTTTTGGAATATCCTTTGCAGATTGTCATTCAGTCAAGGAAGCTTGACATTGACGGCTATTTGGACCGGTTGAAGAAAGTGGAAAAGGAACAAACCAACGAACTTTTGCGGCTGCAGACGGCCGAATACCGCCAGTATATTTCCGAGCTGGTGGAAATCGGCGATATTATGACTAAACGTTTCTACGTCATTGTGCCTTATAACCCCTTGTCCGACAGCCAGCAGTCATGGGTTAAAAGATTTTTCGGCCTGTTTACCGCGGCTTCCCAGGTCAAACTCAAACAGGCCGAATTCACCAAGCGCCGCGGCGAACTCTATCAGCGGGTGGGCCATGTCCTCAACGGCTTGGGCAGTATGTCTTTAAAAACCGCAGTTTTGGACACCCAAAGCTTAATTGAGCTTTATTACAATACTTACAACCCGGATGTCTATAATAAGGAAAAAATGGTGGAGACGGGCAAGCTGAAGGTCGA
>MHIR01000032.1:0-7213 GCA_001817615.1 Candidatus Buchananbacteria bacterium RIFCSPLOWO2_02_FULL_46_11b | reverse complement strand
TCCTAAACTGATTTTTTTCAAATTAAAATACATAAATAAAAAAGAGTCAGCAACTTGTCGCTTATTGCTTGTCTCTTGTCACTAAATACCATGGCCATCAGACCGCAAGAAATCATCAAACAGGAAAAATTAGCCGCTATCCCCGTAGAGGAAGAGTTGAGTTTGGCGCAAAAAAAGCTTAAGGAAAAGCAGGCCCTGGAAAAAGAAAAAATAATTTTGGAGGAGGAGCGGGCTTATCGGGAAGGCGTGGTTTCCATCAAAGACCTAATCGCCCCGGCGGCGCTGGAAATAACGCCGGCTTTAATCAAGCTCAACGGCCAGTTTATCAGAACGGTTTTTGTCGTGACTTACCCGCGCTATATCGCCGTGGGCTGGTTTTCGCCGATTATTAATTTGGGCGTCCAGCTTGACATTGGCATGTTTTTTTACCCGGTTAAATCGCATATTATTTTAAAGCAGTTAAGAAATAAAGTCGGCGCCCTGGAAGCCCAAATCATGTCTGACCGGGAAAAGGGCGCGCCCCGGGATCCGCTTAGGGAAACCGCCCTGCGCGACATAGAAAAATTAAGGGATGATTTGACTCAAGGCGTGGAGCATTTTTTCCAGTTCGGACTTTATGTCACTCTTTACGCCCAGACCAAGGAAAAACTTGATTCTTTAACCGATGAAATTGAATCAATTTTCGGTTCGCGCCTGGTTTTTTCCAAAAAAGTCTTGTATCAGGCCGAGCAGGGCTTTAATTCCACCCTGCCTTTGGGCAATGACGAGCTGATGATCGGCTTTAACATGAATTCCTCGCCGATTGCCTCTTCTTTCCCTTTTGTTTCGGCGGAGCTTACTTCGGACGAGGGGATTTTATACGGCATCAACCGCCACAACAACAGCTTGATTTTATTTAACCGTTTTTCCCTGCAAAACGCCAATACCGTGGTTTTTGCCACTTCCGGCGCCGGCAAAAGCTATGCCATCAAGCTGGAAGTGCTGCGGACGATGATGCTGGGCACGGATATTATCGTTATTGACCCCGAGCGGGAATACAAGCATTTATGCGACGCGGTCGGCGGCACTTACATCAATATTTCTTTAAGCTCGGAGGCGAAAGTCAATCCGTTTGATCTGCCCCGGGCCATGGGCGACCAGCGGCCGGCCGATATCATCCGCGGCGCGGTGATTACCCTGAAAGGCTTAATTCGGCTGATGCTGGGCAAATTAACCCACCAGGAGGATTCAATCATTGACCGGGCGCTTTTGGAAACTTACGCCAAAAAAGACATTACCCCGGCTTCGGATTTAAGCAAAATTGAAGCGCCGATCATGCAGGATTTCCAGGATGTTTTGGACGGCATGGAGGGCGGTTCGGATCTGGCTTTGCGCCTGAAAAAATACACCCAGGGCACTTTTGCCGGCTTATTCAACCATCCGACCAACGTGGATATGAAAAATCAATTAGTGGTTTTTTCCGTCCGCGATTTGGAAGACGAGCTGCGGCCGATGGCAATTTACACGATTATTAATTACATCTGGAATGTCGTGCGCTCGGAATTAAAAAAGCGCATTTTAATCATTGACGAAGCCTGGTGGCTGATGCAAAACGAGGATTCAGCCAAGTTTATCTACGCCTTAGTCAAGCGCTGCCGCAAATATTATCTGGGCGTGACCAATATTACGCAGGACGTCAACGACTTTTTGCTCTCGCCTTACGGCCAGGCGATTATCAATAATTCGGCCCTGCGGCTTTTAATGCGCCAGTCAACCGCTTCCATTGACTTGATTCAAAAAACTTTTCTTTTGACCGAAGGCGAGAAATACCTGCTTTTGGAATGCGGCGTGGGCGAAGGCATATTTTTTGCCGGCGACAAGCACGCGGCGATTAAAGTCGTGGCCTCTTACGCCGAGGACCAGCTGATTACTTCCGACCCGCGCCAGCTTTTGGAAATTGAAGAGGAAAAAAAGGAATTTGACCGCCTGATTGAGCAGAAGAAGAGTGAAGAGCCGGCGGAGAATGTCTAAAAGCCCGATTTTGGTATTTAGTCAATAGTAAATTAAAAATATAAAATTACAAGCACCAAATCTCAAATTCCAAACAAATCACAAATTACAAATTCAAAATGCTATTTATCGAGGTTTGTGATTTGTAATTTTGGTCATTGTAATTTGTTTGGAATTTGAGATTTGGAATTTGGTGCTTTTAATGAATATTTGTATTAGGTAATTTTAAATTTAAGGATTATTTTTTATGAAAAAAAGAACTAAAGTCATTATCGGGATTATTGTCGCCATTATTGTAATCGCGTTGATCGCGATTTTGCTTTGGTGGTGGCTGGGCCGGGGCGCAGAGCCTTTTGTAAATCTCAATACCAACCAGGGCATCCAGCTGCCCCAAGGCTTGCCGCCAGCCGGCACTACCAGCCAGACCAAATTGCCGCCGGTTTTGGCGCAAAAGCCGGATTTGGCCGCCGGTTTGAAAGCGGCCGCCATGATTTTTGCCGAACGTTTCGGCAGCTATTCCAATGAAAGCAATTTTTCCAATCTTGAATCGCTTGACAGCCTGATGACTTCCAAAATGAAGGCTTGGGTAAAAAATTATAAAGCTTCCATGCCCGCCAGTCCGGGCGAAACGGCGGTTTATTCCGGTGTTACGACTAAGGCCTTAAGCGTTGAAATAAAAACTTTTGAAGAAGCCTCGGGTAAAGCGGAAGTTATTGTCAATACGCAAAGGCAGAAATCTCAAGGGACAACGGTCAACCCCGAAGTATATTACCAAAAACTTGAGTTATCTTTGGTTTTGGCCGGCGGCAGTTGGCAAGTGGACGAGGCGAAGTGGGAGTAGGGTTAGAATGGCGGATTAATAGAATAGCAGGGTAAATTAAGGTTTGTTTTTTAAGTAAGAGGTTGAAATTTCAAATTCCAAACAAACAAGGTAAATTTCTAATTTTTAAGGACTAATTTCTAATCAATGGCTAATATCCAATGACCAAGCGCCTTAGACATTAGTCATTGGGATTTGATTAGAAATTATAAATTAGTCATTAGTAATTTTTGCTTTATTTAGGATTTGTGATTTGGAATTTGGTGCTTTGCTATTTAGTCTAAATTAAAAACTTAACATCAGTTTAAAATCAATATAGCGCGCCTGTCTTTTTTATTTATGGCTATATTTGATTTAAAAAAATTCATTTTAGACCTGCTTTTTCCGATTGAATGCCTGGGTTGCAAGCAAGAAGGGGAGTGGCTGTGCCCGAAATGTCTTAAGAAAATTGGAATTGATTTTTCCGGCCGGCCATTTGTTCCGGATTTGGGCGGGGAGTTAAGAGGCGTTTGGGTGGCAAGTGATTACAAAAATCCGCTTTTAGCCCAAACCTTGCAAGTTTTCAAATACAAATTTATTCCCGATCTGGGACAGATTTTAGGCCGGCTGTTGACGGATTTTTTAAAATATAAAATTAAGAATAAAGAATTGCCGGATTTTGATTTAGTTTTAGCCGTGCCCTTGGCCAAAAAAAGAAAGCTTTGGCGGGGATTTAATCAGGCCGAAATTCTGGCCCGGGCCGTTTGCCGGGAACTGGGCCGGGAATACGGCGACAAAATCATTAACCGCAAATTTCACGTCCATCCCCAAGTCGGCTTGAAATTGGCCCAGCGGCTGGTCAATGTTAAAGATATTTTTACCGTTAATGATGAGCTGAAAGTGGAAAATAAAAAGATTCTGTTGGTTGATGACGTGGTGACCACCGGCGCGACCATGAATGAATGCGCCAAAGCCTTGGTTTTAGCCGGCGCCAAAGAAGTCTGGGGTTTAGTGGTAGCCAAAGGTTGAGATTTATTTAGCAGAAGGCTAATATAGCGTTAGTTTATTGACATTAAAATATAAAAACAAGAGAACAAAAGAACAAAAATTGAAATGGTTTGTTCTCTTGTTTTAATTCCTTTACAAATATCCGACAATAAGCTAAGATAGTATAGTTAATTCCACTCGCAATTATTGGACAGGGAGAGGTGGCTGAGTGGCCGAAAGCGCCTCACTGCTAACGAGGTATCCCTTAACCGGGATCGCGGGTTCGAATCCCGCCCTCTCCGCCAGACTACGCTCCTCACTTACTTTGGAAAAATGTTGTCGTTCGGAGCTTCGTCTGGCAGGCCAGCATGTTAGACGAAAAATATATCAACATAGCGCATAAGATTATTAATAATTTTTTATGCTATGCTGTATGTTTATTTCCTTCGCAGTAAAAATATAAAAAACTGGGTGTATGTGGGATCAACGAATAATCTAAAGCGACGATTTGAAGAACATTTATCAGGGAAATCTTTATCAACAAAGCCATTCTTGCCAGTTTACTTAGATGCATATTTGGCGGTTAGAACGGAAAGCAAGGCGAGAATGTTGGAAAAGTATTTTAAAACTGGTTCGGGGAAGGCAATCCTGAAGAAAAGAATTTTAAGCGACGAAGCCGACTAAGTTTAATTAAGTTAGGCATAGTCGCTCCCGCCCTCTCCGTCTTCGCCACGCCGTAGCCCCGAACGTAGTTGAGGGGCGAAGGCGGGCTGAAATGGTTAGCTATCTTAACTTGTATGGCGGCTATTTTGAGGCGTGGCTACGACGTGACAAAGTCCGTTTTCGTTACAGAAAATTAAATCAGAGTTTACTTGTATTATGTTTACAGTTTGAAATGCAAAGATGGATATTATGTCGGCTGCACCGATGATTTAAAAAGCAGAATTAAACGACATGAACTGGGTCAAGTTCCAGCGACTGCTAAAAGATTGCCGGTAAAGTTGGAGTTTTATATTGCCTTTGCTGATAAATACAAAGCTTATTTTTTCGAAAAATATTTAAAGTCAGCTTCCGGTAGAGCTTTTACTAAAAAGCATTTTTAAAAACTAAAATGTAAAAATATGGCGGAAGAAACAAAAGAAAAAAAAGATTTCGGCGAAACATTGTTCGCCTGGAAATTCAGCGAATTTCCCAAGCACGAGCGGGGCAAGAATTGGTATCTCGCCGCGGGCGGAGTCGTCGTCTTACTCCTGCTTTATTCGGTTTTTACCGCCAATTTTTTATTCGCCTTGATCAGCATCATGGCGGCTTTGATTGTCTTGCTTTTTCAAAGAAGCAATAAAGAAGCGGAATTCAAAATCTGCGAGGACGGCATTTTGGTCAATGACAAGTTTTTTGACTACAAGATAATCAAGCATTTCTACATTATTTACGAGCCGCCGGAAATCAAAACTCTTTATTTTGAGCCCAAAAGCCTGCTTAATCCCCGCATCCCCATTTCCTTGGAAGACCAAAATCCCGTCGTGATTCGCGAGGCTTTGCAGCAATATTTGGTGGAGGATATTGACCATGAAAATGAGCCGATTTCGGATCAGATTTTGAGGATTTTTAAGTTGTAAGTTTTGGTTTTGGCCTTTGTTAAATTCCAAGTATCAAGAAAATATAAGGTTTTTTCAATAAAACAATAAAGCAATAGGTCAATAAAACCATAAAACAATAAAGCAATAAAACAATTACTGAATATTTTGTTTTTTTGTTTTATTGCTTTATTGGTTTAAGTTACTCCATGTCCCAGTAGCTCAGCTGGATAGAGCGCAAGCTTGCGGAGCTTGAGGTCGCAGGTTCAACTCCTGCCTGGGACGCCAATTCAAAAATGCTTAAGTCAGCAGGCTTGTCCCGCACCAAGCCAATAATTTATACTAAAATATAGTAAAGAAGAAAGGCGACTTGCCCGCCGCAGCCCCGAACGTAGTTGAGGGGCGAAGGCGGGAGCCGAATCCGCGCCCGCAAAACCATTCTTTATAATAAACTTTTTCACGGGCTTGGTGCGGGATTCAACTCCTGCCTGGGACGCCAGATACATTTTTTATCGAGAGACCGAGCTGCGTCTAAAAAAGTTCTAGACCGGGCGGCTTAAATTTACATCTATGATTATAGACAGCCACCTCCACATTTCAATAATTACGAAGGGCGATAGCAATTTTGAGCTGGTAAAACAAAGACTTCTGAAAGAAATGAAAATAAATAAAGTGGCGCGGGCAATTGTTATCCCCGACAATGAACCAAATCCTCAATGCGCGAACCTTGATGCGGTTATTGAATTGACAAGAAATGAACCAAAACTATCCGTGATCGCTACTTTAAAAGCTGACCAAATTAACGGCGGCAATTTAAAAAAAATTGAGAAACTATTTTTAAAAAAACAAGCGCTTGGTTTTAAAATATTTCCCGGGCATGATCCGGTTTATCCAACCGATAAAAGGTGGCGGCCGGTTTTTAAACTTTGCCAAAATTATGATCTGCCGTTGATCATCCATACCGGCATCAACAGCGGCAACCGATCCGCGGCCAAATACAATGATCCGAAATACATCGTAAAAGTCGCCAAGAATTTCAAAAATCTTAAAATAATAATTGCCCATTATTTTTGGCCTGAACTTGATTACTGTTTCAAAATAACGGCCGGCTTTGATAATATTTATTTTGACACTTCAGCCTTGGCTGATTTGGAAATAATCCAAGAAAGCGGCGGCCTGAAAAAAATCAGGGAAATTCTGACTAAAACCGTCAGGCGCCGATCCAACAGCATCCTATTCGGCACTGATTGGCCGATTGGCAGTTTTAAAAAACATATCGACTTAATCAATTCTCTTCCTCTATCTTCAGGGGAAAAACAAAATATCTTTTTCCGCAACGCTGAATTTGCATTCAGGCTAAAAAAATAAAAAAAAGCCGAGGATCCGATTCAAATGGAAAGAATCCTCGGCGGCAGATAACGACCATTGCCAGCCGCTATTTCGTGGGTTGGGGGGTCGTCTTGACGGGCTCAGCCGAGCCTTTTTTCTTTACGCTCAGCGAAGTTACTTTGGCGCTGTCCATGACAGCTTTGCATTTCCCTGATCTGCGAGTCAATTGAAAGCGCTTGAAGCTCGTCGCTTTCCGAGCTTTTCCTCGCGTACAGGCAGTAAGAGGCAGGGGATAGAGCCGGCGCCTGTGTTTTGTTGTGTTGTGTTTGGGGTCTCATAGCAGAGACAGGTCGCGACCTGTTTCTGCTATTGATGACGCAACTCCGCCAGTGAGTCCAGAGTGCCCTGTTGATAACTCGCTTCGCAAAAGCCCATGTTTAAGCTATGGTGGGAAGTCTTTTCTCATTCAAGAATGAGCCTAAAGGAGGGGGTTGGATAGTTAAATATCGGTTAGTGAGTTTTTAAGCATTTT
>MHIR01000031.1 GCA_001817615.1 Candidatus Buchananbacteria bacterium RIFCSPLOWO2_02_FULL_46_11b | reverse complement strand
TCAATGTTTCTTACGGCAATATGGAGCGGCTGTATAATTTTGCCCAAGCGGGGACGAGCGTTGAGATTAGTTAATCAGCGATAAAGCGATAAGGTTAGCGATCCCCTCACTACGTTCGGGGCAGGCAGCGATCCGCTTGGTAAAACTAAAGATAGCGATCGGCTAATCAGTTAATCGTTAATTGATATTTGATCTCTGTGTATTATCTAAATTTATCTTTTCCCATTGATTTTTCCCCGCATTTTTGCTAAAATACCGGTATGCCATCATTCAACTCAAACCTCGCCCATTCTCAAGCCGAAAAGGAGATTTTGGCCGAGATTGAAGGCGGTCTGAAAAAAGCTTTGGGCAAAAGTTTTTCCGCCAAGCTCATATCAATTGATTATCCGCCCCAAAGCCAGCCGGGGGATTTTACGGTTCCTTGTTTTTTACTGGCCAAAAAATTAAAGCAAAACCCGGCGCGATTGGCCTATGATTTGGCAAGCAAGTTTAAAGCGGATAAGCTGATTGCCAGGGCAAAGGCGGCCGGTCCTTATCTTAACTTTTTCATTAAGCCCGAAGGCTTTGCCAAACTGGTCTTGTCCGAAATTTACAAAGCCAAACAAAATTACGGGCAGAATAAAATTGGGAGAAGCCAAAAGGTCATGGTGGAATATTTTTCGCCCAATACTAATAAGCCCTTGACTGTCGGCCATATCCGCAATATTTGCCTGGGCCAAAGCTTGGCCGGAATTTTGCGTTTCTGCGGCTATAAAGTAATCCAGTCAACTCTGTATAACGACCGCGGCATTGCCATTGCCAAAGCGATTGCCGGCTACCAGAAATGGGGCGCGGGCCAGACGCCGAAAACCGCAGGCTTAAAACCCGATCATTTTGTCGGCGATTTTTACGCCAAATTCTGCCGGGAAGAAAAAACCGATCCGAATCTTGAGTCCGAAGCCAAGCGGGTTTTATCGGCCTGGGAAGCGGACGATAAAGAAATAAAATCGGTTTGGCAGACCTTGATGACTTGGGTGCTTAAAGGGTTTAAAGAAACTTTGGCCGCCTTGGGCGTTGAGCGCTTTGACGAGGAATATTACGAAAGCGAATATTACCGGCAGGGCAAAGAAATCGTGGAGCGGGGATTGAAAAGCGGCGTTTTTATCAAAGACGCCGCCGGCGTGATTTTGGCGCCGCTTTTAAAATTCGGCCTGCCGGATAAAATTGTTTTGCGGCCGGACGACACCAGCCTGTACGTGACGCAGGATTTGCATCTGGCTTATTTAAAAGACAAATACCGGCTGGATCAGTCAATTTACGTCGTCGGTTCGGAGCAGGATTTGTATTTCAAGCAGCTTTTTAAAATTTTGGAGCTTCTGGGTTTTGCCAACGCGAAAAATTACCGTCATTTATCCTACGGCATGATCCGGCTGGGGAGCGGAAAAATCAAATCGCGCGAAGGCCTGATTAAAGGCACGGGCGCGGATGATTTAATCGGCCGGCTGGAAGAATTGGCCGGGGCGGAAGTGGCCAAGCGCTATCCCGATCTGCCCGAAAAGGAAATAACCAAGCGCGCCGGGCTCATCGCCTTGGCCGCCCTGCGCTATTATATTCTGGCCGTCAGGCCTCAAACCACCATGATTTTTGATCCGGAAAAATCCCTGGCTTTCACCGGCAAGACCGGCCCGTATCTGCAGTATGTTTACGCCCGGATCAGCAGCCTTTTTGCCAAAAGCAAAGCCAAGGTTTCTTCTAAAGTGAATTTCGCGGTTTTGGCTGACGAGCGGGAATTGGAATTAATCAGGTTTTTGGCGCGCTTTCCCAAAACTGTCGCCCAGTCGGCCCGGGCCTATGACCCGTCGCTTTTGGCGGACTATCTTTATAATTTAGCCAGGGCTTTCAGCTTGTTTTATGAAACCTTGCCGGTGCTGAAAGCCGAAGAGGAAATAAAAAAAGCGCGTTTGCTTTTAATCGCTTCGGTCAGGACGGTCTTGGCGACGGGCTTGGCGCTTTTGGGGATTGAAGCGCCGGAGAAGATGTAAGCCGATCCTAATCTACGAATGCCTTAGTTTCGCTTTTCGTAGATTCGGATAATTTGTAGATTAGGATTGGCTTTCGTAGTTTGTAGATTCGGGATGATTCGTAGATTAGAATCGCGATAAACTTATGCCAAAAAAACAATTCAAAATTCTAATCGTTGAGGACGAGCCGTTTTTGCTGGAATTATATGACGCCAAACTGACGCAGGAAGGTTTTGACGCCGTTAAGGCCGGCGACGGCCAGGCCGGCTTGTCTTTGGCCCGGCTGGAAATGCCGGATTTGATATTGCTTGATATTTTAATGCCCAAGGTTGACGGCTATGAAATGTTAAAAAAACTGAAAGCGGACGGAAAAACCAAAAAAATTCCAGTCGTTATTTTCTCCAACCTGTCCCAGCGCGAAGAAATTGAAAAGGGCTTGAAATTGGGCGCCAAAGACTTTATCATCAAATCAAGCGTCACGCCGTCCGAGCTGGTAAATAAGATTAAGAAATACTTTAAATAATCAACTGATGACCGCTAACGGCTTGCCGCTAACCGAATCGGTAAGCGATAGGCGGTGAATAAAAATATGGCAAAACCAATTGTCAACCAAGAAACCTGCATCGGCTGCGGCGTTTGCGAATCAGTCTGCCCGGCGGTTTTTAAAATGAATGACGGCAAGGCGATAGTGATTGAAGCCGACTATGAAGCCAATAAAGAAACAATCCAGCAAGCGATTGATTCCTGTCCGGTGGCGGCGATTACTTTGGAGTAAATTCAATAAAAAAACGCCTTTTGTTTATTCAATGGTGTTTTTTTTATTTCTCTTTTCCCCCTAAAAAGTTTTACTTTGTCATTCCGCATCGCGGCCGTCACGGGTAAGCTTAAGATGACCGCGATGCGGAATCCAGGATTAATATCACTAAACTTGAATTTTGATAAAATTTATTAATTTTTTTATATTTTTATATCAGAGCCGTAATCGTTCAACCCTGGATCCCGCATCGCGGCCGCCTCAAAATCTACTAAGGGGCGGCCTCGTGCGGGATGACAGAGTAAAACCATTTTTTAATAAGTCCTAATAAAAAGGGGTATAAGCCAGGTTGACGAAAGCGTTAATTTCAGTTAAAATAAATCCATACTTAAAACTTATGGACAGCCAAATTTCGGCCAAAGAAAAAGAGATTTTAAAATTTTGGCGGGACAATAAAATATTTGAGAAATCGCTTCGCAAAAGGAACCCCAAAGGCGACTATGTTTTTTATGACGGCCCGCCGTTTGCCACGGGCACGCCCCATTACGGCCATATTCCTTCTTCCATCATGAAAGATGCGGTGCCGAGGTTTTGGACCGCAAACGGCTATCACGTCGCCCGGCGCTGGGGCTGGGACTGCCACGGCCTGCCGGTGGAGAATCTGATCGAAAAAGAGCTGAATATCAATTCCAAGCGCCAGATTGAGGAAGAAATCGGGGTTTGCGGCTTTAATGACGCCTGCAAAAAGAGCGTCATGCGCTACGCCGAGGTTTGGAAAGAATTCATTCCGCGCCTGGGCCGCTGGGTGGATATGGAAGACGATTACAAGACCATGAACCCGACTTTCATGGAATCCATCTGGTGGGTTTTTAAAACTTTATTTGACAAGGGACTCATCTACCAGGGCTACAAAGCCATGCATATCTGCCCGCGCTGCGATACGACGTTGTCAAATTTTGAGGTGACGCAGAATTATAAAGACGTCAAAGATTTGTCGGTGGTAGCGAAGTTTAGAGTCACGAAAGCACGAAAGCACGAAAGCACGAAAGCAATTGAGCTTCCGGAAAATACTTATATTCTGGCCTGGACGACGACGCCATGGACTTTGCCCGGCAATGTGGCTTTGGCGGTCGGAAAAAATATTGATTATATTCTAATGGAGATTATAGAATCCAAAAATGAAAAATTTAAAAATGGAGAGAAATATGTTTTTAGTAAGGAATATTTTTCTAAAATGATTCCTCATCCTGAAGGATATGAAGAATTAAGTCAATTGGATTCAAATAAAATTTATTTTTTAAATGCCTATAATGAAACTAAAGTTAAAATAAGGTATATCAAAGGCGATGATTTAGTTGGCCATAAATATAAACCGTTGTTTGATTATTTTGTCAACGCTGATTTGAATAATAAAGAAAATATTTACACGGTTCAGACCGCGGATTTTGTCTCCGTGGCTGACGGCACGGGCGTGGTCCATATTGCCCCGGGTTTTGGCGAAGATGACATGAATTTAGGCAAGGAAAAGAATTTGCCGACCATTATTCATGTCACGCCGGAAGGCCGGTTTACGGCTGAAGTCAAAGACTGGCCGGGCGAATTGGTCAAATCAAAAGATGACCCGCGGGCCACGGACAAGAAAGTGGCTGAAAATTTGGAAAAAAGAGGCCTGGTTTTTAGATCAGAAGAATTCAGCCATAGCTACCCCTTTTGCTGGCGCTGCGATACGCCGTTATTGAATTACGCCACCACTTCTTGGTTTGTCAAAGTGACGGCGATTAAAGAAAATTTGATCAAAAATAATCTTAAAGTCCACTGGACCCCGGCGCATTTAAAAGAGGGCCGGTTCGGCAAGTGGCTGGAGAACGCTTCGGACTGGTCAATTTCCCGCCAGCGATATTGGGGAACGCCGATACCGGTTTGGCAGTGCCAAGACGGTTTAGAGCTTAGAGCTAAGAGCTTAGAGCCCAAAGCCAATAAAGGTTGCGGCAATATTAAAACCATTGGCAGTATAACAGAATTAGAAAAATTATCAGGCAAGAAAGTTGATGATTTACATAAGCAGATTGTTGACGAAATTACCTTTAAGTGCGAAAAATGCGGGGGATTGATGAAAAGGATTCCGGATGTCTTGGATTGCTGGTTTGAATCAGGCAGCATGCCTTACGCCCAGGTCCACTATCCGTTTGAAAACAAGGACTGGTTTGAAAAACATTTCCCGGCCGAGTTCATCGCCGAAGGCGTGGATCAGACCCGCGGCTGGTTTTATACTTTGATGGTTTTGTCAACCGCTTTATTCAATAAGCCGGCGTTTAAAAACGTCGTGGTCAACGGCATTGTTTTGACTGAAGGCGGCCAAAAGATGGCCAAGCGCCTGAAAAATTATCCCGAGCCGGATTTGGTGATTGCCAATTACGGGGCCGACGCTTTGCGTTATTACATGCTGACTTCGCCGGTCTGCGAAGCCGAGAGTCTGAATTTCTCGGAAGCCGGCGTCAAAGAAGCCCTGCAGAAAGTGGTGATGCTTTTAGGCAATGTTTTGAGCTTTTATCAGATGTACCAGAAGCAAGACATCAGCCCGGTTTTGAAAGTGGAAAATATTTTAGATAAATGGATTTTGGCCAAGCTTAATTTGCTGATCAAAGAAGTGACCGAGAACATGAAAAATTACGACATCGTCAAAGCCAGCCGGCCGTTTGCGGGTTTTATCAATGAGCTTTCCACCTGGTATCTGCGCCGGTCGCGGAAGCGGTTTAAGGAAGGGGACCAGGCCGGTATCAATACCTTAGGCCTGGTTTTATCGCAGCTGGCCAAAACCATGGCGCCTTTCATGCCATTTTTGGCCGAGGATATTTATCGCCAAATTGGCGGACCGCTGGAGTCGGTCCATTTAGAAAACTGGCCGGAATTTGAGAAGGAATTGATTGACGAAAAATTACTGGTTCAAATGGCCGAGGCCAGAAAAATCGTGGAGCAGGGCCTGGCGGCCCGGGCCGAAGCGGGAATAAAGATTCGTCAGCCTTTGGCTTCTCTTAGAGTTAGCGATCAGCCCGCCTTCGCCCTTTCAGGGCTACGGCGTGGCGAGCGATCAGCGATCGGCGATCATAAAGAATTGTTGGGTTTAATTAAAGATGAGTTGAATGTTAAAGATGTTATTTTTGGCAAACAGCCGGAAAATGAAGTTATGTTGGATACAGCCCTGACGCCGGAATTAAAGTTTGAAGGCCAGGCCCGGGAAATAATCCGGCAGATCAATCAATCGCGCAAGGAAGCGGGCTTGACAATCGGCGACAAAGTGGTAATATATCATATCGGGTTAAATGAGCTTTTCGGCAAGTTCGGCGAGGAAATTAAAAATGGCACCTTGGCCGAAAAGGTTGAAGCGGGCGAAGCGGGGGAGATGAAGGAAATTGAGGGCGGAAAGGTGGGGATTAAGAAGGTAGGAGATTAGAAATAAAGAAATTACAAATTCCAAATAAATCTCAAATTACAAATTCAAAACGCTATCCATTAAGATTTTGAATTTTGAACATTGTAATTTGCCTGCCCGCCCGCCTGCCTTCGCTATTTACTATATTTTTTAAGGAAAAAATTAGTCGAGATATACTGGGTTAAAATAAGA
>MHIR01000030.1:14271-15107 GCA_001817615.1 Candidatus Buchananbacteria bacterium RIFCSPLOWO2_02_FULL_46_11b | reverse complement strand
TTTCCCTTGACAATTTTTGCCAAATCGTTTATATTATCTAATATCCTAACAACTCCGCCTCGCCTTGACTCATCAATGATTTAACCAAGGCGAGTCGAGGCGGGCTAACAATCTAATCATTAATTGTACGGGCGTATTGCTATACGCCCCTACCACTAAATAAATCTATGGCTCACAAGAAAGCCGGCGGTTCCACAAGTTTAGGCCGAGACTCGCAAGCGCAACGCCTTGGCACCAAGCTTTACGCCGGCGAATTCGCCAAAATCGGCAGCATTATCGTCCGCCAGCGCGGCACGAAAATCCGGCCGGGACTGAATGTCAAACGAGGCAATGACGACACCTTATTCGCTTTGGCCGCGGGTATTGTTAAATTTACCCGGAAGAAAATGAAAAAATTCAACGGCAAGCTGGAATGGTCAAAGTTTGCCAACGTCGTTCCGCTGAAAAAATAAAAACCGGATAATAGCTTAAAAAGCCGCTATCTGGTTTTTTATTTGGGCAAGTTAACAAGAGCAAGCACCAAATTCCAAACTTCAAATTCCAAACAAATCCCAATATTCAATCCCGCATTTTCAATGCGGGACCAAACCCTTGGTTTCGCGTTTTGAATTTGTAATTTGGTGCTTGTAATTCGCCTGCCCGCCCGCCTGCCTTCGCTATTTACTATATTTTTTAAGGAAAAAATTAGTCGAGATATACTGGGTTAAAATAAGAAATAAGGGAACAGGCATTGCGGGCAGGCCATGCCGTTTAGATTTTTTGCAGATAAACCCATTAAAACCGGATTAAAATATTCATTAAATAATCCAAGTTAATGGCGAGGCAGGCGGGTTTGG
>MHIR01000030.1:12982-14265 GCA_001817615.1 Candidatus Buchananbacteria bacterium RIFCSPLOWO2_02_FULL_46_11b | reverse complement strand
AAGTTTGGAATTTGTAATTTTATCTTCTCTTGTTAGAGGCAGCAATTAAACCGACAAATAACGGATGAGGCGCCAAGGGCCTTGATTTCAGCTCCGGATGAAACTGCGTGCCGACAAAAAACGGATGATTTTTAACCTCAATAATTTCCACTAATTTTTTGTCCGGCGACAAGCCGGCCAAAACCAAACCTTTTTTCGTCAGCCGGGCGCGGAAATCGTTATTAAACTCGTAGCGATGGCGGTGGCGCTCGCTAATACGATTAGTGCCGTATAATTTAAAGCTATTGGAGTCTTTATCTAAAACGCAGGGATAAGCGCCCAGGCGCATGGTATTGCCGTATTGATTTTTGGCCAGCTTCTCGGCTTGATCCGGCATTATGTGTATAACCGGAAATTTGGTCGTCGGATCAATTTCGGTCGTATTGGCTTTTTTTAGGCCGCAGGCATGGCGGCCAAATTCAATCGTGGCCAGCTGCATGCCGTAGCAAAGTCCCAAAAACGGAATTTTATTTTCCCGGGCGAATTTAATAGCCAAAATCTTGCCTTCAATCCCCCGCTTGCCAAAGCCGCCGGGCACGACGATACCGTCATAATTCTTCAGTTCTTTAACCGCGCTTGGCCGGGTTTCGTAAAGATCGGAATTAATCCAGTCTATTTCCACTTTTACTTTATTGGCCAGGCCCGCGTGTTTTAGCGCTTCAATCACGGAGATATAGGCGTCCGGCAGGATAAAATCGCCGGTAGCGAAATATTTTCCGACAATGCCGATTTTAACGATTCTTTTATCCCGTTTCAGGGCCGCGACCATTTTCTGCCAATCCCTCATATTTTTCTTTTTCGGTTTTAAGCTTAATTTCTTCAATATTTTTTCGCCCAGCCCTTCTTTGTCCAAAATCAAAGGAATTTCATAAATTGAATTGACATCCGGGTTGGAGACAATATCTTCCTTGGCGACGTTGCAAAAAGTTGACATTTTTCGCCGCCGCGGCTCGTCAACCGGCAGGCGGGAGCGGCAAATAATGAAATCGGGCTGGATGCCGGCGGCATTTACCTGCTGGACCGCGTATTGCGTCGGCTTGGTTTTCATTTCGCCCAAAGTGCTGGGGATCGGCAGATAACTGACCAAAACGAACAAAACATCTTTCGGATTGGCGTAATGCATCAGCCGGCCGGCTTCCAAAAATAAGATATTCTGATATTCGCCGACGGTGCCGCCAATTTCAATAATCGTAATGTCGGCCTTGGCTTTTTGGGCCGCTTTTTTTATCCGCCGAATGACTTCC
>MHIR01000030.1:11685-12970 GCA_001817615.1 Candidatus Buchananbacteria bacterium RIFCSPLOWO2_02_FULL_46_11b | reverse complement strand
TTATCCCGCAGAATATCAGCGTTCAAAAATCTTTCGTAATTGCCCACGTCCTGATCGGTTTCATCGCCGTCTTCGGTCACAAAAACCTCGCCATGTTCGGTCGGGTTCATGGTCCCGGCGTCAACATTGATGTAAGGATCAATTTTTAAGGCCGTCACTTTAAAGCCGCGCGCCTGCAAAATTTTTCCGATGGAAGCGGTCGTGACGCCCTTGCCGACTCCGGACATCACCCCGCCCAGAACAAAGATGAATTTGGACATAAGTTTAGTAAATTAAGTAAATTAAGTAAATTAAGTAAATTAAGTAAAGTCAGCTTACCTCGCTTAATTTACTTAATTTACTTTATAAAGCGACAAACCCACCTTCAGTCGGTGGGTTTAGTTATTAAAGAAACTTGATTTTACCGGTTTAAAAATCACTTTACTTCCGGATTAATGATTAAGGTAATGGTCGCTTCCAAATTGTGCTCCAGCTCGATTTTAACCAGATGCTCGCCGATTTCCTTGATGTGGCTTGATTTAATGCTGTCTTTACTGACTTCCAAACCTTTGGCTTTCAGGGCGGCCACAATCTTGGCCAAAGGCAGGGCGGCATAAAGCCGGCCTTCTTCTGAAGCCCGGGCCGAAACTTCAATTACCTGACCATTAAACTTTGAAGCTAATTCCTGGGCCTTGGCCAAATCCAATTCCGCGGTTTGAACTTTTTTGGCTTTCTTTTCTTCGGCCGCTTTTATCTTTTCCGGCGTGGCTTCTTCGGCCAAGCCACGGGGAATTAAAAAATTGCGGACGTAGCCCAAAGCGACTTCCTTAACATCTCCCTCTTGGCCCAGATTAGGGACATTTTTCAGCAAAATTACTTTCATAGCTTTTTTCATGTTTTTGACTTTAATACCTTATCACAAAATCAGAAAACGCGCCAGTCGCCTCTGACCGGCTTTCATCTATTTTTTGGACAACAGCATTTACTACCCCATTATAGCAAAATAAAATAAAATTTTGCAAGTCTCTTTCATCGCCCTCGGCGACAATCTCCACCCCGCCGGCGTCGGTGTTTTTGACATAGCCAGTAAAACCACGTCTTTTGGCTTCTTTTTGAACGGCATAGCGATACCCGATGCCCTGGACTTGGCCTTTAACCTTCAAAATTAGGCGCTTCTTCATAATTTCCTCACCCAGCCCTCATTGGCGTCCACTTCCACCTTATCGCCGTCTTTTAAAACTCTGGTGGCAATCTTGGTGCCGATCACACAAGGAATTTTAAGCTCCCGGGCAACAATCGCGGCGTG
>MHIR01000030.1:10865-11651 GCA_001817615.1 Candidatus Buchananbacteria bacterium RIFCSPLOWO2_02_FULL_46_11b | reverse complement strand
GCCGCTTTTTTCATGGCCGGAACCAGGGCCGGATAAGTGGTTTCCGAAAGCAGAATATCGCCCTGATTCATTTTTTTCAGATCATCGGCCGTCTCAATGATTTTAACGATGCCTTTAACCTTGCCCGGATAGGCCGTCAATCCTTTCAACTCCTTAATTTCCGTCAAATCTTGTTTTTCAAAACGCAAATTATTTAAAAATTTTTGCGCCGCCTTGCCGGTATAAATTTTCGGCCTGAAGCTGTCGGTATAAACCACGCTGAATTTATATCTTTGATTTAAAACATCGACTTTAAATTTATTTTTCAACAGCGCGTCTTTCATCTCCCAGTAAGCGAAATATCTCACCTGTTTTAAAGTTAAATTTAATCGGCGGGCAATTTCCTTGGAAACTTTATCGGTCACGTAAGACCCAAAATACATGCAATCCTTGCGGAAAGCCTTCAGGTAAACAATATCGGCGGCAATATCAAAAAAGCGAATTTCCGCCCGGCTGAATTTCAGTTTTTTAAACAAATCGGCTCTTTGTTTTTTGATTTCTTTAAAGCGCCCGGCCCTTTGGACCTGAAATTTCTTCAAATCGCCTGTTTTAAAAATCCCCCGCAGAATTTCATAAAAATAATCGGGCTCCAAGACCGGCCCCTGGTAAGTATAATAAATCCAAAGGTATTTTTTATAATGCCGGCGCATCAGGTCTTCCAGCTTCGGCCGCTTTAATTTCAAAACCGAGGATATTCTGGCCGGCTCATTAACCAAAACGATTTTTTTGGCCATTTTGTCCCGGTTA
>MHIR01000030.1:9900-10810 GCA_001817615.1 Candidatus Buchananbacteria bacterium RIFCSPLOWO2_02_FULL_46_11b | reverse complement strand
GATTTGGCGTCGTCAACCAGGCGAAAGTTTCGGCCAAATTGACTTTTTGCCGGCTGGCGTCAATTTTTTCTTTCAGCAAATTCAGCAAATGATTGGAAAATAAATTTTTTTCCGCGTCGATTAACCAAGTGGTGATCTGGCCGGAGTTATGCGATTTCCTTTGATAATTCATCACTAAGCGCCAATAAATCTTTAGCAGCTGCGAATTGGATGATTTTGAAAAATCCTTGTTTTCCAGCTTTTTGGCGAAATTAAAATAATCTTTGGCGTATTGAAAAATTGATTGATTAAGCTTCTCCGGCCAGGCGGGATTTTTCAGGGCTTTTTTCAGGAGAAAATTGATGCCGGTCTCAAAATCTTCCCGCGCGTAGCACAAATCGGCATTGCTGTCTCTGAAGATCCAAATAACTTCGTTGAAATAATCGCCGCCGCCTTGGCGCGCGATAAACCGGCCATACTCGGCAAAAACCGGCAGCATGACGGTATAATTCATGGTGGGAATGCTTTCCGCGACAAACCAGGTTTTTTTCATGAATGTTTTGTTTTGCCATCGATCGCTGATCGCTATCTTAAGTCTAACTTAAGCGGATCGCTTGATCGCTATAAAGTTTCACAAAGTCGTTATCGGCCGGCTTTGCGTAATATAGAATTTCCCGCCCGCAAAGGCCCACTCGATATCCTGCGGCTTGCCGTAGTGCTTTTCTATCTGCAGGCAAAGCTTGGCCAAAGCGATAATTTGCTGGCCGTTTAACTTCTGGCATTCTTTTCTCCGGCAATGCACGTCTTTCCAGACATTGCCCGAGCCGGGTTTTTTGACCAGCATCTTTTTCTGTTCGGCGATATTGATATCGATAATCGAAAAATCGCGCTTGTCAACCACGTAGCTGTCCGGCGTAATCTGGCCGGAAAC
>MHIR01000030.1:9589-9867 GCA_001817615.1 Candidatus Buchananbacteria bacterium RIFCSPLOWO2_02_FULL_46_11b | reverse complement strand
AATCATCTGATTTTTATTTTTAGTGACGGGATGGACGGTAAAAGTGATGCCGGAGATTTCCGAATCAACCATTTGCTGGATGACCACGGCCACCGAAACTTTGGAATTCCTCAAACCTTTTTCAAAGCGGTAAAAAATCGCCCGCGGCGTGAAAAGCGAAGACCAGCAGTCTTTGACCCGGCCGAGCAGATTTTTTTCCGTGGTATTCAGATAAGTTTCCAATTCGCCCGCCCAGCTGGCCGTGGACGAATCTTCGGCCGTGGCTGACGAGCGCACGG
>MHIR01000030.1:7452-9578 GCA_001817615.1 Candidatus Buchananbacteria bacterium RIFCSPLOWO2_02_FULL_46_11b | reverse complement strand
CGGGATTGGACCATAAATCCTTAAATTCGCCCAGGATTAAGAGTTGAAGGTCTTTTGGCATCCGTTCATCATGAATCAGATCGTGAATCGTCTTGGAGGCTTTTTCCACGCTATTGATGTCTTTATAATTCACTTTTTTCAGCTGGGTGGGGATGTCCGCTTTCAAGTCGGTTTCTGCCAAAAACCGGTCAAAGGCGCCGGCCAAAATCACGAATCCCGGGGGCACCGGAATTTTATTCTGCGTCATCTCGCCCAAAGACGCGCCCTTGCCGCCGGCGAGCTTGACGTCTCGTTTTGAGATTTTGGAAAATGGGAGGATGAAGGTTTGGGGCATAGGGGTGTTTGATAATGATTTTATTTTAGCACAAATAGAGCGATAAAGCGATGAGAGCCCGCCTACGCTCGCCTTGCTTCAGTTTGACGAGGGTCGGCGAGCTTCGGCGAGGCAAGCGATGAAACGATGGGGTTGATAAATCATCGCTCTTATTAACTCCATCGCTTTATACCTAAAATTAGCCAAAATAACATAATTTTTCTCTAAAACATTGACAAAACTAATAAAATATGCTATACTAATCTATTGATCATTACAACAAGCTAATCCATGGCCGGCTCAATTTAGCGGCAAATTGCTTATGTGGTTTGCTGCTAGATTAAGCTGGCTATTAGTATGTAGCCTGATAAAAAACAAACAAACGGTTAAGGAGAGAAAACATGAATTTCGAATATCGGCGCCACGGTTTGAAAAACGGCAACAACATTTCCAAAGAAGGGCTGGAAGCGGCGGAAGCTCTCGGCATTGAACTCGGCCGCAGTCGCGACTACGACGTAGTCGTCGGCGGCAACGAAAGCCGAACCTGGCAAACGTTGGCCTCGTTCCTTCTCGGATTGGCCAATTATCAGCATGGCCAACGCGCTCTGCCCCCCGTCGCCAACTTCGGAGACGGCACGCTCTTCAAGAGCTGGCTGGATCGCGGATTAGCGGACGCGGTCAAAAAGACCGGCAGCAATATCCGCGGCCTGGCAGCGATTCTGACGCCGGAAGAGTTCATGGCGGCGGCTCAAAATGCCCTGCAAGGCGTAATGAACGTGGCCGCCCAAGTGTCCAATGGATCCGTGGTAATCGGATTCGGCCATAGCCCGATCATCGAATTGGCCGCCATCGGCGCCGGCATGAAACTCGAAGACGTGCCACCACTGGCGGAACTCGAAGGCCTTGAGTTCGAAGTAGCGGACGCGACGGTAACCGTCAAGCCGCTGAAATAGGCCAGCCACAAAATCGCGGAGCGGAGAGACTGAAAAATCAGTTCTCTCCGCTCCGCACCCCAATCCCCCTGTTGAAAGCTGAAATAAGTATCCAAAAATATATTTATTTGATCTTTCAAACCTAAAACCAATTAACTCAGCTAAGCGGTAATTTGCTTAGGCAAATTCCTGCTTATGTGAGTTAATTGGGAAATCAAACTTTCAACCTACGAGGAGAATTACGATGAATTTCAGAAAATTGGAAGCTAAAGAATGCCGGTTGATTATCATGCGTCATGGGACAAACGGTGAATACCGGGATTCGCGGCCCAAGGACACGATTTGCGATGAATCGTATGAGCAGGCGTTCAAATTCGGTTTCAAGCTTCGCGCCGGCGGCATCAAGCTGGACGAAGTGGTGATGTCCCCGCGCGGCCGAGCGGTCAAAGCCGCTTTCGCCTGCGCCGAAGGCAACAGCAAAGTCGGCGAATCCCTTCCTTCTTTTCGAACGGACGAAAGGATGCGCGACGGCAGCAACGACAAGCCCGAAATTGTGGCCATCGTTAAGGCTTATGCCGAAAAAAAAGGCATCGGCTCGGAGCAAGCCTGCGTGGAATGCCCGGATCCGGAAGTGCGCGGGTACATTCTGAAACGCGCGGAAGAGCACGCCGCCTTATGGCGCGTCCTGGCCCGCTGGAATACGGGCCAAACAATCCTGGCCTGCGGCCACGGCGGGCTTATTGAACCGGGAATCCTTCTGCTAAAGAACCCGGAAACACCCAGTTTGCCGCAAGCCGGCCAACCGATCCAGTACCTCGAAATGGGCGGCGCCGTCGAGCTCATCCTAACCAGTGCGGGTGAGCTGGTGGAAGAGAATTACC
>MHIR01000030.1:971-7397 GCA_001817615.1 Candidatus Buchananbacteria bacterium RIFCSPLOWO2_02_FULL_46_11b | reverse complement strand
AACAATGAGGGCGGAATGCAGAAAGCGTACCGCCCTCAAATCATTTATGCTTGCTTGACTAGCTAAACTCCCGAGACACTTTCGTGTCTTTTTTGTTTTTTATAATTCAGAAATTCCTGCCATTTTTTCTTGTCCTGATTCCAGCCGGCGGCGTCTTGGTTGTAATAAGAAAGCAGCTGCCCCGCTTCGGGCGTGATGATTTTATCTTTCACGGCATTTTTAATCAGTCCGGTCAGATCGCAAAAAGAAATAAAATTAACCTTGGCCGGCGCAAACCACTTGAAATATTCCGGATTTTGATAGCCCCGGCTGGACACCACCATTAAAGTATCAATCTTAAAACCCGAGCGCCGGATATTGTTCAAGAAATCAAGCTTGCCCGCGCCCTGGCCCAGGGCATCGTCAATTAAAAGCGCTTTGGCGCCTTTTTTGAAGCTGCCTTCAACGGTGCGGTTGGTGCCGCCGCCCTTGGGCGCTTTGCGGACATAGCCGGTCGGGACGCCCAAAGCATAACCGACCGTCGTGGCGATCGGAATGCCGGCCGTGGCTCCGCCTAAAATGAAATTAAATTTAATCTTTGATTTTTTAATAAACTTCACCAATTCGCGGGTAATTACTTTCATGCTCTTTGGATCGGAATAAACCGCGCGGATATCGACGTAAATCGGCATGACGCAATGATTGGTCGTGGTATACGGCCCGATCAGGTAAAAATTTCTGACGCGGTTGAAGGCTTTGATGATTCGCGGATTCTGCAAAAGAATTTTTTTAGGCATATTTTTCCAATTCTTTTTTAAATTGCTTGAAATTTTTATAAAAAATCGTTTTAACGCCCATTTTTTTGGCGGCCGCCAAATTAACCGCCTGGTCGTCGGCCAAAAGAATTTCCTGGGGCTTAACCCGATATCTTTGGCATAAAAAATTAATGGTTTCTTTTGAGGCTTTGGGCAGATTGTATTCCCAGGTATTGATCGCTTCCAATTCCCGCCAGACCGCGGGCAGTTTCTTTTTCGTGTCGGCAAACTGGCTGCGCGTGTTTTTGGACAGCATGATGACTTTGTATTTCTTTTTTAATTCCTTGGCCAGCCTGAAAGCCGGCTGATTGATTTTAAAAAGGCCTAAATGAAGCGCGCGCAAGGCCTGCCAGCTCATCGGCAATTTCAATTCCTTAACGGCTGACTCCCAGGCCTGCTTTTGGGTGATTTTCTTCAAAGCCGCCTGATTGAAATATTTCTTGTAAATCACGTCAAAAAGCCATTTTTCCGGCAAGCCGGTTTTTTTGGCAATCACCGCGACGGTTTGGGGATAGCCTCGGCTCAAAAGAATGCCGTAGCCGTCCAGGGCGATGAGTTTGATTTTATTTTTGAACATAAATTTATTGATCGCTTGCCACGCCGAAGCCCGAAGGGCGAAGGCGGGCCGATCGCTTACTTCAGCTTCCTCACCGTTCCTTTATTCGCGTCCACCTCCACCAAATCGCCGTCTTTTAGCACCTGGGTGGCGATCTTGGTCCCGATGACGCAGGGAATATTCATTTCCCGCGAGACAATGGCCGCGTGCGAAGTCACGCCGCCCTGCTCGGTGACGATTGCCGCCGCCTTTTTCATGGCCGGCACCAAATCGGGATTCGTCGCGATGCTGACTAAAATATCGCCTGTTTTCATCTTGGCTAAATCTTTGTGGGAATTGATGATTCTCACCCTGCCCTGAGCTTTACCCAGGCAGCCGATCTGGCCGGTCAGTTCTTTGACCGAAACTTTCGATTTATTCTTTAGAAATTTCAAAACCGGATGGTCCTTGTCGGTGGAAACCAGCTCCACGCCTTTTTCCACGTAAAGCCAGCAGAACTTCAGCCGTTTTTTCAGAGCCGGGCGGTTTAAGCCGTCGTACCGCAGGGCAAAAGCGACTTCTTTGCCGGTCAGATGGCGGATTTCGTCAAAGCTTATACCCAAATGGCAGGCGGCAACCTTCAGCACCCGGCCGATTTGATAAGCCCAATAAATTTGAGCGTAGCGGCGATAAATTTTGGTCAGCATAAAATCGGCATAAATTTCAAACAGATCAATATGCCGGCGGTCTATTTTTATTTTTTTAAAAAGGCGGATTTTTTCCTTTTTAATCCTAACCAATTCCTGATTCAGCCGCCTGATTTTTACCAACGGATCAATTCCGTCCTTGGCCAGCCCGATCGCCTCGCGCCTGAAATAATCCCGGGAATAAACGCCGGCCTGGCCCAGCCAAAGATATTTCAAATAAAAATAACGGGCCTGATGGCGGGTAATCAGCCGGTTGATTTCCTTGGCGCTTTTTTTATTTTTTATTAGACTAGCGATTTTTAATATTTCCTCATCCTGTTTGGCGGCCACCGATTTTTTATCCGGCGAAGTCAGGAGGGAAAATGCCTCATTTAAATCCAGATCGGCCGGCAGTTTTGATTCCAGATATTTTTTCAAAGTCGAGGTAAAAGTGCCGTGGAACATGTCCGTGGCGTTTGACAGCCAGCCCCATTCATACAGGCGCGTATGGACCAGGTCCGATTCAGCCATTAAATCAGCCAGCTTTTCAGACGATAATTTCGCCAAATCAATTTTGGAAATTTTCTGGCCGAAGCGGTTAAGACCATCAGAAAATTTAATGATATTTTTATTGATTAACCGGCCAAACTCGGGATTTTTTTTCATCTTGCCGATTAAGTGCTTTTCCATGGCCAAAGAATCTTTTTCGCCGAAATAATAATCCAAAGAAAACTTCGGCCGAAAAATCGCCAAAATCTTTTTATAATTGCGGCCGCAGGATTTTTCCAAATCATTGGCAAAGCTGGAAAGCCAAATTTCCGAAAAATGAAAATCAATCACGTCCGGGATATTCTCGGCCAAATACCAGGGATCGGAATCGTTTAAATACTTAATATTTTTTGGCATAAATTTATTGATCGCTTGCCACGCCGAAGCCCGAAGGGCGAAGGCGGGCCGATCGCCCGCCTCGACTCGCCGGACCATATTTTTATATCGTCGAGGCGAGGCGGGCTTGATTGCTGATCGCTTACTTAAGGTATATTAAGCGGATCGCTGATCGCTTGATCGCTAATTTAAGCTTTACCAAGCCGATCGCTTACTTCAGCTTCCTTACCACGCCCTTATTCGCGTCCACCTCCACTAGATCCCCGTCTTTTAAGACTTTAGTGGCGAACTTAATACCCACGACGCAGGGAATCTTAAGCTCGCGCGAAACAATGGCCGCGTGGGAAAGCAATCCGCCAACTTCGGCTATAATCGCCGAGGCTCGTTCCATGGCCGGCATAAACGACGGCAAAGTCGCCTTTGACACTAAAATGTCACCCTTTTTCACCTTTTTTAAATCAGAGATGCCAAAGACTAGGGCGACTCTGCCTTTAGCCGATCCAGCCGATGCCGGCTGGCCTTTAAGTATTTTTACTTTTTTAACCGCCGATACAGAATCAATAACTTTTTGGCGATAATGTTTTAATTGCTCTCCACTTAAAATGCGAATCTGATTATTGATCATCAAATAAGCGCTGTCCTTAAAGCGTTGCCTGATTATTTTTTTAAATTTTGCGTCAATTGGCCGACCAAGGAGTAAAAAATTGTTTATTTCCGGCAAATCCATTTCGATTAATTCTTTTTTGGAAACTTTTAATCGATCCTGAAGTTCTGACAGCAATCTTTCACTTTTCCAAACCCAATAACTCCAAACTTCATCAAATAAGTTGGTGCAATAAGTCATTTCCTTAATCGTTTTTATCAGCAATAATTCCTTTTTATCAAAACTGTATTGTTTAGCCAGCGTTTGCCAATTCTTGTTATTCTTCTCGGCGATGCTTAATTTACTGATTTTTTCCGCCGGATTAATTTTTGACAGGCTTTTTAGCCGATTTAAAATATCCGACTTGACCCACGGCCGGCCGCGAAAATAAAAATAACCAAGATAGGCAAACTGCTTTAAATACCGACTGATTAATTGATTAGCCTTTTGACTGTTTAGACTAATTGATTGCTCTTTAATCTTTCTGACTAATTGCAAAATTGCCTTCTGCTCTTGCTGAACCATTGAGGATTGCCTGGCTAGAGTAAAAATATCAAATAATTCACTTTGCTTTTTCAAATCAGCGATTTTGACTCTGATAATCTGATAAAGATCTTGTCCTAAATGCTGCAAAAAAACATAATTATAATCATACCAGATGGTTTTACTAATCGCATTAGCATAAGGAGTCAAAAATTTTGCCAATTCTTGATTAGAATATTGAGAAAAATTCAATCGGGGTAAAACAGTTGCAAATTTTTCGGCCGCTAATAAAACTTTTGAAAAGTCACGATAAGACCGGTAAATACTGCCGGGTCGCTGCCTTTCTCTTTCTTTGACCTGTCTGATAAATTGTGAGATGTCTTTTTTCAAGATATCTCGATGGCCGTCAATTTGCCGATAATAGCGGGTGTAGAAAGGCCCGAAATACCTTTTCTTTTTGGTATTCCATTGCCGCCAGCCATAACAAACCAAACTCATCAGCAGAATTTCAAAATTGACGCCTTTTCTGGTTGCCTCCTCCCAGCCTAATTTTTCGAAAATTATTTTATTCATATTTTCCTCACAATCCCCTTATTCGCGTCCACTTCCACCAAATCCCCGTCTTTTAAGACTTTGGTGGCGACATTCGTGCCGATGACGCAGGGAATCTTCAATTCCCGCGAAATAATGGCCGCGTGGCAAGTAACGCCCCCGGTATTGGTGATAATCGCCGAGGCCTTGTTCATGGCCGGCACCAAAGAAGGATTGGTTGAATAGCTGACCAAGATATCGCCCTGATTGAATTTGCTCAAATCCGAGGTGGAATTGACGATTTTTACCGCGCCCCTGGCTTTGCCCGGATAAGCGACCGTGCCTTTCAATTCTTTGATATTAGCGTTGACCTTTATCTTGACGATGTATTTTTTTTCAATCTCATCCGCTTTTTTGCCGGTAACCAGGCGAATTTTGCCGTTAATCGAGTAGAACGCGCATTTTTTATAGCGCTCGTTTAAAATATCGGCGTTCAATATTTTCTTGTTTTTAACCAGTAAATCTTCGTATTCTTTTTTAATAATGTAGCGGCACTGCAGCGGCGACCAGCTAAACCGGCGTCCGACTTCCGAAAACCAGCGGTGCATGGCGGGGCTTAAGCGATAAATCTGAAATTCTTTTCTGGCTTCCTTTAAATACATGAAATCACGCAGAGTTTTAATTTGCTTCAATTCCCCGGAATCAAAAAACTTTTCGTATTTGTTTTGAAAATCCAAAATTTCTTTTCTTTCTTTTTTTATCTTATCAAGCACTTTTTTGGCGTTAAGATTGATTTTTAGTTTCAATAAATCATAATAATACCCGGCGTCGGCCGAGGGGCCGATGTAATAAAACTGAATCCAGCCGTATTTTTTGGCAATCATTTTTATTTTTTTGATCAAGTCCTTGTCCAAATCCGAAAATCTCACGTCTTTTTTAATTTGCCCGGCTTGTTTTTTATTTTTTTGGATGGCGGCCAGAAATTTTAAAAACTCGTTATTCTCGGCCTGAATGGCATTTTCCTGCCGGGGCGTGATTAATTTGGAAAAAACAATCTCGGGATTGCCGATTTTTTTTAGCTTAGGCAAAAGCCCGGATTTTATTCTTTCCGAATACTTATTCTCGCCCATGTCCAAAAACTGAATCGCCATGCCAAAGCGCCAGCATTGAGCGATAGCATTGTAATATTTCAAATAAATCTCATACAGCTGCCGGTTGGTCTTTTCCTTCAGGTCAGTTTTAGACAAATAATCGATCAGCTTTTCAATCTCTTTGAAATAATATACTTCCTTGCCATGCAAGAACTTGGCGAATGATTCGTCTTGAACTATTTTTTTATTAAAATAATCGCCGGCCCGGTTGAAATCTTCCAGACTCGGCGACCAAGTGACAAAATCTTTTTTATGAATAATAATGCTGTCGATTCCGGCCTTGTCTTCGGTCATCTCCCTGAAAACTTTTTCCACCAATATATACCAGGGCGTCAGCGGCACGTTATAATCCTCGACGATTGTGACGTATTTTTTAGGCATATTTAAGATTATATCTTCTCTTCCCCCTTAAAATTTTTCTCGCTACCGCGCCATTTTTTCTTGTCTAACCGGCTGATTTAATCCGTTTTCGGCTTTCGGGCGCTGGCAAGTAATTTTTTCGGGAAACCACGCTCCGGCCGATTTCTTTTTCTGTTTGCTTTCTGGCATTGCCCGCCACGCTTCCGCCCCGGATGGCCACTTTTTTATTTTTTACAAATGTATCCGGCCTTTCCTGCTGGGAAATTTCAGTTGTCACCCGCTCGCCCAGCATGCTAAAAATTAATTCCAGGTCATCCATGTGGTCGCGCAAATTTTGCCGCTTCAATCCTTTTAATTT
>MHIR01000030.1:0-952 GCA_001817615.1 Candidatus Buchananbacteria bacterium RIFCSPLOWO2_02_FULL_46_11b | reverse complement strand
TCTTTGTTCTTTTACCCCGCGCTTTTGCCATTCATCCGTCAATTCTTCGCGGATCGCGATGCCGCGCATCCGCTTTTCTATCCAGCCCTCGCTGTACCCCTTCAGCTTATAGAGCATTCTTGTCCGCTTGGTCGCCAATTCCGGATTTTCAATTTCTTGCACGCGCTCATAGCCGACTTTCGCCAGCCATCTTTTAAACGGCTCGGCTTTAGGGGATGGAATTGATTGAATTATGCGAAAAATGCCTTCTGTATTGGCGCAATTCATCCTCTGAACGCCGCCTGCCGTAGAAATAGAAAGGGGGGTGGCAATTTGCCCCCACCCTTTAGAAAGCTCCTCATCGCGGCGGCGCATGTCTTTAATATAGCCGTCAGGCTGAATAGAATCAGTCAAAGCTTCAACCACGTCAATAATAACAAACCACCACTCGTTATTATAAATGGTTTTCCGAATTTTTCTGCCTTTAAATAACGCGATTTTTGTCGTTTCCATATTCTTTATTTTAGAGAGGCGCAGGCGGGCTTGCCTCGCCGTAGCGCCGAAGCGAAACCAGAATGCGAAGGCGGGCTTACCGCGTCTTCTCCCTTAAAATCTCCAGTGCCTTGTCTAATGGCGGATCCTTGCCGGCCTCAAAGTCTTCCTTAGTCAGTTTGACTTCAATGTCCGGCTTAATCCCCTCCTGGTTGATGTTTCGGCCGTTCGGCGTCAGCCATTCGGCGATGGTCAGTTTGACCGACGAGCCGTCTTTGAATTCCTTTAAGTCCTGGACCGAGCCTTTGCCGAAAGTGGTTTCTCCGACCAAAACAGCGGCTTTGTAATCCTGCAGGGCGCCGGCCACGATTTCCGCGCCCGAAGCGCTGCCGCCGTTAATTAAAACGACCGTTGGCATATCGGCGAATTTCGGCTGGCGATCGGCCTGATTGCCGGTTTTGGTCCCGTCGCGCAGACGTTC
>MHIR01000029.1 GCA_001817615.1 Candidatus Buchananbacteria bacterium RIFCSPLOWO2_02_FULL_46_11b | reverse complement strand
ACTCTCCCCCTCCTTAAAATCACTTTAGTCAATCGTCAAAGGAACATTAAGTCCGATATCGGTCCGATAATGCGGCCCGGTCGTCTGGCCGTCGCCCCAGTTAATCTTGGTCGCCAGATTACGTACGACCAAGGCGGCGTCCTCAAGACCGAGCAT
Organism: Candidatus Buchananbacteria bacterium RIFCSPLOWO2_02_FULL_46_11b; assembly: GCA_001817615.1. Taxonomy (GTDB): domain Bacteria; phylum Patescibacteriota; class Patescibacteriia; order Buchananbacterales; family UBA6539; genus 02-FULL-45-11b. Next base: position 6,294 of record MHIR01000029.1, on the reverse strand, counting down.
GGAATGCCAGACCAAATCAAGCACCCGGCCGCCATTGGTTTTACCATCTTTGGTTCCCGCATGAAACACCTTGAATTCGTTAAGGGTCGGCAACTGGTTAAGGCCGCTGATAGCCAGACCTTTCTCGTATTTTTCCGGATAACCCTTGCTGGCTAAAACCAGGCAAACCGCGTAGCCCGGTTGCCACTCCAACTTAACATCGGCAATGCTCTTACCTTGGGCAATAGCCAGTAAAATCGGAATCAAATCCGTTTTCAAAAGCTTGGCCAGCGCCTGGATCTCCGGATTGCCGAAACGGACGTTGAATTCCACGACCTTCGGGCCGTCCTCGGTCCACATCAGCCCCGCGTAGAGCACGCCGGAAAACGGATTGCCCAGGCTTTGCATCATCTTGATCGTCGGCTCGAAAATCTTTCGGCCGATTTGATTCATCATCGCCTCGGTTACCCAAGGCACGGGGGCAAACGATCCCATGCCGCCGGTGTTGTCGTCCTCGTCATTGTCATTGACCGGCTTGTAATCCTGCGCCGCCGGAAACATCAAAAAATTTCCGTGAATGTCAACCAGCGACAAAATAGAAAGCTCGGCGCGGCGCAGTTTGGGATGAGGCAAAAGAAACTCCTCAATCAAAATTGCTTCGCCGGCCGTCCCGAATTCACGGTCAACCAGACAGCGATGAATCGCCCGAAGCGCCTGATCCAAATCTCGGCAGACCATCGCCCCTTTGCCGGCGCACAAGCCGTCGGCCTTGACCACCGAAGAATGAGGATATTCGTTCCGGACAAAATTGCACGCTTGCGCCAGCTCATCATGAAAAAAAGAGCGATAGCGCGCGGTCGGAACTTTTGCCGTGGTCATAATTTTTTTGGCAAAAAACTTGCTTGATTCCAGCCGCGCCGCCGCTTGAGTCGGCCCGAAAATCGTCAGGCCCGCCGCCCGGAACCGATCCACGATGCCTTCGGCCAAGGGATTTTCCGGCCCGACGATAACCAGGTCAATTTCGTTTTCCCTGACCCAGGCAATCATGTCGTCAACGCCTTGAGGCTCGGGAGAAACGGCAATGTACTTTGGCTCCGCGCGCATCCCGTCGTTTGCGCCAAAGCAATAAACCTCTTCCACTCGCGGACTTTTACCGGCCAGCCAAACCAGGACATGCTCCCGGCCGCCGGCGGTTTTGCCGCTGCCGATAATCAGCACTCTCAACAACTTATCCATTTCCTTTCTCCTTTTTCTGTTTGTTCAAATAGACTGCGTTTTGCGGGTTTAATTTAGCATCTTTTAACACTGATGTCAAGGCTTTAATCATACGACCCGCCTCTTGACTTCGCTCAGGGCGGACCTAAACACGAAAACACAAAAGCAAAATTTAAATAGATGTTTTTTTGCTTTCGTATTTTTGTGCTTTTGTGCCCGAAATTTTCCATCAACATAAGTTCGGCACGCGCTTTCGTGTTTTCGTGTTTTTGTGCTAAAATAAAGTCATGCAAACCTGGACAAAAAATCTGGAAAAATGGGCTAAAATCCCTTTTCTCGCCCGGCTGGCAAAACAATTCCCCCAAGCTGAGGTTTTTTTAGTCGGCGGCGCGGTCCGCGACGCGATTTTGGGCCGGCCGACCAAAGATTTTGATTTCGTCGTCCGCGGGGTGAATAAAAATGATTTGGAAAAATTTCTGGGCAAAGAGGGCAAGGTTAATCTGGTCGGCAAGCGCTTCGGCGTTTTTAAATTCCGGCCAAAGGGCTACATGGGCGAGGAAATTGACATCGCCCTGCCGCGAACCGAGCACTCACTTGGCCAAACCGGCGCTTACCGCGATTTTAAAATCCAAAGCAACGCCAACTTGAAAATTGAAGACGATTTGTCGCGCCGGGATTTCACGATTAACGCCATGGCTTTCAGAGTAGTGACAAGTAACAAGAGACAAGGGACAAATTGTTTAGTAGATCCATTTAATGGTTTAGACGATTTAAAAAAAGGTGTCATCCGAACCGTGGGCAAACCGGAGCTGAGATTCCGGGAAGATTACTCGCGCCTACTTCGCGCCGTCCGCTTCGCCTGCCAGCTTAATTTTGAAATTGAAACTAAGACCTGGAAATCAATTTTAAAAAACATCAAAAATCTTAACAAAAAAATCGGGGACGAAAGGATCGTACCTTACGAAGTCATCGCCAAAGAGCTGATTAGGGCTGTTAATCAAAATCCCCTCTGGTCAATCGAGCTTCTGGATAAAAGCGGCGCCCTGAAAATTTTAATGCCCGAATTGTTAAAGTCCAAAGGCTGCCCCCAGCCGAAAATTTTCCATTCCGAAGGCGACTGCTGGATTCACATGCTTTTAGCCGTGGAAAATTTATTCGGTAAAAAGTTTAAAAAAGAATTCAAAAATGAAAAACCGACGCCGGAAGTGATTTGGGGCGCGATTTTTCATGATATCGCCAAACCCTACACGATTACCATGGCCGATCGCCTGCGGTTCAACAATCACGACAATTTATCCGCCAAAATGTTTCGGCAGATTGCCGAAAAATTAAAACTTTCGGCCGGCGGCCTGAATATTGAAACCGTGGAAAAAATCATCAACAAGCACATGCTGGCGGTCCACTCCCAGGTCGCGGCCATGAAAGACACGACTTTGGAAAAATATTTTTTCAATCCCAATTTTCCCGGGCAGGAACTATTGATGCTGATTTTTGCCGATATCTCGGCCACCATCCCGCCCTCCGGCCGCCCGGATTTTTCCAGCTTCAATCTTTTAAAAAAACGCATTGCCAAACTGGCCAAAAAAAGCAAAAATAAAAAACAGCTGCCCAAGCCGATTTTAAACGGCCATGATTTGATTAAAACTTTCAAGCTGAAATCCAGCCCGCAAATCGGCCAGTTGCTTTTGGCCCTGCGCGAAGCCCAGCTGTCAGGCAAAGTCAAGACGAAGAAGCAAGGATTGATCTACGTTAAAAAACTTATAAAAGTAAGTAGTGAGTAGTAAGTAGTGAGTAGAAAATTTAAATTTAATCCCTTTTTTAATAATGGCAAATTAAAATCCTACTCACTACTCACTACAACCTACTCACTACTCACTAAATAAAAAAGCCGCGAAACATGTCCGCGGCCAAAAAAACATCACCGGCCAAAACCGGCCTCTCCCCCTAGAAATTAAGGAACTCAAGCTGGTCTATTTTCACCTTGGTCAAATTTTCCGCGATCATCGCCGCTTCCTCGGTTGAAAGCAGCGTCCAGACATTATCCACGTGGCAGGCTCGGTTTCCCTGAACCGTCACCTTGCCCGACGAGCACGGCCCCAGCACCTTGCAGGGAAAATAACCCTGAAAAACACCGCCGGTTGGCTTGACTAAAACCGGAAAACCGTCCGGTTTCAGAGCCATGGACGACGCGGCCTTAAAAAACACCCCCGGCCTGATTTCTCTGGTTTTTTCTTCAGCCGTCAATTCTCTTAAGTCTTTCATCTTTCTCTCCTTTTTTGTCATAAAGATCAATTATTGGCGGACAAAACATCTATAAGTTAATTTATCACTGCCGCCGGAAAAAATCAAGAGCCGATAAAATAAAAAAAGCCGCGAAATAAATCCGCGGCAAAAAGAACTTCTGGCCTGGCCTTCTATTGAAGAAAAGCGATCTGGTCTGCCGCCGACGCGCCTATTTCACCCGCCAGCATCGCCGCCTCTGTATCCGAAAGTATCGCCAGAATATTCACTGGCTCGCAGACTCGGTCCAATTGAACCGTGACCTCGCCTGATCGATCCGGTCCCAGCGCTTTGCAGGAAAAAAATCCTTTGAAAACGCCGCTGGTCGCTTTGACTAAAGCCGGGAAGCCGTTTGACTTTATGGCCACTTCCGGCGCGGCCTGAAAAAATCGTCCCTCTTTTATCAATCTGCCCTTTTCTTCGGAATTCAATCCCATTAAATCTTCCATCTTTTTTCTCTCTTATTTCTTGTTTTAAAGAACAAACTTATCCGGCGGTTTAATTAAACCGCCAGCGGGCAGTCGTCGCGGCTAAAGATCTTTTTTGCCTCCAGCCCCGCCGCGGCCAGCATTTGTTCCACTTTTTCCGGCGGTATTTCCTGGACAATGTCGGCCGTCGGCCTCAACCGGTTATGCTGAACCATGCCTTTTTTAACTTTAATTTCCATGCTCCGGCTGTCTAAGGCTAAAAGCAGGCAGTGGAAATAAACCCGGCCGCACATTTTTTCCAGGCCGCCGCCGATGGCCCAGGCGATTGCCTGGCCGACGCTTTCCTTCAGCAGATAGAAATGGCCGGGCTTTGGATCAATCTTCTTTTCTTGTTGTTGCTTTTTCATCTTCATCATTTTTTCCTTTCATCCTTTCATTATTAAGCCAAAGAAAGACTATGTTTAAAGATATCACAATCAAAGAAAAGAGTCAAGGCCAAAGACTGGACAAATTTTTGGCCGAAGTCTTAACCGGAAAGACCCGCTCCCAGATCCAAAAGCTGGTCAAGTCGGGCCAGGTTTTGGTTAATGGCCGGCCGGCCAAGGTTCACCGCTTTTTAAAAACCGGCGAGGTTATTTCTTTTGTAGAGAACGGCCAGGAACAAGGGATAAGTAAAAAAACTGACGCGCCATTTCCCTACCAACCTACCGACCTACCAACCTACCAACCTAAAATCCTCCACGAGACCCTCGACTTCCTGGTTCTTGAAAAACCCGCGGGCCTTTTAGTCCACGCCACGGACAAAGGCGAAACCGACACCCTGGTTGACTGGCTAAAAGACAAATATCCCGAAATTGAAAATGTCGGCGAAGAAAATTACCGCGCCGGCATCATCCATCGCTTAGACAAAGACGTCTCCGGCGTTATGGTGGCGGCCAAAACTAACCCGGCTTTTTTCCATTTAAAAGAACAGTTCAAAGAAAGAAAAGTCAAAAAAGAATACCTGGCTTTGGTTTACGGAAAAATCGGCAAGCCGGAAGGCGAAATTACTTTGCCGATCGGCCGGGGCAAAAGCGGCCAATTCGTCGCCCACCCGCGCTTCGGGGAGGACAAATACCAGGACGCCGACAAATTTGCCAAAACCGAGTATAAAGTTTTAGAATATATAAAAGACTACACTTTTTTGTCCGTCAAAATCCTGACCGGCCGCACCCACCAGATCCGCGCCCATTTATCCGCCATCGGCCATCCGATTCTGGGCGATGCCATCTACCGGCCGAAAAAAAACTTTCTGCATTTCTTTTCAAAACGGGTTAAAGTCGTTGATCTGCCGCGGCTCTTTTTGCATTCCGCCAAAATCGGTTTTTACGGCCTGAATAATCAATGGCGGGAGTTTGAATCGCCTCTGCCCGATGAATTAAAAAAAATCTTAGAAGAAAAAAGAAAATAATCATCAATATGGCAAGATCCGTTAAAAAATTTTATACCGGTAAAGTTAAAACCGAATGGAATCGCTTAATCCAGGATGCCTATCATAAACTGGAACTCGACACCACGTTGTATTTCCTTAAAAAATACCTGCCAAAAAAAGGTTTGATTTTGGATGCCGGCGGCGGACCCGGCCGCTACACGATTGATTTGGCAAAACAAGGTTACGATATTATCCTGCTTGATCTTACGCCGGCCAACCTGGAATTTGCCAAAAAACAAATTAAGAAAGCAAAAGTGCAGAACAAAATTAAGGGAGTGATTGAAGGCTCAATTACCGATTTATCAAAATTTCCCAATAATACTTTTGACGCCGTTATTTGCCTGGGCGGTCCCCTGTCTCATGTTTTAGATAAAAAGAAAAGAGACAAAGCGATTTTTGAACTAATCCGGGTGGCCAAAAAGGGGGCGCCGGTTGCCGTCTCGGTTATCGGCCGGCTGGCGGTCTTGGCCCGGGCCGTTAAAATATTTCCCGAAGAAATCGGACTCCCTCATTTTAAAAAATATCGCGATACCGGCGATTACCCCGGCCAGTTCGGCTTCACCGCCTCCCATTTCTTTTTGCCGGAAGAGCTGAAAAATTTATTTGCCAAAAAGAAAGTTAAAATTTTGGCCATGGCCGGCTTGGAAGGCATCGGCTCAAATTTACAGGAAAAAGTAAACCAATTGGCTAAAAATAAAAAGCGCTGGTCGGCCTGGCTGGAAACCCACTATAAATTCTGCACCCATCCCGCTATTATCGGCATCAGCAAACATCAGCTGATTATTTGTAAAAAATTATAATGAAAAAAGAAAACAAAATCTTCATCATCTCCGGCCCCTCGGGCGTGGGCAAAACCACGGTCACCAAAAGCATTATTCGGCGCCTGTCTTTTCTAAAAACCACGGTGACTTTCACCACCCG
>MHIR01000028.1:2379-6677 GCA_001817615.1 Candidatus Buchananbacteria bacterium RIFCSPLOWO2_02_FULL_46_11b | reverse complement strand
CAAAAAATATAAATGGATTTAATTTTGAGTACACTCAAGTTAAATACCCTCTTTTAATTTATAAATTTAACGGATACGAAATAGTTACAGAAATAAAAATTACCGAGAAACAATATGCAGTCGGCACCCAACCAATGCTATATTTATGTTTTCCAATCACAGAATTAAAATCAAAAACTAATTTAATTGAACGATGTGCTGAAGTAAAAGAAATTGCCCATTTTGAAATTTCAGAAAGCAACATCAAAGTATTTTTGGAAATGCTAAAAATGTTTGGCATTTTATCTAAAAATCACAAACACGATATTTTGCAAATTATCAATACGATTATAGAATAATCTCAATATTTTTATCTTTTATTTGAAGAGAATAAGGAGCTTTGGGCTCGGGCATTCACCCCTTTAATTCCCCTCTGCCCTTCGCCCAACCTGTCCGCTGTAGCTTTAGCGAAAGCGGAAACGGAAAAAAACAAAAGCGAATCCTTTCAACTCCATGAAAAAAATATCAAAAAAATACTCCGGCATATTAATGGGAGCGTCAGCGGGAATATTTATGAGTATTTTCATGTCTTTAGTCGTTACTTTCATAAATCTCGGATTAGTCAATAATTTTGCTGAAATGTGGCTAAAAGCGTTTGCTTTCAGCTTTCCCGTAAGTTTTCCCACGGCGCTTGTCTTGACCCCGATTATTAAGAATGCGGTTGAAAGAATCACGGAATAAATATTTTATTTATGACCGCGCGCGGCGCCATTACATCATAAATAAAAATAACTTCGGATAGACCGGCAATGTTAGGCGAAAAAGGCCGCCATGTTAAAAATATGTCTAAATTTTCCAATGGGCATTTTTGAAATGGCTGAAAATCTAGGCCTTACGAAATCCCAACACTTGGGTTTAATGCGCCAACAAAACATCGTTAAAACTCGGCGGGATAGCCTCGCTATTCTGTATTCCCTCGCCAATCCTAAAATTCTTGTGGCTTATGACGCCTTAAGAAAAGTTCTCAAAGAACAACTGGAAGCCGACGGTAAATTATTAGAAAAATTTTAATATGGGAAGCAATTCAACAAAACAACATTGGGAAGGAATATATCAGACGAAAGATACGGCACGCGAAGCGAGCTGGTATCAGAACATCCCAAAAACTTCAATTGATCTTATTTTATCAACTGGGACGGATAAGAACGCCGATATTATTGATATTGGCGGCGGAGACTCTGTGCTCGTTGACGAACTTTCGGAGCTTGGGTTCAAAAATATATCTGTATTGGATATTTCCGCCAAGGCCCTGCAAAAAGCAAAAACAAGGATTGGAAAAAATGAAAAATCAGTTATTTGGATTGAATCTGACGTTTTAGAATTTGACACAGAATCCCGTTTTGATATTTGGCACGATAGAGCTACGTTTCATTTTCTGACCAAAGAAGAAGATATTGCCAACTATGTTGAAATTGCAGGCAAGTTTATAAAACCAAGCGGCTACCTTATCATATCAACATTTTCTACGAACGGACCCAAAAAATGCAGCGGGCTTGAGATTACGCAATATTCCGAAGATTCAATAAAAAAGACTTTTCGAAAAGATTTCCGTCACATAAAGAGTTTTGAGGAAATTCATACAACGCCGTTTAATACAAAACAAAACTTTTTATTTAATTTATTCAAAAGAAAATAATATTTAAATTTATGGAATTTGATTACACCACAACAACGGCAAAAACTTTTGACGAGGCGGTTTTAAGCGTGCAAGGCGAAATTGCCAAAGCCGGCATGCGGGTTTTATATATTCATGATGTACAAAAAACTTTAGCCGAGAAAGGTTTTGAACGAGAGCCATTTAAGATTGTTGAATTTTGCAACGCCAAGTTTGCCAATGAATTTTTGAATAAGGATATAAAAATCGGACTTTGTCTGCCTTGCAAAATAAATGCGTATGTTAAAGACAGGCAAACTTTTATTTCCGGCATGCGGCCGATTATTCTGTCGCAGTTTTTCCCGCAGGCCGATTTAGGCGAGCGGCCGAAAGAAATTGACCAAATCATTCAAACTATTGTCAATAATGCAAAATAGTTTATGAAAAAAATCTTTTTTATCGCAATTTTTATTTTTGTTTTCGGTTTTGCTTTGCTCCCAAACTTTACTTTTGCCCAAGGAATGATGGGCCTCGCTAATTTATCCGCTGATAAGGCCGCCGGCCAAAGCCAGTGGGAGGGTGGTCGTCTCCCTCAATACTTAATCAAACTGACAATAATCCTATGATGTGGAATTTTGGATTTATGCCTTTCGGCTGGATATTTATGCTGGCCTTTTGGGGCGTTATAATCTTGGCGATTATCGCCCTGGCAAGGGGAGGTTTGGGAAGAGGCCAGATGTGCGGACATGATCATGAACCTGACGCGCCTGAAAATAAGAAAAATCCGCTTGAAATACTGAAAGAACGTTATGCCAAGGGAGAGATTGATAAAAAAGAATTTGAGGAAAAGAAAAAGGATTTATCCCGTTAGAAATAAATTTCTAAACGGGGTAAATCCGCTTCTATAACTCTAAATTAAGCCAAAAATGAAATTATTACAAGCTATTAAAAATAATTAATCAACGCTCTCAACCTATGACTCAACAAAACCAAATCTACAAATGCAACGTCTGCGGCAACATCGTCCAGGTCCTGCATACCGGCGTGGGCGAACTGGTCTGCTGCGAAAAGCCCATGGAATTAATGGCTGAAAAAACTCAAGACGAGGGCAAGGAAAAACATGTCCCGATTATGGAAAAAACCGAAAATGGCGTTAAAGTTAAAGTCGGCTCAATTCCCCATCCGATGGAAGAAAAGCACTATATTGAGTGGATTCAGATTATGACCAAAGACGGGGCGCAACGGGCGTTTTTGCTGCCAGGACAGCCCCCAGAGGCCGAATTTTGCGTTTTAAGCGAAGTTTTGGCCGTCCGGGCCTATTGCAACATTCACGGGCTTTGGCTAGCCAAAATAAGCTAATTAGCCGGCCATGATTCTTGTTTACACCACTCACAAAAACCAGGCCGCCGCCGAAAAGGTGGCAATTTATCTTTTAAAAAAGCGGCTGGTTGCCTGCGTCAATTTTTTTCCGGTTTCCGCCTCTTATCTTTGGCGCGGCCAGATTAAAAATGAAAAAGAAACCGCCGCCTTGTTCAAAACCAAAAAAGAAAACTGGCGGAAAGTGAAAAAAGAAATTGAAAAAATCCACCCGGACGAAGCGCCGTGCGTCATTAAATTAACCGCCGAAGCGAATAAGCTGTTTGAAAGCTGGATCAAAAAAGAAATCAAATAAACTGAATAAAAACGCCGGACTCTAAATCCGGTGTTTTTTCTTGCCCTACCGACCTACCTCGCCACGCCGTAGCTCGCCTTAAGTTTACCAGAAGATGAGCGAAGGCGGGCCTCACCACCAAACCAAAACTCTGACTATCCGCCAGTACAAATTCAGCAGCGGATTAACCAAATATTTCAGCAAGGGATTGCCGATCTCCTGAAACTTAATTTGTCCGGTAAAACGTTTGACGATCTCTTTGTCTTTGACTTTCCGCCTGGCCTGAACGGCCGCGCGGGTTTTTAAAATTTTGTCCCAGTTTTCGGGCCGGAAAAAATATTTGTAAACCATAAATTCTTCCCGCCACCAGCCGGCCAAAAATGAATAGACAAACATGCCAAAATCCATGACCATAGCCGCTGGCAGGATTAAAAGCAAAGTGGCGATTTTATAATTCTGCAGCAAAACCAAATACCGGTTTCTTTCCATGAAATAATATTTCTTGATGCTTCGGGAAAATTCATATTTATGATAAACCACGGATTTCGGCGCCAGCATCACTTTAAAGCCCGCCAGCCAGAAGCGCCAGCCCAAATCCGTGTCTTCGTGATACATGAAAAATTCCTCGTTTAACAAGCCGACTTCTTTTAACGCCGAGACGCGAATCAGCATGGCCGCGCCCGAAGCGTAAGCGATTTCTCCGGCCGGCATTTCCCGGTCCGCTTCCAAATAGCCGCCGGCAAAAGCAAAGCCCAAAAAATGAATTTCATTGCCCCGGCTGTTGATTTTGTCTTTTTGCCCAAAGAGTAAAAGCTTTGATTGAACTAAGCCGATTTGCACATCGGATTCGGCCAGTCTGACCGCCTCGGTTAAAAATTCCGGCAAAACCGCCGTGTCCTGATTAAGCATAAAAGCATAATCAAAGCCGTTGTCAATCGCCCATTGCAAGCCGACATTATTGGCGCCGGCAAAACCCAGGTTTTTTTCGTTTCTAACGACCTTAATTTCGGGAAA
>MHIR01000028.1:0-2371 GCA_001817615.1 Candidatus Buchananbacteria bacterium RIFCSPLOWO2_02_FULL_46_11b | reverse complement strand
TGATGAATTCCGCCGAATTATCGGCGGAAACGTCGTCTATGGCCAAAACCAAAAAATTCTCCTTGGGATAGCTGATATTTCTTAAGCTAGACAAACAATCGCCGAGAAATTCGGCGACACCGTTGTATACAGGAATTATGATTAGCACTTTTTTATCAGCCATATTAATATTTTTTCTGATTTAAATTTAATTTACCCATAAGCACCAAATCCCAAATTCAAAACGTGAAACTAAGGGTTTGAAATTTGGAATTTTGAACATTGGAATTTATTTGGAATTTGGTGCTTGAAATTTGGAATTTAACAACAATATTTACACTCTAATCTTTCTGTGCCTCATCCAGCGCGTTCTTCCTCACCACTTTGGTAATATCCCGGTCCATCTTCTCCAGCTTCACGATAATCTTAAAAACCAGGAAAAACAAGGCCATAATTGAAAGATAAACCAGTAAATCCGCCCCGCGCTCAACGCCCAGCCATTGGGCGACAATATCGGTTTTTTTCGGCGCCAAAGCGGCGGTGCCGACTAAAAGCCAAAAAACCGCCCAAATTGACATTTCGCGGCCGGTAATATCGCTATTTTTGTATTTTAAAAACGTGCGCCAAAGCGCAAAAACAATAAAGGCAAGGATGAGTATTTTGATAAACATAGATAACGGCTGGCAGAGTAAAAGCTGGCCGCGGCTGGTAAAAGCTAAATTTCTATTAACTTACGGCTATGGCCGGCTTTTATCGGCTTAGACGGCTCAAAAACAAATCAAAAATAATTCTGAATGAATTTGAGAGCTTCTGGCCTTTTTGCAAAGAATAATCGCTGTATTTGACCGTCACCGGCGCCTCAACGAATTTCAGCTTGTGTTTTTTAATCTGCTCCAGAATTTCCGAGCCGTGGGCCATGCCCGCCTGGCGGATTTTTATCGTCTCGGCCGCGGTTCGGTCAAAAGCCCGAAAACCGTTGTGGGTGTCGGAAACGTTCAAGCCGGTATAGAGCCGGGTGATAAAAGTCGCGATTTTTAAAATAATTTTTTTGGCCCAAGGCGTCAAATTGTCTTTTTTTAAAAACCTTGAGCCCAAGACCGCCTGGGCCTCGCCCCGCAAAATCGGCAAGGCAAGCCGGTTGATTTCCTCGGCGACAAATTGGCCGTCGGCGTCAAAAGTAACGATGATCTCGGCTCCCCGGCTCAAGGCAAAATCAATGCCGGTTTGCAGGGCCGCGCCCTGGCCGCGATTTATTGAATGGCGGACGACTTTGGCGCCGGCCGCCTTGGCCAATTCCGCCGTCTGGTCGGCTGAACCGTCGTCAATGACAATCACTTCGGCCACTTTGTCTTTTAAGGCCTCAACCACCTGCCTGATCGTTCGGGCTTCGTTGTAAGCCGGCACCACGGCGCAAATTTTCATAAAATTTATTCCTTGATTTTGCTGCCGTGCCTCACGATCGGCTTAGAAGCTTTAAAATACTCAATCGCGCCTTTAATGCCGTCTTCCAATAAAATTACCGGAAACCAGCTTAATCTCTCCTTGGCTAAAGTGATGTCCGGCAAGCCCAGCGGCGTCATGAAAAGCAGGGGTTTTTCAAAAACAATTTTGGCTTTTGAGCCGGTCAGTTCAATGACTTTTCTGGCCACATCAATAATTTTATAATCCAAATCGCTGCCTAAATTAATCGGCCCGGCTTCGCCGCTTTTCATCATCTTCATCAGGCCCTGGACCAGGTCTGAAACATGGCAAAAGGAAGAAGAAAATGAATCATCCCCATAAATCACCAGGTCTTTATTTTCCAGGGCGTTGTAAACGAAATCCGGCAGCATCTGGCCGCTGCCTAACCTCATTCTTGAGCCGTAAGTCCGAAAAACCCTGGCGATTTTCGCGTCTAAATTATGAACCTGGCGATAAGTCAAAACCATTGATTCGGCAAACCGCTTGCCTTCGTCGTAGCAGGCCCGGGGGCTTAATTGGTCAACTAAGCCCAGATAGTCTTCTTTGAAATAAGGAATCTCGGCCAGGCGCGGCCCGTAGACGACCGAGGAAGAAGCCAGTAAAAATTTTGACTGATATTTGACGGCTAAGTCCAAAATGTTTCTCGTGCCCACGGAATTGGCTAAAACCGTTTCCATTCTGGTTTTTTCAAAATCCTTGGGCGAAGTCGGGCAGGCCAGATGATAAATTTCCTGAATCCCCTGAAATTGAACCCTGAATTTTTCCAATTCCGGCAGATCCTCCAGATTGATCGGCTCGTTGATGTCGTGCTTGATGAACTGAAAATCCGAATTTTGCAGCAGATGGTCGATATTTTCTTCCGCGCCGGAAATAAAATTATCCAGGCAGATCACCTTGCCGGTTTTGACCAGCTCGTCGCAAAGATGCGAGC
>MHIR01000027.1:11968-36597 GCA_001817615.1 Candidatus Buchananbacteria bacterium RIFCSPLOWO2_02_FULL_46_11b | reverse complement strand
TCATTCACGAAAACCCGAAAACCTTTTATTGTCTGATCGATAATGCCCAAAGCCACCGGCTTTCTGGCGGTCGCCACAATTTTTGGCACTATTTGATATTCTTTTGCAAAAACAACCTCTGTGGACGTGGCATTGGCTAAAATCACCGCCGTGCCGGCCTGATCGGGGGAAGCGTAAATCTTGCCTTTGACTTCAATATCGTCGTTAAACACAACCCGGCTTTCAAATCCGGCTTGCCCGCGAACATAAATCGTGCCGTAGAAGGTGGCGGCTTGCCGGACGACCAAAGTATCAATCGCCAAATCAGGATTGTCAATCACGGCCAAAGGCGCGGAAGTCGGCGCCGGAGCAACGCCAACGGCCAGCGAGAGATTAGATACTTGCTGATGCAAATTTTGAATCGCGGCGGTTAAGGCGGAAGCGACGGCATTCCACTCAACGCCTAAAATCTGCCCGGAAGAATCATAAGAAGCAAAACGGGGGTCAACGGCCGCCATGTCCTCGGCAATAAAGCCGATATAGGGATTGCCCGTTGAAATTTCGGTGAAAGCGACTGGTTTCATCTGGTAAACCCAGTCGCTGTTGACGGCTGAATAATTGATGCCCGTCTTAAATCGCCGCGCAGAAGTGGCGGTATGGATCAGGCCGTTGGCGTCAATATACATATTGGCCGTCGCGGTCTGGGAATCGGAAGTGACAACGGTCAAAGTGCCCGTGGTCGTGGCGTTGCCTTCAAACCTTGAATTGCCCAAAACATACAAAGAAGTGGTGGCATTGGTTAATTGATTGACATGCAATTGATAAAAAGGCGAATCCGTATTCAAGCCGACATTGACGGCCATTGAACCGGTTCCGCCCAAAGCCAGGGCATTGGATAAAGCCACGGTGGAAGAAGCGCCGATGGCGATTGAATTTTCCAAATTAGTCAGGGTTGGACCGGAATTCCAGCCGATAAATACGTTGCGCTTGCCGGTGATATTTTTAAATTGCCCGTCGCCGCCCCAGCCCGCGTTGAAACCCAAAGCCGTGTTAGCCGCGCCGGTGGTTTGCTTTTGGAGGACATAAGCTCCAATACCGACCGAGGAGGTGGCGGTTGAGTTATCAGATAGAGACCAGGCTCCCTGGGCGGTATTATAGCTGCCGGTGGTATCGTAAAGAGAAAAAATCCCCTGGGCGGTATTGAAGCTGCCGGTGAAATTATTCTGCATGGCGGCGTGTCCCTGGGCGGTATTATAGCTGCCGGTGCTGTTATTAAGAAGAGTGAGGTGCCCCAAAGCGGTATTTCTTTCGCCAGTGGATAAATTTTTCAAGCTATCCTCGCCCACGCCCGTATTGCCCCACGCTATCGAAGGAGTCAAACTGAAATTCCCCGCGTTCCGGCCGACAAAGGTGTTGTACAGGCCGCCATAGCGATGGATAAATCTATCCGTGCCCGAATAGATTACCCCGGTTTCGGAATTGGTAGTCGTGGCTATCCAAAAGGATTTAGTGGTCGTGGCCACGCCGTTAAACCAAGCATTGCCGCCGACCCAGAGCGAACCGTAATTGTTGGTCGGATTGACACTGCCCACGACCAGGCGGTTGGTCGTTGTGGCGTTGCCGCCAACCCGGAGATTGCTTTGGGTGAACAAGCCGCCGGTGGTTGAAGCATATCCCCCGGCATACAAAGTATCAGTTGTGGAAACATTATTGAACTGGCCAAAGCCCAAGCCAAAGAGATTGCCGGTCAAAACCTGATTGCCGGTTAAAGCGAATTCATAGCCGGCCCAGGGCGAAGTCGTGGCTACGTTCAGCTGACTGCCGACATACAGCGATTTGCTGGAAGTGGCGCTTTGGCCGAACCAGCCGGAACTTTGGGTAAAGAATCCGCCCGTGGTTGTGGCATATTCATTGACTGTCAAAACGCCCGTGGTCGTGGCCGAACCGTTAAACCAGCTGTTGCCGCCGACCCAGAGACCGCCCCAGTTATTGGTCGGATTGGTCGAGCCGACAACTAAGCGATTAGTCGTGGTGGCGTTTGCCCCGACATACAAATTAGTGGAAGTAGCCCAAGTGGAAGAAACTCCGCCGCTGAATAAATTTAAGATTAAATTCTTGTCAAAAACCGGAATGGTGCTGGAAGCCGCGGCCGTGGTGGTCGCGTTGTAGCCATCCAGCATATCGGCGTTGAAAGCGTAGGCAGAAGAGGTCAGTCTTTTCCTCGTGTCAAAGCTTTCTTCCCAAGTCCCGTTATTATCCGCGTCCAAGTCAACCTGCAGATACAAGGAGTCGGAGTTCCAGTTGATATCAGGCAAGAGATCGGCATTATCGCCGGTATTAGCCAAAGAATCCAAGGCTACGGAGAAAATTCCATTGACCGTGGCGGCCCGGGTGGTGGTTGAAGTCCAGCGCTCGGTCCAAAGCAAAGTTCCGCCGGAAGAAGCGCTGTAAATTCGGAAGCGGAAATTCCAGCTGGCGTCAGAAACCTGGGTGCCGGCCGAGGAAGTCAATTTGCCCTGGTAATTAAGCTGGGTGTTGATGCCCGAGGCGGCCCGGGTTTCTGTCGGCGCCATTATTTTCAAGCCAAAGACAAATATCGCCAAAACTGCGCTTAGCAGAGCCAGTTTGAGAAACTTTTTATTCAGTTGCGGCTGATGGATGTTCATTTGGGTTAATTAGATTGGTTGGTTGTTTAATTTCTTGGCTGCTCGCCACCCCTCCCTTTCCCTCCCCTGGAAAGGGAGGGAACTATTTTTATTGAGGTTTGCTTGAAAATGTTGTTTTTAAATTCTTTAGCTATTATTCTTTAGTATTCGTTTAAATCCGTTCAATTCGTGTTTATCCGTGTCCTCTTATAATTAAATACTGATTAACACGGATTTATGGTTCAATTATTTGGTTAGCTTCATAATCAGCGCCGGCGACAAGGCCATTATTAACGGCGGCCGCGGAAAACCAGCCTAAAAGAAACAAGGTCAATAAAATCGCGCCGGCCGAAAGGACTAAAAAGGAAGCCGCTTCCAAAAGATTTTGGAGCTTTGATTTCGGCTGAAAACGGTAATTGTTGCTTAGATAGGGCATTTGGCTGATTAAATAATTGATGATTTATTAATTGCTTTCTGCGATTTTGGAGAATTTTTTGATTAATCTTGATTTAAATCACAAATTCCAAATTACAAATTCCAAACAAATTACAATGTTCAAAATTCCAAACTTTTAGTTTTACGTTTTGAATTTTTGATTTGAGATTTGAGATTTGTTTGGAATTTGTGATTTTGAATTTTGAATTTTCTTGAAATTTAACATGCACAAATTTAATAAATCAATCAATAAATAAAAAAACCCGATTTAATCAGTCAATGTGGTCATTAACAAACTGAATCAGGTCTTTTTCCAAAACGCGGTAAGTTTTATGGCCAATCTTGGCGGCTCGTAATTTTCTCGCGCTAACCCAGCGGTAAACCGTTTTCAGGCTTACTTTCATGATTTTGGCCACGTCTTCTAATGTCATTATTTGGTTATCCGGCACAAATTGCTAAAATTAACTGATTTATCTATTAAAATTGATAAATAAGCCAAGATTAATTTATTAATGGTATTTAAAAGAGTGCTGAATTAAAATTCAACACTGCTACACTATCAGTATAGCATACATTGACCTTTATTGTCAAGTAAATATAAATCATTGTCTGCTAAAATTATATTATATACGACTATAAGTATAGCATAAATAGATTAAAAAGTAAAATAGTTATTCATAATATACTTATTAATATTCATATGTATATCATAATATATCTATATATACATTATAATATATCTAAAAGGTTTTATCAAATACTTATTGTCCTTTATTGTCTTTTATAAGATTATTTATAAAATAAAAAAATGGCTTTAAAAAGCCATTTTTTTAATATTTTTAATCTATTTTTTATTCAAACATTATTTCTTCATCAGTTCGCTTATAGTTATCCACAACCTCCCCTTCTCTAAACCAAAGCTGCCGCTCGTATTTGGCTTCTTCCGGATTGCCTGAAGCATGGATAATATTTCTCACGGCCCGATGTTTGGCATTGGCCAAAGCCGGCGAATCAATGGAAAAATCGCCTCTGATGGTTCCGGGCGCGGCAAAAACCGGCAAAGTGTTTCCGGCCAAAGCCCGGACATTGTCAATCGCGTGAGCGCCTTCAAGCAAAATCGCCACCACCGGCCCGGAAGTGATAAAATCAATATTCCATTTATTGACCATCCGGCCGATTTTTTGCGCGCTTAATTCGCCGAATTCTTCTTTCGGATCCCGGCCGTATTTCTCGTAAGTGGCCAAAGTTTTTTCGCCGATAGCTTTCATTAAATCGGCTCTTGATTCCGGGTAATGCTTAGCCGCCATTTCCTTGTCCGCCCAAACCATTTTTAAAGCAATGATTTTTAGGCCCATTTTTTCAAAGCGGCTGATCACTTCGCCGGCCAAGCCTCTTTTTACGCCATCCGGCTTAACTAAAACGACGGTTGTTTCTTTTTGCAAGTCATTCATAATTTTTATTAAATTAGTTTTATAAATATTGATTAGTTGCTAAGTTGATAGATTACTAAGTCGGCAAACTTAGCAACTTAGCAACTTGGCAACTTGGCAACTTGGCAACTTATAAATAAGTTCTTATTTTGGCGACGAGTTCCGCCGGCGTCATTGATGATTTGACGATATAGTCGGCCGCGCCCAAAGCTTTGCCTTTGGCAATATCGGCTTCCTGTCCCAGATTGGAAAGCATTAAAACCGGAATCTCCTTGGTTTTTTCTGATTTCTTCAGCGCCGTCAAAACGGCAAAACCGTCCATCTTCGGCATCATAATATCTAACAGAATTAAGCCGGGTAATTCTTTTTGCGCCAGAGCCAAACCGGCCTCGCCTTCTTTGGCCACCAATAAATTAAGATTCTCTTCCTTGAATTTCATGATATACATTTCCACTAAGGTTTCGTCGTCTTCAACTAATAGAATTTTTGCTGTTAGATTGTTGGACATTAGGTGGTTAGGTTATTAGATATTAGGTTGATAGATTGTTAGCTATTAGGCAATATTTACGAACTAATTTATCGACAAACAACCTATCAACCTAATACCTAACAACCTCATTATAACAAATTCCCCGCATTTTTCAAGGGGCGGAAAATAACCAAGCCCAATACGGATTGACTGGCGACAGGCTGAACTTTTGGCCGTCAGAGACAAAATTTATGCCTCCCGGCTGGTCCGTGCGCAAAATTTTTGCCCCCAGGGCCTCAAAATTCTCCACGGTCTTCTGGTTCGGGTGGCCGTACTTATTTTCGCCCACCGAAATCACGGCGTATTTTGGCCCAACGGCGGCTAAAAACTTCCGGCTATTGGCGTTGTCGGAGCCATGATGGCCGGCTTTTAAAATTTGGGCGGTTAAATCAACTTTACCGACTAATTCTTCCTCGTCTTCAAAATCACCCGATAAGAGCGCCGAGGATTTGCCGTAAATCAGCTTGCCCACGATTGAAGCGTTGTTCACGTTCTTAATTTTTTTATTTTCCAGGCTAATCTCGGGAAATAAAATAAAAAAATGGACTTGCCCGCCTAAAGGCATGATTCCCTGATGGTTTGCGATTTCAACGGGAATATTTTTTTCCTTAATTAAAGCCAGCCATTTTTCATATTCGGCGGAACCATAAAAAACGCCAGTGGTCAAAATTTTATTGACTTGGTGTCTTTTTAAAATTTCCACCAGCCCGGCCAGATGGTCGGCATGAGGATGGGTTAAAACCATTAAATCAATCTGGCGGTTATAAAACGGCAGATATTTGCCCAATTCATAAAGCACGGCATTGTCCGGCCCGCCGTCAACTAAGATATTGTAGCCCTCGGGCGTCTGAATTAAAAGCGCGTCCCCTTGGCCGACATTCAAAAAATGCAATTCCAGCCGGCCGGACGGCAGGCTGAAAAACAAAAACCCGGCCAAAAAGACCAGGCCGGCGGCCAGGCCGCCGTAAAAAACGCGGATGATTTTTTTTGAATTTGAAATCATAAAATCATACCCACAAAAAAAGTAAATTAAAAGCGAGTTAATAGTAAATTAAAAGTAAATTAATAGTTAGCTTCTAATTTACTATTAATTTATTCGTAATTTACTTTTTATTTACTTTTATTTTATTTACTCGTAATTTACTTTTAATTTACTTTCATTAAAGATTCAAGGCCGCATAAGGAATTATAGCAAAAATTTCAATAACTTTCACCAAATACGACATAACCAGCCAAAGCGGCCAGAAAAAATACGGCGCCAAGGGCGGAATAAGCAGACTGAAAAGCAAAGCCAAAAAACCGGCGATCATCAGATAAATCATGGCCGGCACGGCGAATAAATTGGCGGCCGGCGCGATTAAGGAAAGCCGGCCGAAATTAAAAATAATTACGGGCAGGGTGGCCAGCTGGGCGGCCAAAGTCATCTGCAGGGATTCTTTAAGCCCCAAAAACGAAGTCACCCGAAAAAGCGCTTTGTCAAAAAACGGCGCCAGATAAATCAAGCCCAAAACCGCCAGAAAAGAAAGCTGAAAGCCGACATCGTCGCGCAAAATTTTCGGATTAAGGGCAATCATCAGGCTGGCCGAAAATATCAAAGCATTGACAAAATTATCGCGCCGGCCGACGTACATGGCCAAAACAACCAGCCAGCCCATAATCGCCGAGCGCACCGCCGAAGGCGGAAAGCCGATCATCAGCGAATAAATTATCAAAACAACGGTAATCAGCCAAAACGCTTTTTTGCGGGGAATATAGCAGGCCAAAAAAAGATTCATTAAAACGCCGGCAATGATGGTGATATTCATGCCCGAGATCGCCACCAAATGGCTGGTGCCGGTGGCGCTGAATTTATCCGAAAGCTCCTGGGGAATGCCGCCGCGAGCGCCGAAATTAATGCCGAAAAATAAGCTGGCCTCGGGTTCGGGCAGATTGGCTTTGATAATCAGCCATAATTTATTTTTAAACCGAAAAATTTGAGTCATCAGCCAGTCGCCGTTGTTTTTGCTAATCAGTTTGATTTTAGGAAAGGAACAGACCGAATAAATATCGTCTTTGGCCAGATACCGGTCATAGGCAAAGCCGTTGAACGGCTCGGGCGCTTTTAACTGGCAAGCAATTGAGAGCCAGTCGCCGTATTCATACTCCGGATATAAATTGGCGTTGATTAAAACCTTGCCTTGAACGGTTATCGGTAAACGGTCAACGGTCAGCCGCTTGGCAAAAACCGTCAGTTTAACTTTATTAATTCTGACATCCGGTTCGGCACCGACCAGAGCTTCAAACTGGGCTTTTTGGCCGTTATAAGACCAAATATTTTGCGCTCCGGCTTGGGGCAGGCTTAATTGGTAGCGCCAGACGCCCAAAGCCAAAATCAGGCCGCCGAAAAACAAATAGCGCCAAAACCGCCGGCGCCAGAATATCAAAGTCAAAATTACTGAAAACAACATTAAAAAACCAAGCCAAAAAATATTTATGAAAAAAAACGAAGCCAGGCCGGCGCCCAAAATAAAACAAACGAGGAAGTAACGGAAAATTTTGGCGGCGGAATTAATCATAATATTGGTTAATTAATTAATAATAAACATCATTTATCGGCTCCGGCCGGCTTTTAGCAACTTTTACCCGCCTTTATCAGCTTAACAAAAAAACGCTCCAACCCGAAAACAGGGAGCGCTATGTTGATTGTATCTAATCCCGGAAATTATTACAGCATATTTTTAAAATTACTTTAATTTTCTACGTTTTAGCAGAAGAGAATTAGCGACCACGGAAACACTGCTTAAAGCCATGGCTAAACCGGCAAACTCGGCCCGCAACAATCCAAAAGCGGCAATGGGAATACCGACGCTGTTATAAAATAAAGCCCAAAACATATTTTGTTTAATTTTATTCAAAGTCTGACGGCTAAGATTTATTGACTTGACGACGTCTCTTAAATCATCTTTGATTAAAATTATGCCGCCGGTTTCAATGGCAATGTCAGTCCCTTGGCCCATGGCAATTCCTAATTCCGCTTGAGCTAAAGCCGGAGCATCGTTAATTCCATCGCCAACCATCGCCACTTTTAAGCCCTGCTGCTGAAGTTTTTTAATTTCATTAGCCTTATCTTCCGGCAAGACTTCCGCTAAAATTTGTTCCAGACCAACTTGCTTGGCAATCGCCTGGGCGGTTCGCTTATTATCGCCGGTCATCATAATGGTTTTAATTTTCATTTTTTGCAGTCGCTGGATTGCTTCTTTTGAATTTTCTTTTAACGTATCGGCCACCGCGACTAAACCTAAAATATTTTTATCAGCCGCGATAATCATCACGGTTTTGCCTTCATTTTCTAATTTATCTTTATTCTCCTTAATCTCGCCGGGAATCAAAATATTGAATTTAGCCATCATTTTTTCGTTGCCGGCAAAAATATTTTTGCCAAATACCTTCCCTTTAACCCCGTGGCCGGCGACGGCTTCAAAGCCGGTCGGATCAATTAATTCAAGCTTATCTTTTTTCGCTTGATTGACAATAGACTCGGCCAAAGGATGCTCGGAATTTTTCTCTAAGCTGGCCGCCAGCTTAAGCAAATCTTGTTTGGATCCGGAATAACTGATTAAATCAGTAACTTCCGGTTCTCCTTTGGTTAAAGTCCCGGTTTTGTCAAAAACAACCGCTTGAATTTTATTGGCAATTTCCAAGGCTTCGCCGCCTTTGATTAAAATTCCATTTTCCGCTCCCTTGCCGGTGCCGACAATAATCGCCGTGGGCGTGGCCAGTCCCAGGGCGCAAGGACAGGCAATGACCAAAACGGCGGTAAAAGCCAGCAAAGCCGCAACGAAAGACGATAAAACAAAAAAATACCAAACAATAAAAGTAATCAAAGCAATCGCGACGACGGTTGGCACGAAATAAGCGGAAATCGCGTCGGCAAATTTCTGGATTGGCGCTTTTGAAGCCTGGGCGTCTTCCACCACTTTGATAATCTGGGCCAAAACCGTGTCTTTGCCAATCTTCGTGGTTTTAAATTTAAAACTGCCGGTTTTATTAATCGTGGCGCCAACCACAAAATCACCCGGCTTTTTTTCCACCGGAATGCTTTCGCCGGAAATCATTGATTCATCAACGCTGGAATATCCTTCAACCAGCTTGCCGTCAACGGGAATTTTCTCGCCGGGCCGAACCATTACAATATCATCTATTTCAACTTCTTTGATTGGAATATCAATTTCTTTTCCCTCTTTTATAATCCGCGCGGTTTTAGCCTGTAAGCCCAATAATTTCTTAATCGCCTCGCCGGCCTTGCCCTTGACTCTGGCTTCCAGCCATTTGCCCAAAATAACAAACGTTATAAGCAGGGCGGCCGTTTCATAGAAAACTTCACCGGCCATTATATACGTCGTGGCTAAACTGTAAAAATAAGCGGCGCTGGTGCCAACCGCTATCAGGGTATCCATGTTGGCGGTTTTATTTTTGGCGGCATAATACATTCCCCGGTAAAAACGCCAGCCCGCGTAAAACTGAACAATACCCGCTAATAATGACTGGATAACTTTGCTGGCGTTGCTTTGGTCGCGCAAAATCATGCTTAAAGTAAGGATCGGAATTGATAAAACCAAGCTTAAAATAAACAAGTTTCTTTCTTTTTTAATCTCTTGCTCGCGGATTTTCTGATTATGATCCGCGGCCTCGTCTTCGGCTTCTGCCCTAGAAGCTTCATAGCCGGCTTCTTTAACCGTTTGAATTATTTTTTGATCGCCGCCGTCATCGCCGTCGTATTCAACCGTGGCTTTTTGAGTGGCGAAATTGACATTGGCGCTTTTAACGCCTTTTAATCTGCCCAGATTGTTTTCAATTGTCAAAGCGCAAGAAGCGCAATGCATTCCCGTGATATTATATTGTTTTTTATCAATCTTTTTTTCTTCCGTCATATTAAACGATCTCCCCTTGAATTGAAACGGCATCGCTTTTAATAATTATATTTACGCCCTTTTCATTATTATTGTTATTTATCCGATGATTAACCGGCCTTGATACATGCCCATATCGCAGGCAAAAGCAAACTCTCCTTTCTTGTCCGGCGCCAGCTCAATTGTTATTGTTTTTCCTTCAGGCAATTCTTTTCTGATTTTAAAATCCGGAAAATTGACAAAGCGCGAGCATTCAGCGGATTCGTCCCGTTTAAAATTAATTTTAATCGGTTTTCCAAGCTTGGCCGCAATGACGCCGGGTGAATAAACCCCTTTGACTAAAATATCAAAAACTTGGATCTCGCCTTCGGTTTTAGCGCTCACGCCGGACTGATTTTTAGTATACCAGATCCAAAAGGCGTAAAGTCCGATAACGGCTAAGATTAAAATAATTCCGATAATTGTCATATATTTATATTATTTTAATAACTCTTATATAGTATACCAACTATTCTTATAAACAACAAGGCTGAAACAATTACCGGGAAAAAGCAAATTCAAAAAACTAAAAAATCAAACGGGGGCGTTGAAACATAAACTAGCTATTCAGCTTTTGCCTTTCGCCTGTAAAATATACCGATTATCCCGGCCGGCAAAAAAATTAAGCTGATTAATTGAGCATAAGAAAAATTATTGATTAAAAGTTCCGCCGCCTCATGATATCTTAAAAACTCCGCTAAAAAACGGGCGAGGGAATGTAAAGCGATTCCCATAAATAAAATTTCTCCGGTTCTTCTGGGTTTTTTAAGCAAAAGCAATAATATTAAAAAAATCAGGGCGTAAGCCATCAGCTCGTAAATCTGGGTTGGATGGCGGGGAATATTATCGCCTAAAACCGGCAGCTTTATCGCCCAAGGCAAATTACTGGGCTGGCCAAAACTGTCGCCGTTTAAAAAGCAAGAAATCCGGCCGACGGCGTGGCCGGCCAAAGCGGCGATCATGGCCGTGTCTAACCAAGGCCAAATCTTGGCTCTTTGGCTGAAATACAAATGAATGACTAAATAGGCGCCGGCAAAAATAAAACCGCCGTAAAAAACCAATCCGCCGTTCCAAATCGCCGCCATTTCCCATAAATCGGCAAACTGGTATCTGAATTCTAAAATGTAAAACAACCGCGCGCCGACAAGGCCGAAAATAACGCCGCCAAAAGCATAATCCCAGACTTTTTTATATTCTAATCTTTCTTTTTTAGCCAGCCAGGACCAAACTAAAACTCCGGCCAGGAAAGCCAGGGCGTAAAAAATCCCCGCTAAATGAAAAACCGCGGGATAGCCGAAAAGACGGAAGCTAATGACCGGATACATAAAATCAAAACGTTGAAATTAATTAAACGGGACTAAAAAATTAAATACGGATATTAAAACATGAACTTAGAATGTAGAACAACGGTTTTTAGCGTTGCTTCGCGTAAAATAAATGAATTCTTCCACAATCTCAAACTTATTCAGCCTTTGCCTTTCGCCTGTAAAATATACCGATTATCCCGGCTGGCAAAAAAATCAAGCTGATTAACGGCAGCAACAACCGCCTTTCTTTTTGCCGTCAGTGCCGGCAATTTGATTTTGCTCTTCGTATTTCTTAACGCAATCCTCGGAACAAAATTTCTCGCCATGCTTTGAAATAAAATTTTTATCAGCAATCATGCCGCAAATCGGGTCTTTTTGTTCTTTTTTTTGCAAAAATTTAAACATCGGGATTTTATTAATCTTTAATTACTAACTAACAGCGGTAAAAATTATGGTTTAATTCTCGTATAATTTAAATTATTATTTCGCTAATGGTTAAATTTGTACAGCTTTAACATTTCTTTAACCGCCTGGTCGCTGGATTTACCCTTAAGCTGCTCGGCCAAATGAGTTTTCAGATGATTCTGCAGCAGCAGAGAATTAAAACTTTTCAAAGATTCTTGAATCGCTAAAGATTGATTCAAAATATTAATGCAATATTCCTCGCTTTCAACCATTTTTTGAAGGCCGTTAATTTGCCCTTTGATGATTTTAAGGCGGTGAACCGCCCTTTTTTTTAAATTTTCTTGAATACGCCCCCTCATAATACATTTTATTAATTAATTTTTAGACCTCGACTATACCATATACCCCTATTGGGTATTATATAACCTATAAAAAATGCGGCCAAGCGGCTATACTTGTCTGCTCAATTATTCATCGCAGCAATTAACCAACTCGGCCACTAAATTATTCAGTTTCTTGGTTAAATCGTCTTCTTTCTCATTATTGGCTTTTAGCGCCAAACCGGCGGCTTGCTTGGTTTCTTTACTATCAATCAATTTCAAATTTATGCCAAAAAACAGCGAGTAGAGATTATAAGCTTTGGAAAATAAATCTTTGGCTTCTTCTTTTCTGTTTTGAGCGTAATACTTCGTGCCGACTTCAATCAGCCGCATGGAAGCGGCCAATAAATGCTTGCTGATGCACCACTGCTCCCCTTCCGCGTCCTTAACGATTTTTTTGAGTAAATCTTTTCTCATTTCCCTGACTTGAAAAAGAAGATCGTAATACTTATCTTTGCCGGTTTTGGCGGCCGTAAAGAAAAAATGCTCTTCCAGACTGATTATATTCATGACGGCGATTGAAAGATCTTCGTCTGAAGACAAGTCAAATTTATGCTCTTTTTTTATCTTTTCCACTCTCTCTAAAAATTCATTTATTTTATTTTCAGCCGGCATAAAAAAATTAATTTAATAAATAAAGAAAACCATAATTATTATTCCCAGAGCGATCATGCCTAAACCCATGACGAGTTTTTCGGCTTTTCTGTGTTTTTTTTGCCATTCGGCCAATTTAATCAGAGTATAAGGATTGGCGGCAAAAACCAGCAAAATAATAAGCGGCGCGACAAACATTAAATTATAAAGCAGCATATAGCCCAGGCCGACCCAATAAGTGGTTTTTAGAGCCAAAAGACCGATAATCGCGACATAAATTCCGCCGGAACAAGGAAAAGTGCAAAGACCGACTAAAAATCCCATCCCAAAGGCGGCCGGCAGGGTGGCTTTGCGCATCCAGGTCTGAATCGTGTCTTTGCTCATTTGAGGAATGCCCAGCTTAATCGGAAACTTCGGCGCGAAATGATTGATAATGTTGATTAAACCTAAAATAATAACCAGCCAGGAGCCTAATTTCGCCATAAAGTGAGGCGCGTCGCTGAACAATACCGCTTTCAATATTCCAAAGCCAATCAGCAGATAGGCCAGATAAATCGCGCTGATATAAACGGCCCCCATTTTCAAAACATCAACCTTGCCTCTTTTGATTGAAAAGAGAAAAGCCACGAGCAATAACAGCACGGCAAAGGCGCAGGGATTAAGACCGTCTAAAAAACCAGAAATTAACACCGTGGGCAAAAGCGATTTTTCTTTTAACCGCTCCAGCTTATCGTTTTTTACCAGCAGCTGATCTTTATTTTGCTCCAAATAACTTAAATATTCCGTCACCGAAGCGTCAATCGGGTAAGTTTTTATCTCGCCGGCGTAATTATCGGAATATTGGGGTATTGCCCAAACCTGGTAATCCTTGGCCTCGCCGTGCATTTTATCCTGATAAACAATTATCCGTTTAAACTTTTGGCTATTCTCTTCTTTGAAAAGATCGTCAATAATATGCTTTGGCACATGGCCGCCCAGAATGTACTTATCGCCGACAAAAGTCATGATGTGGCTTTGCAAAGGCAAAGGCACTCCCAGATCAGCCATTAACTGATTCATTTTTGGCCGATTGCTCCGGTCATTAATATAATCTTTTTTAAGGTAATCAGTTATGCCGTAAGGCGCAAGCATGTCTTCCAGCTCTTGATTAATGTAGCTCGCGCACATGCCGCAAGCTTCATTATAATAAATCACCGCTTCGTTTTTTTCCGCCGGCGGCGGCTCTGATTCATGACCTTCATGAGCCCGGACGGAAACTAAAGGCATAAAAATTAAAGCCAGGACCGCAAAGAGACTAATTTTCCAAAAAAATTTTTTCATAAATTCATTGGCATAATTAAGGGTTAAATGTTGATTTCGCCGCCAGCGTGAATTTTTTGATATTTCCGCCGCATATAGATTACGCCGCCAATAACAAATAAAATGCTGAAAATAAAAACATAATTTTGATAGGTTGAAAAAAACACCGCGGCCGCGCTTATGCCTAAAACCGGCAGTAGAATAACAAAATTATGCAGGCAGCAAGCGATCATGGCGGCCGTTGAAACTCCGCCCGAGGCCGCGACTGTGCCTCCTCCTTGTTTAGATTTAAGGTGAATGGCCTTAAAAAGTCCCGTTTGAACGGCAAAGCCTAAAATCAACGGCAAAACAAAATACCATTTGCCGGCCATGAAATAGATTGGGGCCGACCAGCTTTGCATCCCTAAAACTTGAACTAAATAAAAAATCAAACTGATACCGATTGCCCCAAACGTTCCCCAAATCAACGGGGAAAAATTATTTCTAGCGACAGACTTTGGCATTTTTACGCTTACTTGATTAACCCCGTTAGAAATTTATTTCTAACGGGGTAAAATTACGGAATATTAAAATTAAATACCAATGAGTCGTTAAGTCCAATGGTTAAAGAGCCAAAAATTTCTTTTTCAAAAATCATTTCCGCCTGAACATGGTGGCCGCCGGCGGCTGAACTTATAATATTATATTCGCTTGGCTTAATTCCGGAAAAACTAGATCCGTTTTTCACATCCATGGCTGAAAGGTCATAGACATGATTGCTTAAAGCCAGCTCAACCACGGTTTTTCCATTTTCTTTTGCAATATTTTCAATTGTGGCTTCAACCCCGTCTTGAGACTCGGAAATTGGAATAAAAGCCGGCCGAGACGGCCGCGATTTATTTGCTGGCGAGGCTGATGATTCAGAAACTGAAGCCGCGGGTTTGCCGCCAGCGCACCCGCCAAACAATAAGGCGAGAAATAAAACCGGCATGATAATTATTTTTTTCATCGCTAAATGGCATTAATTAATTTAGCAATTGGAGGATTAACAGAACATTGACCGATTAAATTTTTCTTAATATTTTTAGAAATTAAAAAAATTCCTAAAATCAAGAAACCGGCGCTTAAAATCTTTAATTCCAACCCCTTAAAAGGCAGGGAAAACAAAGCCAAAGGCATCCCGGCTAAACCCAAAAGAGGCGTCCCGCAAGAAGGACAGCCAGAGGCAATAAGGCCGGCGGCCATCCCGCCCAGACCAGCCGTTTTATTGCCGGCGGCTTTTGCCTTTATTACGTCTCTTCTAAAAACAACCAAGGTTAAATAAAAGCCGGACAAAACCGCAATGACCAGGCCCAAAACTAAAGAAATTATCGTAAATAAAGCGCCATTCATGTCGGCAAAAACGAAGATGCTTTTATGATAAACATTTACGACTGTTAAATAGTAAGAGCTTGCCGCCATAATAATAACGGCCATTAGAGTTATTATTGCGTATTTCTTCTTTTTCAGAATAACCGATAAAATTTTGAACATATTATTTAACCACATTGCCGGTAAAGGTAAAATTACTTTTAACGTTTGATCGGCCGCCATCGTTGCTAGACAGCGTAACTGTGCGGGTAATCGGCCCGGTGGCATCGGGTCCATGAGCCAAAGGATCAAAAGTTATTTCTAAATTTGCCGTTTGACCGGGTTTTAATTCCCCGGACCAGAAAGCGGGATTGCTATGCATGCCGAATTCCGGACTTCTCTGTCCGTTAATTTCTAAAACCGCGGTCGTGCACATGCAAGAAGTGCTGATATTAGAAAGCTTTAAATCAGCCGTCCCGGCATTGCTGATGGTAAAAATATGCTTGACTAAGCCGTTAGCCATTGAAATAGCGCCAAAATCATACTGGTAAGAATCAGCGGATAATTTAGCCGCGCCGCCATTATCGCCCTGGCCGCCGCCAGACGACATCGCCACCCCAAGGATAATGCCGCCAAAAATTACGGCCGCGGCCGCGGCCGCTAAGATAATTAAACGAGGATCATTTTTTTTGCTCATACGGATTATTGATTATTTATATTATTGATTATTTTTTACAACCTTGGCGGTAATTTCAACCTCAACCTCGGAATTTTCAGGATCATTGGTTCTAACATAAATAATTCTGATAAGATCGCCGAGGTCAGAATCATCCTTATGAACCGCCGGATCAAAAGTAACCAGCAGATTAGCGCTTTGCCCCGGCGCAATGACTTTATCCTCTTTTGCCATGGCGGCTTTAGTGCAGCCGCAGGAGGTTGAGAGTCTTAAAATCTCCAAAGGCTCATCTCCTGAATTTTTAACCACAAAGGTATGTTCGGCCACTTCGCCATAAATTACTGTTCCTAAGTCATAACGGCTGGGGGTAATAGTAATGGCCGGCCCTTTAATAACCGGGGCGCCAGGCCCATTAATATTGTTATCGGGAAAATTTTGGCTGGCTTTATTATAATTATAAACGGCAATAATTGCTAAAATAACTGCCGTCAAAACGATTAAACCAACCGCCCCTTTATTTTTCATACTTTTAAATTATTAATTGGTAAAATCATCATTTTAATCTGCCGGGTGATTCTTTAACCGCATGTTTGGCAATTTCTAAATTACAACTCTTATGCCCCTGGCACCATTGCTCGCATTTTTCCGCCCAGTCTTTTTCTTGATATTTCAGTCCGCATTCCGGACACTTAAATAACCGCTCTTTCTCCCCGATATTTTCTTGATTATTGCGCTGATGCCCTCTCATCATAAAAATATGCGCCAGCGGGCAGAGCAGAATTATAAGCCAAAACCCATAACGTTTGCCGTCCCCGAACAAAAAAATAATACCAACAACCAGAATAATCGGCAACAAACAACAAAGAACCATCATTAGCGGGCGATTTTGTCTTATCTTTCGCCAAATTATTTTTACCATATATTTCAATGACAGCAGCCGGCAGATTGTTTAGATCGCTTTTTCTTAAGACGATATTTTTCACGACAGTAATCGGAACAAAATTTCCGGCCAAATTCTTCAAGATAATTCTTTCCTCTCTCCAATTCCAGGCCGCAAACAGGGCATTTTTTCTTGAAAAGATTAAACATAAATTTATGCTCTTATAAGCCGCTTATTATCCTCATTAAATTAAATTTAATTTTGCCAGCTCTTTTATCAACTGATCGTTGAAAATCCCCATGCTCGAATCGTCAAAAATATATTGAATGGTTCCTTTTATAGTACTTTACAATTATCCGGCCCGGGTATTTTTACGGCGATTAAATAAATAGACAGCAGTAAAAAAAAGACGCCGATAATTCCGAATTCCAAACCGTTAAAAGGCAAAAAAGCAATCAGCGCGGCGGCGGCAAAACCAAAAACAGACGCCATGATTATAGAGCCGCAAATACCGCAGCCCGTTCCCAAAAAACCGACCGCCAGGCCAAAAACACCGATTCCCGCTTCGGCCTGAACAACGGCCCGCCTTTTAAAATAGAAAATGAAAATAGAAATATCTATCGCCAAAAGTACGGATAAAACAAGGATTATTATAATTGAACCGAGCGAGAAATTAAGCCTGATGGCGGTTAATATCCCGAAAAATATCTGCATTTTAGTTTTAAAATCAAAAATTCCGGAAATAAAAACATAAATCAATAATTCATAATTTAAAACCAAAGCGCTTATCAAAAAAATTATCAGGGCGATAACGACTGCCAGCGCGCCGGTCAGGATAAAATAATTCGGATTTTTAAAAACTAATTGAAGAGATTTAACCGCTAATATTATCTTGTTTGTCATTATTAGGGAATTTGATCCAGCTCAATTTTGATTTGTTTCTCAAACTCAACCGGGTCATTGGAAAAAATACTGACGGTTCTGGTGATTGACAGAATATCTTCCTTTTGTTTTCCGTGAGCGTTGGGATCATAATAAACTTTTAGCTGCGCCCTGTCTCCCGGCGCAATCGCCACCGACCAATTTTTTGGATTGTCCTGACCGTGTCCCGGCATCGTGAAAGCCGGCCCTTCCAAACCTTTATAAACAACGGCCGCCGAGGTACAGCCGCAAGAAGTGTTAAGTTTATCAATTATTAAATCGCCGCCGCCTTCATTTTTAAGGTTAAAACTGGCAAAAACCACTCCCTTAGCCTGACTGATTTTTCCAAAATCATAACTGGTTTGTTCAAAAGAAATTTTAGGCGCGTCGGCCGGAGCCGAAGCGATCAATTGTTTTTTAATTTCTTCCTTAGTTTCTTCTTTAGCCAATGAATTAATCCCGAATTCTTTGATTGCCGCCATCATTATTTTATCTTTGGATAAACCGGCTTTGACTTGTTCATCTATGTAATCAACCTTTTTTTTCATGTCGCCGCAGCAGGGATTAAGGGGATCAAGCGGCCGGCCGCAGCAGCCGCAGACGAATTCAGGATAAATTTCGGCGGCCTTGACGGGTTCTATAAAAATATCGGCGATGGCCAAATCTTTATTATGATTCTTCGCCGCTTTGATAAAATACCAGGCGGAAAATACGGTTCCAATCACAAGGCTAAACGCCAATATTCCCATAAAAAAATACGGCCCGTAAAACAATTTTTTATTTCTTTTTTTTAGCTTTAAAAACATACGGCGACGGCTTTTTTAATCTTAAGAACGGCTTTAGTCAGCGGCGGGTTTTATCACCTGATTAGCGGTTAAATCCTTATAGACGCCCATCTGCTTTACGCCCTCTCTGAAAACATAAGCGCCGTCTTTCTCAACCGTCCCGACTTGCGGCCAGACTTTAATTAAAGGCGGATAAACTTCAAGATCGCCGGTTAAAATTATCGTGGGCAGCAATTTAATTTTATATTCCGTAATCAGCTTTTGGCCGGCGGCGGATTGCCGGTCAATAATTTGCTGGTCCTGGGTCGGCAGGCCAAGCTGCTTCAATATTTGTTCATGTTGCGCCACCTTGTAACATTCGCCGCAGCCGGCATCAGTCAGCATAACGAATTTTATCCGGCCTCTGACCTCCCCGGAATTTATTAAGACATAAGGAGCGCCGACTTGCCTTAAAATAAAAACACCGTCCTTAATTTCGCCTAACTGCGGCCAGATTGCCTTTAAATTCGCGTCTTTTTCAATTTCACCGCTGACAATCAAGGCAGGCGCTTTAGCAATGCTGTATTTGCCGATTAATTCCTTGCCTTCGGGGCTGGCGATTTCAACTGTTTTTTCCGAGTTTACTTTTACATTTTCTTTTTTAATGGCGTTAATCAAAGAATTCAGGCTGGCACAGTCGCGGCAGCTTGATTCTTGCAGAATGACAATGTCAATATCAGCCGGCCTTTCGGCTTCTTTGGCCTCGGCAATCTTCTTATTTAAGGACAAATTTGCCTGAAACAAAATAATCAGCCCGAATAAAAGAGCGCCCGAAGTGATAACGGCCAAACTGACGGCAAACCAAAAATTGAAACTGATTTTACTTTGTGATTTTTTTTCAATCATAGATATTTATTTAAATTTTATCTCTAACAGCCGCCGACCATATTCGGCAAATCTTGCAGATTGGAAGGCAAGGGCGCGGCGCTTGAATTGCCGCCGCTGGCGCTTGACGCTTTGACGGCGCCGCTGTTGATTTTGCTTAAAATAACGGCGGATTGGACGGCCAAAGCCGCCGAAAATACCGTCAAAACGATAAGAACGCCGCTGACCGCCAGACTGCCCCACCGAAGTCTTTTTTTATTCTTTTTTTCGGGATTGACTTCACTTAAGATTTCTTTTTTTAATTTGTTTAATTCACTTGATTGCTCCATATTTTTGTTTGCCGATTAATTATTAATATTTTATTAGATTATTTGCCGAATATTCCGGGACTGGCTTCGGCGCCGAATTTATTAACAGCCGCCGACCATATTCGGCAAGCTTTTAAGATCGGCGGGCAAGGGAGCGGTTTTACTGCCTTGGCCGTAATCGGGCAAATTCAGGCCTAAAACCAAAGCCGCAGTATCGGGCGTAAAATCCGCGCCTTGAAGCTGGCTGGCCAATTTCTGAATCATCTGCTTGGGAAAATACATTCCTTTCCAGCGGGCCAATTCTCGCAATATTTCGTCATTAGTGTATTCTGACCCATGATTTTGGATTAAATAGGCCATTAAACCTCTCATGGCTTGAGAATGAGCGCAGCCGCAAGCGCCGCTGCCGTCCGCCCCGATAATAGCTTTGGCGCCGCAACAATACTCGCAGGAAATCTTTAAGCCAACGTCAATATAACGTTTTAAACCATCGCCGGTTAAAACAAGCTTTTGTTTGCCGTAGGTCGGATCAAACTGCTTCATAATATTCATGGCCGGTTCAACTTGATCAAAAGAAACTCCAAGTTCTTCGCCGTAAATTTCCGGAATGCCTTGCGAAATCGCTAATTTTATCGCGTCTTGGGCAACATCCCCGGTTAAAGCGGCGCTAAAAGATCCCGGCTTGATAATTGAAGCGGCAATTTTTTTAAAAATGCCTTTCTTGATCCCCAAGGCATCATAAATTTTAGCGATCACGATTTGATTTATCGCTAAAGAAAAAACCAGAGTGATTAACAAAACAAAATTAATGACCGCCAAAGTCTTTTTTGATTTAGGAATGTTTTTCAAATCCATAGAAGTAAAGTTAAGTTTAACTTAATAATTCAAATACCTACTATATAGTATAGTAGGCATTAAATCTTATGTCAAATATAATTATCCACAGGCATTTTTCTGTCATAATATTTTAGAGCGCAGAATAACAGTTTTTAACGTTGTTTTGCGTAAAGTTTCGTGTTTTTTCGCGTCAAAAATGTTTTTAACGCGAAAAAACGCTAAATTTTACGCCTTTCAGCGTAGTTCAAGGCGCCCCCTCTCGGCCTTGAGCTCGAGGCCGAAAGGTGAATAAAACTGAAGGGCGCGAAAACTGCGCGAAATAAACGAATTTTTCTGCAATCTCATTTATTTAATTTCCGCAGGAATGAGCCTTTAAGCTGTAGTTTATGCCGCAAACTGGATTTTTTAACGAGGCCCCGCATGGTGGCCGAGATATATCTTCCGGCTCCAAGCTTAAACAATAAGCGGCCTCCGGCTCGAAAATTGACGGATTATCGAGAGAAAATACCCCGCTTAGAATAATGAGGAAAAATAAGGCCAAAACAATGCCCGCACTTAATTTAGAGCTGAATTTCCTAAAGCCGGGATTATACCCGCTGTCAACCAATTTATTCACTCTTTCTTCCATAACTTGATTGGCAAAAAAAGACAAAGCCAGCCCGTTTCTGGCAATCAGCCGCTTTTTCCATCTTATGACTTTGCCTAAAGCGCCGGCTAAGGAAGCTTTATTTTCAAAATTATCAGTCGCCCATTGATCGGCGGCCAGTTCGGAAAAAACTAAATACTGCCTTGAAAATGATTCCAGGCCCGGCAAGAAAAATAAAGCTTTAATCATTGATTTAACGATAAATATCTTAACCGGCTCATGGCTGAAAAGATGATGCTGCTCATGCAATAAAACCGCTTTTAGCTCTTGATTGGACAATTTTTTGATAATTCCCGATGAGACGCAAATTTTAGGGCAAATCAGGCCAAAACAAAAAATAATCGGCTTGGGGCTTTGGATTTCAACAATCCGATTTTCTAATTTGATTGGGCCGGCGATTTTTTCCAATCTCCTGGAAATTCTTGGTTTTTTATTCTTTAAATTATTTTTTATA
Organism: Candidatus Buchananbacteria bacterium RIFCSPLOWO2_02_FULL_46_11b; assembly: GCA_001817615.1. GTDB lineage: Bacteria > Patescibacteriota > Patescibacteriia > Buchananbacterales > UBA6539 > 02-FULL-45-11b. Next base: position 14,966 of record MHIR01000027.1, on the reverse strand, counting down.
AATTTATCCGTCAGCCGCTTGAATTTTATTATTTTAATTATAACCGAGCTGAAAAAAACGGCTCCCGCCAAGCCCAGCAGCAGCAAAAAAGTGAATAAAACCGGATGATCGGCAAACGATGAATGATTAACACAGCCGCAAACAGATTTAAGCTTGCCTAAAAATAACTCCCAAAACAAGAATAACTTGGAATATAATTTTACGCTTAACAGCAAAGTCAGAACTAAAAAACTGGCGCCAAGGCCGAATATTTGATAAAAGGTGAAATTCGCCTTTTTTTCCAAATCACTTTTGACCATCATAGAAAATTATCTTATTTTTTTCAGCTTCTTTTGCCATTGAGCCAGGTCTTTTTGATTGCTATCGCTTACCGCGTCAATGAATTGAGCCACGGCCACTTCGCCGAATTCATCAATTAGATTTTTAATTAATTTCCTGGAACTCGCGGCCAAAAAAGTCTCTTTGTCTTGAGACGGAACATATACGTAGGCGCCGCTCTTATCTAGTTTTCTGTTTAAAATCCCTTTATCCGCTAAACGCGCCATAACGGTCATGACCGTGGTATACGCCACTTTTCTGCGTTTTTTAAGATTATCTAAAACCTCGCGCACTGAAGCGCTTTTAAATTTCCACACTATTTCCATTATGACCGCTTCTAATTCGCCTAATATTTGATTGGTCTTTCTCTTTCTCATATTTAAGCTGGCTAATGATTGCTGTTTTGGCGGCGCCTCATGGTTAATAATTACGGAAGGCCGCTAATCCCGGCGCATAACTTAATAATGCCTGCGATGCGCCCCTGATAGACTGCGGCTATTTTGGCAGGCAGCCGGACCGATGCCTACTATAAAGTATAGTAAGGATTTAATCTTATGTCAAATGTTTGATTATTCACAGATATTGCCCATAATTCAGGGGTTAAATGCCTCTTAACCGAGGCCGCAAAATGACTTATAAAAGCCGCCCCATCCCCCTCTTGCGCAATTTTAAGATAAGCGCATAATGTAAATAGGGGTTGTCCATTAGGGTATTTAGCCGTTTAGCAGTATAAGGAGGTTATCTTATGGAATGCCCGAATATTTTGGAATTGCCGGTAAAAGAAATCCGCGCGCTAAGAGCCTGGCCGCAAACCGCCGAAGAATTGGCTTATCGGCAGGAATGCCAGCGCCGGGAAATGGCAAGCGAATTAAACCGCCATGGCACCAGGGAGGAATTCGGCTTAAGACCGGAGGAAGAAGATCACGAGAAATACTTGCGGCACTACGTCCACTGCAACCGAATTGCCGAGATCGGCATGCAATTTGATTTGGCCCACACCCATCTTAATGTCTGGAGCGCCAGTCAGACTCTTGGCTTTGATATTAGATGTTTGCCGGTTTGTCAGCGCGAAGCCGTCCTTTTGGCGGTTTGGTCTTTTTGGCAAGAAATTGCCGAAAAATCAGCCGAAAAGTAGAAGTTATCGGGACTCTGCATCGCAGGGCCCCATTTTTTATTTAGTGAATTAGTAAAATAGCGAAATAGCGAGCTATTAAATTAATAAATAACAAAAATCAACATGGGCGCTATGTTGATTTTTATCTAGTTGCTAATTCACTATTTTACTAATTCACTGACTCGCTACGTCCCGATCTCCCAGCTGGCCAGGTACTTCTTCTGCTCCGGCGTCAAAGCGTCAATGGCCACTCCCATTGATTTCATTTTCGTCCTGGCAATCCAGTTTTCAATTTCCACCGGCACGTTATAAACTTTATTCTCCAATTTTTTATAATTTTTAGCGACATATTCCGCGGCCAAAATCTGGGTGGCAAAGCTCATGTCCATGACCGAGGCCGGATGGCCTTCAGCCGCGGCCAGATTGATCAGCCGGCCTTCGCCTAAGAGATAAATCCGCTTCTTGCCGGGCAAAACATATTCGTCAACGAAATTCCGCACATTTTTGGCTGATTTCTTGGCGAGTTTCTTTAAGGCGACAATGTCAATTTCCACGTCAAAATGCCCGGAGTTGCAGACAATGGCGCCGTCTTTCATTTTCTTGAAATGCTCGGCTCGCAAAACATGGAGATCGCCGGTCAGAGTGCAGAATAGATCGCCAATGGACGCGGCTTTAACCATGGGCATTACCCGAAAGCCGTCCATGACCGCTTCCAGAGCCTTAATCGGGTCAATTTCAGTAATAATCACGTTGGCGCCCATGCCTCGCGCTCTTGAGGCAAATCCCCGGCCGCACCAGCCGTAGCCGGCCACCACGACGTTCTTGCCGGCCAAAAGCAGGTCCGTGGCGCGAATAATGCCATCCAGAGTCGATTGGCCCGTGCCATAGCGGTTGTCAAACATGTTTTTGGTTTTGGCGTCGTTGACCGCGATGATCGGCACCAGCAGTTTGCCGGCCTGTTCCAAGGCTTTTAAGCGGATTACGCCGGTCGTGGTTTCTTCCATCGAACCTTTAACTTTGTTAGCCTGATTTTTATATTTGGTATGAAGTAAAGATAACAGATCCGCGCCGTCATCCATCGTGATTTCGGGCTGATGTTTAATGGCGGCGACTAAATTGCCATAATAGCTTTTCTTGTCTTCGCCGCACTTGGCAAAAACTTTCAGGCCGAAATCTTTGACTAAAGAAGCGGCCACGTCGTCTTGAGTGGAAAGCGGATTGGAAGCGCAAAGCAAAACGTCGGCGCCGCCGGCTTTCATGGTTCTGACTAAATTGGCCGTCTCGCAGGTCACATGAAGGCAGGCCGAAATCTTCAGGCCTTTAAGCGGCAAGGTTTTGGCAAAACGCTTTTTAATCTCGCCTAAAACCGGCATGTCGCGCTCGGCCCAGGCGATTCTTTTTTTGCCCCCGGGGGCCAGTTTGATATTTTTGACCTCGCAATTCATTGGTTTTTGTTTAATTTATCTTGTTTAGATATTTTAGCATTTTTGCCATTTTCTGACAAATAGATAATCCAACGTAGCCGATTCTAATCTACGAATAATCCGAATCTACAAATAGAAGGAA
>MHIR01000027.1:10644-11946 GCA_001817615.1 Candidatus Buchananbacteria bacterium RIFCSPLOWO2_02_FULL_46_11b | reverse complement strand
TCCGCCCAGCTGAACCGATGCGTCTGCGTGCCGTATTTTTCCACGGTGTAGACCGAGATCAAGCCGGCCAACCGGCCCGTCTTCTCTAAAGGCCAATTGTTCAATAAGCCGTAAATCAAGCCCGCGCGATAAGCGTCGCCCGCGCCCGTGGGATCAGAGGTATTTTTTGGCTTAGCCGGCGGAATCTTAATAACCTTATTGCCGGTTCTTATTTCCGAGCCCTTCTCTCCTTTGGTAATCACTAAAAGCTTGGTTTGCTTCAGCATTTTTTCCAGCGCCCAGCCGGTGCGTTTGGAAATGACGCTGATTTCGTAGTCATTGCCGATTAAAACTTCGCTGCCGGCGATCGCCTGCTTCAGCTGCGCCGGGGATAGTGAGGTCATCTGCTGACCCGGGTCAAAGATATAAGGGATCTTTTTCTTTTTAAATAGTTTGGGGAAATCAACCATGTCTACCGGATTTTGAGGCGAAACAATAGCGATATCGGCTTTGAACTTTGAACTTTGAACTTTGAACTTGCAAGGCTTGCTCATGGCGCCCGGATAAAACCCGGCGATTTGGTTGTCCGATTGGTCGGTGATGATATAGGCGCTGGCCGTGTGCTGCCCCGGCAGGATATTCAGGCCGGAAATGTTAATCTTGTTCTTTTTCAACCACTGCTCGTATAAAATAAAATCTTTGGCCCCGACATTGCCCAAAATCGAAGGCTTCAAGCCGAGCAGGGCCAAATTATAAGCGATGTTGCCCGCCGTGCCGCCGAAGCTTTCTTTCAGGTCATTGACCAGAAAAGAAAGATTGATCTGGTGGATTTTTTCCGGCAGGATATGGTCGGCGAATTTGCCGGGGAAATCCATGATTCTGTCATAAGCGAGGCTGCCGGTGACAAGTATTTTCATATGGATGATTATTTTATTAATAATTAATATTCTAAAGCACCAAATTTCAAATCTCAAATTTCAAACAAATTACAATGTCCAAAATTACAAATTCCAATAATAGCGTTTTGAATTTAAAATTTAGGATTTGTTTGGAATTTGAGATTTGGAATTTATAATTTTAATCATTATTTCCCCGACAACGGCATTCCCAAAAATCTATTTTCGGTATCACCTCAACCAATAATTTTCTCACGTTATCCGCGTTCTGTTTCATGCGCGCCATGACCATTTCAAACGTCACCGGCTCTTCGCCGTCTTTCCAGCAGTCGTAATCCGTGGACATGGCAATTGACTGGTAGCAAACTCCCAGCTCCCGGGCCAAAATGACTTCCGGCACGGTGGACATATTAATCACGTCCGCGCC
>MHIR01000027.1:10315-10616 GCA_001817615.1 Candidatus Buchananbacteria bacterium RIFCSPLOWO2_02_FULL_46_11b | reverse complement strand
CATCACGCCTTTTTCGTGATGGCTGAATTTCAAATCTTTGGCGGTCTGAATTAAAAGCTTCCTTAATTGGCCGCAAAACGGATCAGCCATGGGCGTATGGATGACTTTATCGTCAAAAAAAGTCAAAAGCCGGTGTTTGGTATTGTCAATAAACTGGTCAATAAAAACCAGATCGCCGGGTTTGATTTCTTCGCGCAACGAACCGCAGGCCGTCGCGGCTAAAATATGCGTGCAGCCCAGCTCTTTTAGCGCCCAAATATTAGCCCGGAAAGGCACGTGGGTCGGAGTAATGGTATGCTCT
>MHIR01000027.1:9733-10301 GCA_001817615.1 Candidatus Buchananbacteria bacterium RIFCSPLOWO2_02_FULL_46_11b | reverse complement strand
CAAAATCACGACTTCCCGCCCGCCCAATTTGCCGCAAATCAATTTCGCGGCCGGCTTGCCGTAAGGCGTTTCCAGTTCCTTTTCCTCAAAATTTGCAAGCAGCTTGGGGTCGTCGAGTCCGCTCCCGCCGATTATTCCGATTTTGATGGGTTTATTGGTCATAGGGGTATTGGAGATTAGTTTGATTAATAGTCACATAGCATTGAATCAATAAAGCAATAAAACAACTCTTAAATTTTTGCTTTATTGTTTTTTTATTGGAAAAGGACTCCTTAAGAATTGCTTTATTGTTTTATTGCTTTATTGACTTTAAGTTACCTTCTCGTTATCATAATCAACCAAAAAATGAACCGGGTAACCAAATTCTTTCAACTTCTCCAGCCCCGGCAAAAATGACAGGTTGATGATAAAATCAATCCCGGCAATCTCCCCGCCCATCTGTTTGACTAGGTCAATCGCGGCTGACATCGTGCCGCCGGTGGCCAGCAGATCGTCGGCAATCACGACTTTCTCCCCGGGCTTGATCGTGTCTTCGTGCATTTCAACGATGTCCGGGCCGTATTCTTTT
>MHIR01000027.1:0-9720 GCA_001817615.1 Candidatus Buchananbacteria bacterium RIFCSPLOWO2_02_FULL_46_11b | reverse complement strand
TTTTTGCGCACCACGGAAATGCCGGCGTTTAATTTGTAAGCCATGGTGGAGGCTAATAAGAACCCGCGGGCATCAATACCTACGACTTTATCAATTTTTTGGCCTTCATAATTCTTGCAAATCTCGTCAATCATTTGCTTAAAACATGCCGCGTCTTCAAAAAGCGTGGTCACGTCATAAAATAAGATCCCTTCTTTGGGAAAGTTGGGAATTTTGCGGATTCGGGCGTCTAAATAAGCTTTGTCCATAGTGGTTTTGGCTTAAGATTTATATTGATATTATAAGGCAAATTTGCGTTTAAGACAAGGTTAGGGAGTAGGGTGTAAGGAATAAAGCGCAGGGTGCGGTAAAAAAACTACCCACTCCCTACACTCTTAAATTGACCGGCTTAAAAGACCCTGCTAAAACAAAAAAACAAGACCTAAATCTTGCTTTTTTGTCTTATTGTCTAGCAATCATGGTAAAGCAAAAATTCGTGCGGATGCGGGCGCAAACGGACCGGATCGGCTTCCAGGCCGGTTTTTAAGTCAATCCACTGATCGATAAACGCGTCGGTGAAAACTCCGGATTCAGTCAGAAACTCGCGATCTTTATTCAGGCAGGCCAGCGCTTCAACCAAAGATCCCGGCACGGATTTGATATCCTTGGCTTCTTCTTTTGTCAGCTCAAAGATATTTGAGTCGTAAGCCTTGCCCGGATCGATTTTATTCTGGATGCCGTCAAGACCGGCCAGTAAAATGGCGGAGAAGGCCAGGTAGGGATTGGCGGCCGGATCCGGCGGGCGGAATTCAAGGCGCTTGCTTGACGGATGGTCGGAATAAACCGGAATGCGGATGGCGGCCGAACGGTTGCGCTGGGAATAGGCGAGATTGACCGGCGCTTCATAACCCGGCACCAGGCGCTTGTAGGAGTTGGTTGTCGGCGAGGCAAAAGCCAAAACCGCGCCGGCGTGTTTTAACAGGCCGCCGATGAAATACAGCGCCATTTCCGACAGGCCGCCGTATTTGTCGCCGGCAAAAAGCGGCTGGCCCTCTTGCCACAAGGAAATGTGGGTGTGCATGCCGGAACCATTATCGGAAAAAATCGGCTTGGGCATAAAAGTCGCCACGCGGCCGGCTTTACTGCAAGTTGCTTTAACGATATATTTGAACTTCATCAGCTTGTCAGCCATGGCAAGTAGCTCGTCGTATTTCATGTCAATCTCGCTCTGGCCGGCGGTGGCGACTTCGTGGTGATGCTTTTCCACTTCAATGCCGGCGTTAATAAGATGCCTGGTGATTTCGCTGCGCAAATCCTGCAAGGTATCGTTGGGCGGCACCGGAAAATAGCCTTCTTTGGCCCGTATCTTGTAGCCTAAATTCCTTTCGCCCAGGCCGGAATTCCAGAACGCTTCGGCGGAATCAATTTTATAATACGACTGATTTTCCGATTCAAAATAGTTGATTGAATCAAAAATAAAAAATTCCGCTTCCGGGCCCAGATACACCTTGTCGGCCAGGCCGGTTGATTCCAGATATTTTTGGGCTTTTTTGGCGATAAAGCGCGGGTCAAAAATAAACGGCTGCCTTGTCCCCGGCTCGTAAACGTCGCAGATCAGGCACAGAGTTTTGTGCTCAAAAAACGGATCAATAAACGCCGTCTCGGGCTCGGGAATCAAAATTAAATCGCTTTCCTCAATCGGTTTGAAGCCCTTGATGGACGAACCGTCAAAGCCGATTCCTTCTTTAAAATCCTTTTCGGAAAGAAACGAGGCCGGCGTGGAAAAATGCTGCCATTTGCCGAAAATATCAACAAAGCGCAAGTCAATAATTTCCACTTTTTCCTTCTCAATTTGGTCAAATACTTTTTTTGGCATAAATTTGTATAGACGCCCCGATGAGGCGTCTCGCGTTAATAACTAAAAAAGGCGCCGGTAAATCAGACGTCTTCATTGACTCTTAGGCACGCCATTGTGCCTTATTGATATATTAAATCATTTGACTTTTTTTTGCAAGCGAGCCGCTGTGGATAATTAACTGATCACTTCCTGGGCCAAAATAACCGCCTCGGCCACGGCCTTAAGCGACTTTCTTTTATCCATGCTTTTTTTGACCAATAAGCGATGGGCTTCATCTTCGGACAAGCCGCCCGATTTCATCAAAATCGCTTTGGCCTTGGCCGCCAATTTCTGCGTTTCCAAAGCGTCTTTTAAAACATCGGTTTCCGAAATTAAGCGCGAAATTTCCAAAATGCCGCCGATTTGCTTGGCAATGGTTTCCAAAAAATTAATGTCTTTTTTTGAATATTTCTTTGTCCGGCAATGCTGGACATTGATGACGCCGATGACTTTTTTCCGGAAAATGATCGGCACCGACAAAAAACTTTCAAATTTATCTTCCGGCAAACCGGAAAAAATTTTAAAGCGCTTATCCTCGTAAGCCCGGCTGGCAATGGCCGCGGATTTTTTGGTTTCCGCCACCCAGCCGGTAATCCCTTCGCCGACCTTCATTTTAATCTTCGCTAAATTTGAATGATGGGGGTTTTGCGAAGCCTTTAAGATTACTTCGTCGCCGGAAATCAAATAAATAAAACAAGAATCGGCCCTGGTCACCTGGCCGATGATTCTGGCGATATTGTTCAAAATATCCTTCAAGTCGAAATTCGCGCTGAAAGTCTCGATAATCTCTTCCAGCACGGCCAGATTATTTTTAATATTATTGTCGCCGGTTTTAATCATATCAATCAAGCTTACCTGTGATCAAACCACTCAACGGTCCGTCTTAATCCCTCGTCAAAATTAACCTGCGGCTCCCAGCCCAACAATTCTTTAGCTTTACTGGTATCCGCCAGCGTATCATGTGGCTCAATGCGCGCCGCGATGTATTCCGTTTCGCCGCCGATCTTGGCCGCGATTTCATTGACCGAATAATTATGGCCGGCGCCGATATTGATCACTTCGCCGTGTCCAACCTGATCGCTTTGAGAAGCTAAAATATTAGCTCTGACCACGTCGCCGACAAAAGTAAAATCCCGCGTCTGGCTGCCGTCGCCAATAATGGTCATTTTTTTGCCTTCGCTTTTCTGCCTTAAAAAAACCGCGATTACCGTGACGTAAGCGCCCGCGAAGGCCAGGCGCGGCCCGTAGACGTTAAAATAGCGCAAACTGACGGTTTCTAAACCGTAGAGCAGGGCAAAGAGCCGGGCGTAATGCTCGCCCACGTATTTATGCAGGCCGTAAGGGCTCATCGGCGCGGGCAAAAAATCTTCTTTCAAGGGCATGACGGGATTATCGCCGTAAGCCGAAGAAGAAGCCGAATAAACCAAACGTTTCACCTTGGCGTCTTTGGCCGCCAAAAAAACATTGAGCGTGCCGTTGATATTGGCGTTATGAGTTTCAATCGGATTTTCAATTGACCATTGCACCCGCGGCAAGGCCGCCAGATGAAAAACACAGTCAATGCCGGCAAAATGCGGCTTGATTTCTTCCAAATTGGTGATATCGGCTAAAACAAATTCGGCCCGGGGATTTAAATTTTCTTTTTTGCCGGTGGAAAGATTGTCTATAACCCTTACCTGATTACCCTGCTTGATTAATTCATCAACTAAGTTTGAACCGATGAATCCGGCACCGCCGGTGACGAGCGCTTTCATAGTAAAATAGTAAATTAGTAAATTAGTGGATTAGTGAATTAGTGGATTAGTGAATTAGAAACTAGTTCACTAATTCACTAATTTACTTTCCTAAAATACGCAATCGTCTTTTCCAGCCCTTCGGCCAATTGAACTTTCGGCGCCCAATCAAGCTTCTCTTTGGCTAAACCGATATCCGGCCGTCTTTGTTTGGGATCATCGGCCGGCAAAGGTTCATAAACAATTTTGCTTTTACTGCCCGTCATCTCAATCACCATCTCGGCTAATTGTTTGACTGTAAATTCGCCGGGGTTACCCAGATTAACCGGGCCGGAAAAGCCGTCAAAATCCATCATTTTAACCAGCCCTAAAATCAAATCCGAAACATAGCAAAATGACCGCGTCTGCTCCCCGCTGCCGTAAATGGTGATATCGTCTCCTCTTAAAGCCTGAATAATGAAGTTGGAAACCACCCGGCCGTCGTCTTTTTTCATGTTCGGTCCGTAGGTATTGAAAATCCGCACCACTTTAATCGGAATTTTGGCCTCGCGGTGGTAATCAAAAAATAAAGTCTCGGCGCAGCGCTTGCCTTCGTCATAGCAGGCGCGGGGGCCGATGGGATTGACATTGCCGTTATAGGTTTCCACTTGCGGATGAACGGCCGGATCGCCGTAGACTTCCGAGGTGGAAGCCTGCAGGACTTTAACGCCGCCAAGCTTCTTTGACAAATCCAGGCAATTGATCGCGCCCAAAACATTGGTCCGCACGGTTTCAATCGGATTTTTTTGGTAATGAATGGGCGAAGCCGGACAGGCCAGATTATAAATTTGATCAACTTTTAAATCAAAAGGAATCGTGACGTTATGCTCAACCAATTCAAAATTTTTATTGGTTAAAAACGGCTCAATATTCCTTTTTTGGCCGGTAAAAAAATTATCCAGGCAGACAACCTGGTTGCCCTGGTTTAACAGATATTCGCAGAGATGGGAGCCGATGAACCCGGCGCCGCCGGTAACTAATATACGCATAGTGTCTTGTAAAAAATTAACTTTTATCTTACGCTTAGGCAGGAATTAAGCAAGATAAATTTTCAGCAAGATAAGAGTTAAGCTTAATCCTTATCTTGCTTATCTCGCTTATCTTGCCTATCTTGCTTACTATATCTTAAATAACTTTCCACCAATCCGTCAAGCTCCCCGTCCAAAACCGCTTCGGCATCCGAAGTCTCAAAATCCGTGCGGTGATCCTTGACCATTTTATAAGGCTGCAGCACATAGGAGCGAATCTGGTTGCCCCAGGCCGCGGCCAGCACCTCGCCCCGAATCTCCGACAGCTTCGCGCCCTTGGCCCGCGCCTGTAATTCCGTCAATTTCGCCCGCAAGATTTTTAAAGCGATTTTTTTGTTCTGCGACTGGGAGCGTTCGTTTTGGCATTTGACCACCAGGCCGGTGGGCAGATGGGTGAGGCGCACGGCCGAGTCGGTTCGGTTGACGCTTTGCCCGCCGGCGCCGCCGGAGCGAAAAACATCAATTTTTAAATCTTTTTCATTTATTTCCACGCCCTCGTTATCCGCCAAAATCGGCATTACTTCCACCAAAGCAAAAGAAGTATGGCGCATTTTTTCCGCGTCAAACGGCGAAATCCGCACCAGGCGGTGCACCCCGGCTTCGGATTTTAAATGGCCGAAAGCAAAAGACCCGGAAACTTCAAACATCGCGCTTTTAATTCCGGCTTCCTGGCCCCGGGTTTCATCAATAATCTTCGTCTCAAAGCCTTTTTTCCCGCAATATCTTAAAAGCATGCGCCAAAGCATCTGCGCCCAGTCCTGGGCTTCCGTGCCGCCGGTGCCGGCGTGAATCGCCGCTACCGCGTCATGGCCGTCGTAAGGGCCGGAAAATAAAACCGTAAATTCCAATTTGCTTAATTTTTTTTCCAGTTTTAAAACTTCTTTTTTTATTTCTTTTATCAATTCCTTGTCTTCTTCTTTGACTTCTTTGGCCAATGCCAAATTATCTTCAGCTTCCTTGGCAATTTCTTCCCATGGTTCCACCTGCTTTTTCAAATTTTCACAACTCCGCGAAACCGACTTAGCCCGGTTCTGGTCTTGCCAAAAATCGGGCTGGTTCATCCGGGCTTCTAATTTTTTAATTTCCAATTTAAGACCGCCGAGGTCAAAGCAACCTCCGCGTGTCTGAAATCTTCTTCTTCAGAGCGGCTAATTGTTGGATGAGCTCTTTCATAATTTTATAAGTAAATCAAGCCGTAGCGACAGGTCGCGACCTGTCGCTACTTGCCCGCTTGATTTACTTATATTATACCACAAAAAATCAAAAAAACATACGGCCCGCCCAAATTTTGCCGCTTTAGTCCGATTTTGATTATTTCTATTAATAATAAATGAAAAATAATCAAAAATTTATTTTAAAAATAGCAAAATTTGGGCGGGCCTAAACAAAAAAACAAAAAAACAATCAATTAAATTTTTGCTTTTTTGCTTTTTTAATTTCTTGATTTCTTGATTTCTTGCTTTTTTGCTTTCTTGATATAACCGCTAATTGCACCGGCCGAGCTGGCAAACAAGACTGGGCGTGGCCGTGTCAATAAAGCAGCTATAATAGGCGCCGTTCGTCGCCGCCAGCTCCAGACAGCCGACGGATTTCTTGGTTGAGCCGTTGGTAATGACGCCGGCGCTGATCGTGGAAGTGGAACGAGCCAGACTTTGGGAAAATATTCCGGGCGTGGTCGTGCCGGTGCTGGTGGTTAAATCAAAAGTGCCGCCGGAAACGAACAAATCGCCGGTTGTGGAAGCGTTGCCGTCCAAAAGCGTGGTGCCTTCGATATAAGCGCCGTATATATTAGTCGCCACGCTTGCGCCGGCCGCCAACGGTTTGTCCACGTATAAGCCGTAATAATCAGTTGCCGTGCCGCCGAGGACGCCGGTAGAACCTCCGTCAACATATAAATTGGCAAGAACCGGATAAGTGTTGCCGACGGCAAGCCCAAAGGTTGGGTTGATAAACGCGCCATAAGCGCTGTATCCGTTCTCCGGGGCAATAGAGGAAATCATGCTTAACCCATAAGGGTTAGCGCCGCTGCCCGTGATGTTTTCGCTGATACTAAGGCCGACATCGGCCGCGGCCGTGCCACCAATAGACATCGTATCGTCAAAACTATAGCCGCCGGCCGCGTTGGCAAATATTATGCTGTCATCGTCGCTATTGCCGTAAATCCTTGACAGCTCGGCATCGGCATTATCAATAAAAATAATTACTGGTTCGGGATAAGTGGCATCGCCGCTTTCCCTGATGAATAATCCGGTTTCCGCGCCAAAAACGCCGATGCCGCCGGCCGCGTTCAAACTCCGGCCTTTAAGCCAGGGAATATTGCCGGAGGCGGAATTTGGCCGGTACGGTTCAAGTTCCACCCGGATATACTCGGTCGCGCTGCCGAAATTATAATGGCCCGTGGTCGTGGCGTTGCCGTTAATCATGGCGTCGCCGGAAACCGCCAAGTCTTCGTTATAATTCCAGGCCGCGGGCAAAGAAAAGCCGCTGCCCACCATCAAATACTTGGTGGTCGTGGCCGAGGTGCTGGAAGCATGATCGGCCCAAAGGCTGTCGCCGACTTGCAAATCATCCTGAACAAATAAATCGCCGCCCGCCAAATTAAGATAATTGGCCGTGCCGGCCGAACCGACCCAAAGAGAAGTAACTGATGTTGCCTGACTGCCTAGGAAGGTATCATCCTGGACATATAAGTCCCCGTTCTGAAAATTCCAGGGATTGGGCTCGGTTCCGTCCGCGCCGATGTATAAATAGCTGGTGGTCGTGGCCGAGGTGCTGGAAGCCCAGCCGGTAACGGTCAGATTGCCGCCGGTGGTGATACTGGCGCCGATGGTCGTGGCGGCGTAGACCGCCGAGAAAACAAAAAGCGCTGAAATCGCGATGACCGCCGCGCTTTGAAATAATGGCGAAAGTTTCGCTAATTTTCTTTTGATTTCCATAGTTTTGAAAAATTAAGATTTTAACGGCTATATTTTTATTATAACACAAAATCAGAGTGGGGGTAAAAATGACTTGTGGATAACTTTAAAATAGGTTGTCAGGTTGTCAGGTGGTCAGGTTGTTAGTCTATAATTCTTGTTTAGCTAATAACCCAATAACCCGACAACCTGATTACCTAACTGCCTAACTATATAGCTTACATTATTGGCTATTCAGCTGATTAATGATCTGCCTGACCGAATCGGCGCTCAAACCGCCGGCCTTGATGTTTAAAAGCTCTTGGTAAGGCGCAATCGCGTTATTCAGCAATGGCGGCAAATAGATAAAGCTTAAAGCCAATAAAACAATAACGGCTAAAACCTTAAGCCCGCCAAACAGCCGCTGCCAGAAAAGCTGGCCTTTGATTTTTTTGGCCATTGAGTGGATTTCCCGAGTCAATTTCAAGTTTTCCTCCAAAAGCTTTTTAATTTCGCTGTTTGTCGCTTGGCCGGAAAAATCAGCCGGATTTTCATTATTTTTTTCGTCAATTTGAGCCATATGATTTAGAGGGGTTAAGAAGGCATAAGAGGGCTTGAGAGGGTAAGAGGGCAAGAAGATTGAGAGGGCTTAAGAGGATTAGAAGGCATCTTTAGTCCTCCTTTTTCCCTCTTAAACCGCCTTAATCTTCTTCACTTCTTAAAGTCCTCTTCGCCTTCTTGCCTTCTTAAGCCTTCTTACGCCCTCTTATCTCTTCTTATCAACACAAGCTATTAAAAACAATCAACCAATACTCTTATTATAACACAAAAAACCAAAACAAAAAAGGCCTGGCGGCCTTTTTTGTTTATAGAATTTCGCTTATTTACAATCCTTTATCAATATTAATTGTCGCCGAACCGTTGGCCGCCGCGGTCTTGTCAAAATCCGCGGCCGCGGCCACATCGCTGCCGGCCTTATAATTGACAAAGTATGAATCAGCCACGTCTTCCACTAAACTAGACCAGCTGCTGCCGTAAATCGCCTTGGCCACATCCGCCGTTTTTAACCAGCGCAAAGTCCCGTTTTTATCCACGGCATAGACTTTCGGATCAGTGGTGATTTTAATCATTTTCACGCCCGGGCGATAAGTGACATTGCCGCCGATCATATAGCTGGCTAAGTCGGTTTCACCGATTGTTTCCACGCCGGAATAATCCGCATACCAGGTTTTGAAGGTTTTTTCATGCGGGAAAACGTAGCGCCTGCTGTTGTTGCCGACGTAATAAACCGCTTTGCACTTATGATTGACATCGGCATTGGCCGGACAAGCTAATTTCACCAATTTTCCGGCGCGGCTGGCCTTAACCGTGCCTAAAACGGCAAATTTGGTAAAGTGGGTCGTGGTGACGGTAATTTTGTTGTTGGCCGCGTCAACCGCGCCGCCCAATTTTACCCAGGCGCTGGTCGTTGTATCCCAATAATAAACCTGCAGGGTTGATTCTTCCAGATTTACAATTTCCGCGTCGGTATAAGTGAAAGTCAAAGTAACGGCTTTGCTGAAAGTCGTGGCCGCTGTACCGCCGACCATCAGCGTCAGATCATACGCCTTGCCGCCGACTACTTGAGTGCCGGCCGCCGGCGCCGTGTAAGTGGTGGTCGGGGTAATGGTCACGGTGCCGGAACCGGAAATCGCGCCCGCCGGAACAATAACTGATACTTTACTGCCGGATAAAATAACCGTGCCGCCGGCCGTACCGGTTATATCTCCGCTTTTGGCCGCGGCCGGCTCCACTAATTCAATCGTATCGCTTTTAGCGGCCGATTCGCCGCCGTCTGAACTGCGGAATTTAACGTAAACCGTCTTGGTGCCGGCGCCGGCCGTCAAAGTCCATGCTTTTGACGCGGCGTAAGTCAGCCAGCTGGAAACATCCGAAAAATCCGATTTATTGGAGATTAGCATAGTTGAGGCATTGGTTGCCCCCAGGGTTAAAGTGACGCTTACAGTCTCGGTGCTGGCCGCGCCGGCGCTGATAGAAATTAAAGTCGCGCTCGGCACTGTCAACGTTCCACCGCCACCGCCACCCGGCGTGCCGCCCGTGCTGCCGCCGCCAAAACTGCAAAAGCTGGCTGAAGCCGTAATGGTCACGGT
>MHIR01000026.1:5958-7486 GCA_001817615.1 Candidatus Buchananbacteria bacterium RIFCSPLOWO2_02_FULL_46_11b | reverse complement strand
CGGCTGGATAAAGACAAAAGAACCGGCTTGCTCGTGGAGATGGCCAAAGAGCTTGACCCCGAAAAATACCGGCTGATCGTAGTCGGCGGCGGGGGCTATGAAGGCAATCTTAAAGCAATGCCGGTCGTAGAATTAACCGGCTATATTCCGCGCGAGGAAGTCAGAAAATATCTGGCTGTAAGCCAACTGGGCATTTTAGTCAACGACATTGAACCTTACGGCCTGGTCGGCCTGGAAATGATGGCTTTCGGTCTGGCGATTTTGGGGCCCAACGCCGGCGGCTTAATCAGTTTTTTAAAGAAAGATTTTGCCTGGCTTTTGCCCTATGACAAATATGCTTATTTGCAAGCCTTGAATGAATGGCAGAATCTACCCCAGGAAAATAAAGACGAGATCAGCCGTCTGGCCATCGCCGAAGTCCAGAATTACACCCTGGAGAAAATGACGGATCAGCTGATTAGGATTTATCAAAAATATGAGTAAGAAGGTCCTGATAATTTACGCCGGCGCGGGCCAGGGCCATTATAGCTGCGCCAAATCCATCAAGCGGGTTTTTGAGGACAAGTATCCCGAAATTGAAACCGGCTTGTTTGACGTTTTAAACCATCCATTCAAAATTTACCAGAAAGCGTTTGCCGGCGGCTATGAATACCTGGCCGGCCACATTCCGTTTTTCTGGCGGCTGCTTTATCGTTTTTTTAACAATTCAAGGCGCCAAAAATTCGCCCAGCTGGTTTTCAAGCTTTTTTTTGAAAAGCCGCTGGCCGCTTTAATCGGGGACTTCAAGCCCGATTTTATTATCGCCACGCATTTTTTGCCCGCGCGCCTGATTTCCTTTTCCCAAAGAGACGATTTGATCCGCATTCCTTCCGGCGCGGTCTTAACCGATTACGGCTGCCACAGCTTCTGGCTTGACCCGGAAATCAATTATTATTTTGTCGCCACGCCCGAGCTGAAAAAATGCCTGATGGGCTACGGCGTCAAAGACGAGCAAATCATGGTTTTTGGCATTCCGATTGAAAAAAAATTCTCTCCGCCGAATAATCAGGCCGAAATTGTCCAGAAATTGGGCTTAAAGGCCGGTTTATTCACTTTTTTGATAGTCGGCGGCCAATTTAAACTTTCCGCCGTCAAAGCCTTAATTGACGATTTGGAAAAAAATCAAGCCGGCAAAATCCAGTATTTAATCGTGGCCGGCCGCGACGGAGAATTTGAAAAAGCCGCTGAACAATCAAATCTCAAGCAAATGGCCAATGTCAAAACTTTTGGCTTTATTCCTAATCTGGAAGAGCTGATGGCGGCCTCCGACATAATTTTTTCCAAAGCCGGCGGCCTGACGGTTTCCGAATGTCTGGCCACGGGCCTGCCCCTGATCATTAATAAAGTCATTCCGGGCCAGGAGGAAGACAATGTGGAATTTTTAACCGGCCGCGGCGCGGCCGTCAAAGTGAATAACGTCAGGAAAATCAGCCAGTTAATTAACGAGCTTTTGGCCCGGCCGGAAAAACTGGCGGCCATGAAAAATGCC
>MHIR01000026.1:5673-5930 GCA_001817615.1 Candidatus Buchananbacteria bacterium RIFCSPLOWO2_02_FULL_46_11b | reverse complement strand
CCGAAGAACTGGTAGAGTTTGTTCGTGGCAAGATAAAATAAGAGCTGGTAGAGCTGGTAAAGCTTAAAAAACAGGGCTTATCAGTTATACTAGCTTTATTTGTATGGCAAAAAATTTCTGGCAAAAATTAGATAAACCCATCCTGGCCCTGGCCCCCATGGCCGGGATTTCCGATTCGGCTTTCCGGCAGCTTTGCCGGTCTTTTGGTGCGGATGTGGTCTACACGGAAATGATTTCGGCTGACGCCCTGTATTACG
>MHIR01000026.1:1009-5658 GCA_001817615.1 Candidatus Buchananbacteria bacterium RIFCSPLOWO2_02_FULL_46_11b | reverse complement strand
TAGAGATGCTGAAGTTTGATAAATCGGAAAAGCCCGCGGTCTGCCAGCTTTTCGGCAAGCGGCCGGAAATGTTTAAAAAAGCCTGTCAGATCGTGGAGAAAGCCGGGTATTCGGGTATTGATCTGAATTTTGGCTGTCCGGCCAAGAAAGTCGTGGCCCATGGCGGGGGAGTGACTTTGATGCGGGATTTGAATTTTTGCCGGCAGATGATTATTAAAGCCGCCCAAAGCACGAAATTGCCGGTTTCGGTTAAAATCCGCGCCGGCATTGACCGGGTGACGGCTATGGATTTTGTCAAAGCCATAGCCGGTTTGCCGGTTTCGGCCATCATGGTTCACGGCCGTTATTTCAGTAATCCTTTCGGCGGGCCGGTTGATTTTGCCATGATTAAAAAGGTCAAAGAGAATTTTAAAGGCATAGTCTTGGGCAATGGCGGAATAAACAGGCCCGAAGACGGCAAATACATGATTGAGCAGACCGGCATTGACGGCCTGGGGCTGGCCCGCGGGCTTTACGGCAAGCCCTGGCTTTTTAAACAAATAAAAGATTATCTAAAAACCGGCCGCTATCAAGAAATGTCTCTGGCGGATATTAAAAAAACCGCGATTAAGCACGCGGTTTTGGCCGAAAAAATGAAAGGCAAACGGGGACTCTTTGAAACCCGCAAGCATCTGGCCTGGTATGTCAAAGGTTTTCCCGGGGCCGGAGAATTGCGGGCCAAGCTGGTGCGGGCGGAAAATGCGAGGGAAGTTAAGGAGATATTCAGTTTAGCAGATAAAGCCAATTAAAACAAAAAGAACCCCGTGATGACACACGGGGCAGCCAAGAGAACAAAAATTTAATACCCGTGTAGAGACGCAAAATCTTGCGTCTCTACATTAAATTTTTGTTCTCTTGGCTACAGCCACTTTTGCTTTTTAAAGATCCCCAGCATCGTGGCGATAATCGCCAGCATGAGGCCGATAACGTACCAAAAGCCGCGAGGGTTATCCACAAAGGGCATGGCATGGGTGGTATTCATGCCAAAAACCGTGGCGATTAAGGTAATCGGGAAGGTGATGACCGAAATGATCGTCAGAATTCTCATGATGTCTGAAAGCCGGAAAGAAATCTGCGATTCATTGGTCTGCTGGAGGGCCTCAATTCTTTCCTTTAAATTATCCATGGCGTCCCAGATTTCTTTGGAAAAATCAACCAGGCTTTCAAAATAAACATCGGTTTTTTTCATGACATAAATCGGGTTTTCTTTGAAATTTACGACCGCTTTCTTCAGGACGTTTTTATGGACTTGCATGATTTTTCTGAAATCCGTGATATTGCGCCGGATGATCAAAATTTCCGAAACCATTTTTCTTTCATGGCCGGCGAAAATCGCTTTTTCAATCCTGTCGCTGTCCATGATTAAATGGTCAACCATGGGAAAACAGTATAAAAAGAGCCGGTTAAGCAGTTCATAAAGGAGTTTTTCCGGCGATTTGTCCTGGTATTTTTCGCGGGCGTCGTGGCTGACCCGGAAAATATTGAAAAAATCGTTAAAGACCTTAAGTTCGCCCCGGTGGACGGTGATTAAAAAGTCCTGGCCGATGAAAATATCCAGTTCGCCGCCGAAAATCTCGCGGGTTTTTTCGTTATAAACCGGAAACAAAAAAACCAAAAAAGCGTATTTTTGATAAATGTCAATTTTAGTGCGGTGGTTTTGAGTCAGGCAGTCAGCCAAATCAAGGGGATGAAAGCCGTATTTTTGGCCCAGCTGGGCGGCGTCTTTTTCTTCCGGATTTTCCAGATTAAGCCAGATGAAATTGGCAAATTGGATTTTTTGAGTACTAGACATAGGTTTTTATTTTAGGTTAATTTAAAAAGATTGAAGTTTGTTATTTAAATTATACCATATTTGTTAATAAAGAGTAAATTAAGTGAATTAAGCCGTTAGACCAAGCTTCTTATCTCGCCTGCCCGCCGTTGCCGTCAGATATATCCAAATAAGTCGGGATTAAACATCATTATTGACATTCAATTTAATGGCGAAGGCCATTCGGCCCCGCCCCTCGGCCTTTCGACAGGCTCAAGGCCGCCCCGAGTAAAATCGAGGGGCGGCAAGCTCGGGGCGCCCTGAATTTATTGAAGGGCGAGCTCATGGCCGAAAGGCAGGCGGGCTTAATTCACTTAATTTACTTAATTTACTATTTTGTGTTATAATAAACCCATATGAGTCCGACTAAAAATTCCAATATAGCCAAGGAATCGGAAAAAGACGAATTGTCTTTGGCTGATCCTTTTTATTCGGAAAAACAGCCAATTCAAGCGCCGGAAACCGCGGAAACCTTTACTGAAGCCGACAAGGAGCGGGTAAAACAAGAGATTTTAGAGGAAATTTCAATCCAGGAGGAGGAAAAAAAGCCCGAAGCCAAGCCGGCGCCGGCCCCGGCGGCAAAACCGGCCGCGCCGGCGGTTAAAAGCCCGAATCTGAAAAAAATTGAAAGCATCCTGGAAGAGGATTTACAGGACGCTTATTTTAGCCTGGATATGGATTTACAGCAGAAATTCAAGGCCGAAGGCGAGAAAACCGCCGCTAAAATTGAAAGATTGCTTAATGAAACCAAAGTTAAAACCAGCAAGGTTCTCAAGCTGATTTTAGACTGGCTGAAGATGATTCCGGGCATCAACCGATTTTTTTTGAACCAAGAGGCGAAAATCAAGACCGATAGGCTGATTAAGATGAAGCCGGATAAGGAATAAGTAGGCGGCGAGTAAATTAAGGTTTTTTTGGGATAAAGGGTAAAATTACAAGCACCAAATTCCAAATCCCAAACAAATTTTAAATTTTAAAATTCTGTCATTTAAAATTAATTTGAAATTTAAAATTTGAAATTTCACGGCCAATAAGTTTGAGATTTGTGCGCCACCATTCGGCAAGCTCATGGTGGCTTTGAGCTTGCCGCCTCTCGACTTGCTCGAGGCGGCCCTGACCTTTCAGTTTCATTCAAGGTCACCTTGAGTAAAACCGAAAGGTGAACAAAGTTGAAGGGCCGAAAGGCCAAAGGCGCATCCGCTTGCGCATCCGCCTTTGGCGGAGAATTTGCCGCTTTGCCCAGTCTATTTTTATCCTTAATTTTTAAAAAGACAGGATACTATGTTTCCCGCCTTTTCTAATTTCTTCGGCCTCAACTGGGAATCGCTTCTGCTTCAGCCCAATTTTATTATCGGGGCTTTGGCGGTTTTAGCGGTTCTTTTTGCCGTTATTCTGCTTTTTTTAATCCGGGCGATTTTGCAGACTTCGGGCTATATTGCCTCGGCTTTCCAGAAAACCGTGATTGCCGTTTTGGTGCCCAAAGAAGCGGCCGATCTGGCCGAAAAAGAAGCGACTATTGACGAGCTGCGCAATCAGATTGCCATTGCCGAAGGCTGGCTTTCAACTTTCGGCGGCCTGCGCGCCCAGCGGGGATTAAAACCCTGGTTTTTCGGCCGGTCGGATCATTTTTCTTTGGAAATCATCTGCCAGCAGGGGGAAATTTCTTTTTACGTATCCGTGCCTCATTACCTCAAAGACAATATGGAACAGCAGATTCTGGCCCAATACCCCGAGGCTCATTTGGAAGAAGTGCAAGATTATAATATTTTTTCTCCCCAGGGCGAAATTTCCGCCGGGTATTTGAAATTCACCCGGGCTTATATTTTTCCGATTAAGACTTACAAGACTTTGAATTCCGATCCCTTAAACGCCGTGACCAATTCTTTAAGCAAGATTGACAAGCAAGACGGCGTGGCGATTCAGATTATCTGCCGTTCGGCCAAAAAGCAATGGCACAAAAAAGGCTCGCAGGTGGCCGTGGATATGCAGAAAGGCAAGACGTTGGAAGCGGCCATGGCCAAAGGCGGCCTGAATTTTTCCGCTATTTTTGACTTATTTCGCGCCAAAACCGCCGAGCAGGCCCAGCAGGAAAAAAATAAGCCCCAGCGCACGCTTTCGCCCATGGAGCAGGAATTGGTCAAGGGACTGGAAGAAAAAACCTCCAAAGCCGGCCTGGATTGCAACGTCCGGATCGTGGCTTCGGCCAAAACCAAGGCCAAAGCCGACAGCTATTTGGACAACGTCGTGAGCTCTTTTTCCCAGTTTAATTTTTATCAATACGGCAACAGCTTTAAATTTTTTCCGGATTCTTCGGTTAAAATGATCAATGACTTCATCTATCGCCACTATCGCGAAAGGCAGAAAGCGATTTTGAACGTGGAAGAGCTTACCAGTCTTTATCATTTCCCCACGCCGTTTTTGGATACGCCGAATATTAAGTGGCTTTTGGCCAAAAAATTGCCGGCGCCGGGCAATTTGCCCCAAGCCGGCCTGCTTTTGGGCGAAAATTTCTACCGGGGAATAAAAACCGATATTTATCTGCAGCCCGACGACCGGCGGCGGCACATGTATATCATCGGCATGACCGGCACCGGCAAATCGGTTTTAATGTCCAATCTGGCCATTCAGGACATTAAAAACGGCCAGGGCGTCTGCGTCATTGACCCGCACGGCAGCTTGGTGGAAGATATTCTGCCCCAGATTCCCAAAGAGCGGGCCGAAGACGTGATTTATTTCAATCCGGCCGATATTGACCGGCCGATCGGCCTGAATATGCTGGAAGCCCAGACGCCCGAACAGC
>MHIR01000026.1:0-936 GCA_001817615.1 Candidatus Buchananbacteria bacterium RIFCSPLOWO2_02_FULL_46_11b | reverse complement strand
CAGGATTTTTACGGACAAGGAATTCCAGAAATACAAATTAAGCAAGGTAACCGATCCGATGGTCAGATCGTTTTGGGAGCAGGAAATGGCCAAGACTTCGGATTTCCACAAGTCGGAAATGCTCGGCTATCTGATTTCCAAAGTCGGCCGGTTTATTGAAAACGCCATGATTAGAAACATCATCGGCCAGCCCAAGTCCGGTTTCAGCTTCCGCGAGGCGATGGACCAGAAAAAGATTCTTTTGGTTAATTTGGCCAAAGGGACGACCGGCGAAGTCAACAGCAATCTGCTGGGCCTGATTATCGTGGCTAAATTGCAGATGGCGGCCCTGACCCGGACCGATATTCCCGAAGAACAGCGCCATGATTTTTATTTATACATTGACGAGTTCCAGAATTTCATCACCGACAGCGTGGCCACGATTCTGGCGGAGGCCAGAAAATACAAGCTTAATTTGATTTTAGCCCACCAGTATATCGGCCAGCTGACTGAAGGCAGCGGCCCGGAAGGCAAGAGCTACGGCTCAAAAATCAAAGACGCGATTTTCGGCAATGTCGGCACCATGGTCTCTTTCCGCATCGGCCCGGAAGACGCCGAGCTGATCGCCAAACAGATGGCGCCCGTGGTTTCGGAATACGATTTGATCAATATCGAACGGTTTAACGCCTATATCCGGCCTTTGATTGACAATCAGCCGCTGAAAGCTTTTAATTTGAAAACTTTAGCCCCGGTTAAGGGCGATTTGGCCGCGGCCAGCGCGATTAAAGAGCTTTCGCGCCAAAAATACGGCCAGGACAGAAAAGCGTTTGAAGCCGTGATCGTGGAACAGGCGCAGCTGGGCTTAAATAAAGCTTCCGAAATTCAGCCCCCGGCGGAGAGAAGCCTGTAGTCTTATTTTAGTTCAGTAGGTTAGCAGAATAGTAGGAATAAATTAAT
>MHIR01000025.1:1076-7753 GCA_001817615.1 Candidatus Buchananbacteria bacterium RIFCSPLOWO2_02_FULL_46_11b | reverse complement strand
TTGCAATTTGGAATTTGGTGCTTAGGCATAATTAGAATAAAAGCATATTAAATAGTCTAATAATATTTTAAGATTAATCACTCATTGCTGCTCTATGGCCGAGATCAAACCCGAAATAGAAACTTTCGCCAAAATTAAGGTCATCGGCGTCGGCGGTTCCGGCGGCTCGGCGGTCAATCGGATGGTCAAATCCAAGATCCGGGGCGTGGAATTTTTGGCCGTTAACACTGATGTCCAGGCCCTCCATCATTCCCAGGCCAATGCCCGCCTTCATATCGGCAAATTAACCACCCGCGGCTTGGGCGCGGGCATGGACCCGGAATTGGGAGAAAAATCGGCCGAAGAAAGCCAGAATGAAATCCGCGATTTATTAAAAGGCGCGGACATGGTTTTTATCACTTGCGGCCTGGGCGGCGGCACGGGCAGTGGCGCGGCGCCGGTCATTGCCAATATGGCCAAGGAAGCCGGCGCTTTGACCCTGGCCGTGGTGACCAAGCCTTTCAGTTTTGAAGGCGCCCAGCGCAAGGAAATTGCCGAGCGGGGCCTGGCTAATTTAAGAGATAAAGTTGACGCCATTGTGATTATTCCCAATGACCGCTTATTGCAGGTGATTGACAAAAAAACTTCTTTGCTTGAAGCTTTTGATATTTGCGACGAAGTCTTGCAGCAGGGCGTGGCTGGCATTGCCGAGATTATCACCGTGCCCGGGCTGATTAACGTTGATTTTGCCGACGTAAAAACGATTATGCGCGACACCGGTTCGGCTTTGATGGGCGTCGGCTTGGGCAGCGGCGAGAACCGGGCCACCGACGCGGCCAAAGCGGCGATTACCAGCCCCTTATTAGAGCTTTCCATTGAAGGCGCCAAGGGCATTCTGTTTACCGTCGTCGGCGGCAAGGATTTAAGCATGAATGAAGTGAGCGAAGCGGCCAAAATCATCACCCAGTCGTCCGATCCGAACGCCAGGATAATTTTTGGGGCCGTGATTGACGAGAATCTGAAAGACGAGGTAAGAATCACCGTCATTGCCGCCGGCTTTTCCGGCCGGGGCGAAGGCAAATCTTCCCCGGAGTCTTATTTTGCCAAAGAAACCGTTTATACGCCCAATGAATTCATTCAGACTAAAAATCGCCAGGCCGACGAGGAGCTGAAAGAAATCCAGCGGCTGCCGAAAAAACCCGCCCCCAGGCTTTTTAGCCAGGCAGCCGAAAAAACCGAAGAGGAAGAGGAGCTGGAAATTCCGGCGTTTATCAGGAAAAAAATGAAGTAAAATCAGCAAGTTCAGCAAGTTCAGCAAGTTCAGCCGTAAAAGCAAGATAAGTTTTCAGCAAGATAAGCAAGATAAGAGTTAAGTTTAGTTCTTATCTTGCTTATCTCGCCTATCTTGCTTATCTTGCTTTTACGGCTTGACAAAGAAAGCCCTTATCTATCTTAAACGCCATTAAACAAAAAAAGCCTCTGATTTCACAAAAATTGGCTTAATTTACCTGCCCGCCATGCCGTTTAAATGTTTTACTAATAAACCTTTTAGAACCGGATTAAAATGTCTGTTTAATAATCCAGGGTAATGGCGAGGCAGGCGGGCTTAACTTGTTTAACTCGCTTAACCAGCTTGTTAGAAAAAATAAAATAAACACGGTTAAAACAAAAACGGAGGGCTTGAAAATTTTAATAAGGCATTTTTGTCTTATTTTTTATTCATTTAAACCGCGAAAAAGACGCGAAATCTTGCGCGAAAAAACGCGAAATGCTATGCCGGAGATACTTTATAAAGAATTGTCTTATGAGGTGCAAGGGGCGATATTTAAAGTCTATAAAACGTTAGGATGTTCTTTTAAGGAATCAGTTTATCATAACGCATTAGTTGAAGAATTAAAATCAAGAAAAATAAATATTGAAAAAGAAAAGCAAATCAAAGTTTATTATCAAGGTAAAAAGGTGGGCGCCTATATTCCTGATATTGTCGCCAATGAGCAAATTATTATTGAATTGAAAGCGAAATCTTTTTTAACTAAAGGAGATCAGAAGCAATTTTGGGATTATTTGAAAGGTTCAGAATATAAAGTCGGCTATTTGGTTAATTTTGGCAAACCCGGCGGCGTGGAAATGGTTCGTCGAATCTATGACACCGCTCGTGAGAAATCTCGGCCTTTTGCGTAATTTCGCGCAAGATTTCGCGTTTTTTTGCGGGTAGCTTATTTTTTATATTAAAATATTGATTTAACCTAAAAAAATTAAAATAGCCATTTAATTGAATTTTAAATATATGATCTTCGGCGTCGGCGAACCAAAATTAAAATTAACCAAGAACGCTCTAAAGGTTTTGGAAAGCCGGTATTTGCTGAAAGACGAAGAAGGCAAGCTGGCCGAAAAACCGCTGGAAATGTTTCGGCGGGTGGCCGGTTTTATTATTAAAGCCGAAGACAAATACAATCTTTCCCAGGAAAAAAGAGACGAGTTGGAGCGGGCTTTTTTGGAAGCCATGGTCAATTTGGAATTTTTGCCCAACAGCCCGACTTTTACCGGCGCCGGGACCAAATTAGGCCAGCTGTCCGCTTGTTTCGTCTTGCCGGTTGACGATTCCATGGAAGGCATTTTTGAAGCCATTAAAAATACGGCCTTAATCCATAAATCCGGCGGCGGCACGGGTTTTTCTTTTTCCCGCCTGCGGCCGGCCAAAGACCGGGTCAGCTCCACTTCCGGTTCGGCTTCAGGCCCGATTTCCTTTATGTCGGTTTTTGACGCGGCCACGGACACGATTAAGCAGGGCGGGACGCGCCGCGGGGCCAATATGGGCATTTTAAGGATTGACCATCCCGATATTCTGGAGTTTATTGCCTGCAAAGCAGACAATAACAAGCTGAATAATTTCAATATCTCGGTGGCCATTACCGATAAATTCATGGCCGCCCTGGATAAGGACGATGAATATGATTTAGTCAATCCGCGCGACGGCAAAAACGCCGGCCGGCTTTCGGCCAAAGAGGTTTGGGATAAAATCGTCTCCCAGGCCTGGAAAAACGGCGACCCGGGCGTGATTTTCATTGATACCATCAATAAATTCAACCCCACGCCCCACGCCGGCCAAATTGAAAGCACCAATCCTTGCGGCGAGCAGCCTTTATTGCCTTACGAATCCTGCAATCTGGGGTCAATTAATTTGGCGAATTTTTGCCAAGACGGAAAAATCAATTACGAGCGCCTGGAAGAAGTCGTTAAAATCGCCGTCAGATTTTTGGATAACGTCATTGACCTGAATAAATATCCGATTGCCGAAATTGACAAGACGACCAAAGGCAACCGGAAAATCGGCTTGGGCATTATGGGCTGGGCGGACTTGCTGGTCCAGCTGAATATCGCTTATAATTCCCAGGAAGCGATTAATCTGGCCGAGAAGGCGATGAAATTCATCAAAACCGCCGCTGATCAGACTTCCGTTGCCCTGGCCAAAGAAAAAGGCGTTTTTCCCAATTTTGAAGGCAGTCTTTACGACACCGCCGAAAGCGACGGCATCCGCAACGCCACCCGGACCACGATCGCGCCGACCGGCACCTTAAGCGTGATTGCCAATTGCTCTTCGGGCATTGAGCCGTATTACGCCCTGGCTTACGTGCGCAAATCCCATATCGGCAAGAAAGGCGACGAGTGGGTGGAATTAGTGGAAGTCAATCCGTTTTTTGAGGAGATCGCCAAAGCCAAGGGCTTTTATTCCAGGGAATTAATGGAAAAAGTTTCCGAACATGGCTCAATTAAGGATCTGGCCGAGGTGCCCGAGGCGGTAAAAAGGATTTTTGTCACCGCCCACGACATTGCCCCGGATTGGCATATCCGGATGCAGGCGGCTTTCCAAAAATACGTTGACAACGCGGTTTCCAAAACCATCAATTTCCCCAATTCCGCCGCCAAAGAAGATGTGGCTAAAGCTTATTTATTGGCTTATGAAACCGGCTGCAAAGGCGTTACCATTTACCGCGACGGCAGCCGCGAGGTTCAGGTTTTAACCGCCGGCAAGAGCGGCCAAAGCCAAGCCCAAGAGCCGGCCGCCGCTTTAGCGGCGCCGTTTTTCAAGCGCGAACGGCCTTCGGCCATGCGCGGCACGACTTATAAAATTAACACTTCTTACGGCGATTTATTCGTGACGATCAATGACGACGAGCAAAACAAGCCCTTTGAGGTTTTTGCCACCATTGGCAAGGCCGGCGGCTTTTTTTCCGCTAAATCCGAAGCCGTTTGCCGGCTGATTTCCCTGGCTTTGCGCTCCAATATCCCGGCCGAAGAAGTCATCAAGCAAATTAAAGGCATCCGCGGGCCCATGCCTTCCTGGACCGAATGGGGCATGGTGCTTTCCCTGCCTGACGCGATCGCCCAGATTCTGGAGCATCATCTCACCCGCGAACAGCCCCAATTAGGCCTGGAATTTCATTCCTCGGCTCAAGTCAGCAAAGAATCAATGGCCAAGCCGCCGATTCCGGCCGCGCCTCTGTTCAATCACAACGGCCATGGAAAGAACGGCAACGGCCTGAATCTCAAGCGCTCAATCGCCGACTTCGGCACGGCGCCGGAATGCCCGGAATGCGGCAGTCTTTTGGAAATTGCCGAAGGCTGCCTGAAATGCCGCGGCTGCGGTTTTTCCAAATGCGGGTAAATCAATAAAGCAATAAAGCAATAAAGCAATAAAACAGCCAGTCATATTTTGACCCCTTGTTTTATTGCTTTATTGACTTAAATAAAAAAGGCCAATATCTCATTGGCCTGTTATTTTTTCTTCAAAATGACAATGAACATATCGCCGTGCCAATGGTGGCGGCTAAATTCCACCCCGAACGGGCGCCAGGCTTTAAGCGGCGCGGCCAAGTAATTGGCCAGCCAAACTTCGGCTTCTTGCCGGTTTTTCAGCCGGTTTTTGTGAAAGATTTTTATTTGGGCTTGGCTGTTATAAAGCAGCTGCAAAACTACGCCGCGATTGAAAATATCCTGCAGGCTGGCCGGCACGGCCTGGCACATTTTTTTCACCTGGCTTTCAATTTCCCCGGCCGCCGCCTTGACGGCTTTCGGGTCGGCGATCATGGGCGGTGTTTTTTTCCTCTTACTCATCTCTTCTCCTTTTGATTCAGCAGCGACCGGCCGCGGCCGGTCGCTGCTTTTAATTCACTTTTATTTATTATAGACAATTTTTTTAATTTGTCAAGGCAAAGGCTTTATCTCGGCTGATAATTGGAGTATAATATAGTTATTAGCCTTTAATCATTCATATCGCATGGAAAAAGAAATATTTCGCGATTCTTCGGGCGGGCTGACGCCGGAAGAAATAGACAGAAAATATAAGGCATATTTAGCCGCCAAGGAAAATTTGGAGGCGGTTGAGGAAGAGTATAGACAAGCCGCGCCACAAGAAAAGGTTGAATTTCAAAAAAAATTGGATAACGCCAGGGAAATTTGCAAAAAAATTGAAGCGGAATTTGCCGCAGACCGGGATAAAAAAACTTTTCCCCATCTTACGATCCAGGAAGACATGCAGGATTAATTTTTTTATGAAATCAAATCTGGGCAAAATCCATATCTATACCGGCGACGGCCAGGGCAAAACCACGGCGGCTTTGGGTTTGGCCCTGCGCGCCTTGGGCGCCGGGTATAAAGTTTGCTTAATCCAGTTTTTAAAAGGCCAAATTGGCAGCGAACTGAACAGCTTAAAAAGACTTAAAGGAATAGCCGTCAAGCGCTTCGGCCAGAAAACTTTCATCAGAAAAGCCGGCGCCCGGCCGGACAAATTGGCCGCTAAAAAAGCCCTGGCCTGGTCAAAAAAAGTTATCAATTCCGGCCGGTATGATCTGGTGATTTTGGATGAAATTTTTTTGGCGGTTTATTTCAAGCTGATAAAAATAAGCGAAGCGGTGAAATTGATTAAAGAAAAACCGGAAAAAGCGGAGTTGGTTCTGACCGGCCGCCGGGCGAGCAAAGAAATTATTGAACTGGCCGATTACGCGACTGAAATGAAGGAAATCAAGCACCCGTACCGGCAAGGTTTAGCCGCCAGAAAAGGGATAGAGGACTAAAGCAAGGCATAATCAATAAAACAATAAAGCAATAAAACAACCCTTAAGTTTTTACTTTTTTACTTTCTTAATTTTTTAAATTTAGTAATTTTTAGCGAATTTTGTCTAAAAATCGCTAAAATAAGCTAAAATAATTTAATTTTAAGTAAAAAGTTATCCACAGGTTTTTTTCACATTTTCTTCATTTTCTGCTATAATAAATATCAGATGACTTAAAATACTATTTAAGTTTATATATTTTTTAAAAAAATTAAAATTTAATCCTTAATTAAAACTATGGAAATCAAAAGAAAATTAGCGAAACTTTCGCCATTCTTTCAAAGCGCGGCGGTCATCGCGATCTCGGCGCTTTTTGTCGTTTCAATCGTCTACGCCGCCACCACGATCGGCTCAAGCATCACCACCGGCGGCAATCTGACGGTCACGGGCTGGGCTTCCAGCACTTCGGCCACCACGACCAGCTACCTGTATATCGGCGCGGATGGAACAGAACCAAATCCCTGGAATTTTCAGGGCGGGGATTTATATGTCCAGGATGACGTTTTTATGGGCAGCCAGGCAACATCAGTTGCTTCTTTATGGGTCGGTTCGGCCGGCACCGCGGATAATTTAAATTTAACCGGC
>MHIR01000025.1:0-1044 GCA_001817615.1 Candidatus Buchananbacteria bacterium RIFCSPLOWO2_02_FULL_46_11b | reverse complement strand
TGACGGCAACCTGTATTTAACCGGCACCAGTGCTTTAACCGGCCTTTTGACTTTTACAACCGCCACCGGCACTTCAGCCACGACCACCAATTATTTGATGGTGGGCAGCAAATTCACTTTGCCGGCATCTTGGGATTACCTTGAAGATTTTTCGGTTTCCGGCGACGCGGTCATTGCCAATAAAGCGACAAGCACCGTAGCTTTGTGGGTCGGTTCGGCCGGCACCGCGGATAATCTGAATTTGGCCGGCGGCGATTTATACGTTCAGGACGACTTAGAAGTTGACAGTGATTTGATTGTTGGTAATAAAGCGACCAGCACGGTTGCTTTATGGGTCGGTTCGGCCGGCACCGCGGATAATTTAAATTTAACCGGCGGCGATTTGTATGTCCAGGACGGCCTGGAAGTTGACGGCAACTCTTATTTTAGTGGTAATGCCACGACAACCGGCAGGCTGGCAGGCTTAGGCGGCATTAATAATTTTACGACCACGACCGCCACTTCCACCCTCGGGTTATTTGTTTTCGGCAATACGGGAACCGGAACCAGTACTTTAGGAGTTGGTTCGGCGACGCAAAAAGGCTGTATTGAATTAACCGGAGGCGATGCCTTATATTATCGGATTATTGTTGATGCCGGCGTCTTAAACGTTGTTCTCGGCCGCTGCAACTAAAAGAGAAAATTAATTAACTCATTAGCTTAACATACCTATGAGAAAAATATGCTTGATTATTCCGGGGTTAGTGATATTTTCTCTGGCTTTGATTTTATCGCCAACGGCCATGGCCGCAACTCTGACTTTTAACGCCGAAACTAATTTATCTTTGCCCAGCGGCACAAGCTTGGTGATTACCAGCGGCTCGCAGGCTGAATCAGCCGTGATTAATGACGATTCAACCATCAGTGTCGGCCTGGCTTCGGATTCGGATATTACGATTAAATCGGCGGAAGGGCGCATCTTGAGCGTTTCACCGAGTTCCGTGGCGGCGAATAATTGCGTGTCTTCCACCAACTCAAATGTGCGCTTGACTTCCGCCACGACTC
>MHIR01000024.1 GCA_001817615.1 Candidatus Buchananbacteria bacterium RIFCSPLOWO2_02_FULL_46_11b | reverse complement strand
TTTTAAGGACTAATTTCTAATCAATGGCTAATATCCAATGACCAAGCGCCTTAGACATTAGTCATTGGGATTTGATTAGAAATTATAAATTAGCCCTTAGTAATTTTTGCTTTATTTAGGATTTGTAATTTTGTTAATTTATTCCAACCTGCATGTTTGAAAAGCTTCTCAACCGCCAGTCAAAAACCATTACCGCCGCGGCCGTCATTTTAGGCGCGGCTTCTTTGCTTTCCCGGCTTTTGGGCATTTTGCGCGACCGGATTTTGGCCGGGCAGTTTGGCGCCGGCGCGGAGCTGGATATGTACTACGCCGCCTTCCGCCTGCCGGATTTGCTTTATAATCTGTTAATTCTAGGCGCGCTCTCGGCCGGGTTTATTCCGGTTTTTACCGGCTATTTAAACCGCAAAAGCAAGGCCTGGCAATTAGTCAATGATCTTTTGAACGTCATGTTTGTCGCGCTGATTTTTATTTGCGGCGTTTTATTTTTACTGGCCCCCTGGCTGGTTAAAATCATCACGCCCGGATTTTCCGGCCAAAATCTTGAGGTGACCGTGCAGTTAACCCGGATTATGCTTTTAAGTCCGATTTTTTTGGGCTTGTCCGGATTATTCGGCGGCATTCTGCAGTCGTTCAAGAAATTTTTTATTTATTCGCTTTCGCCGATTTTATACAATGTCGGCATCATCTTGGGCGCTTTGTTTTTAGTTCCGGCCTGGGGAATTTACGGCTTGGCCTGGGGTGTGGTTTTAGGCGCTTTGGCCCATATGCTGATGCAGATTGTTCCGGTTTTTTATCTGGGCTGGCGCTACCAGTGGATTTTTGATTTGAAAAATCCCGGATTTTTAAAAATTTTAAAAATGACTGGTCCCCGGACGTTGGGGCTGATGGTCTCCCAGCTTAATTTTTTGGCCGTCACGATTATCGGCTCAACTTTGGCGGCCGGTAGCATCGCGATTTTTAATTTAGCCAATAACATCCAAAGCTTTCCCCTGGGGCTGTTTGGCGTGTCTTTTGCCATTGCCGCTTTTCCGGCGCTTTCGGAATTGGCGGATAAAAAGAAAAAATTCATTGAGACGTTGTCTTTGACGGCCCGCCAGATTTTATTTTTAGTCGTGCCGTCTTCGGCCCTTTTAATCGTGCTGCGGGCGCAAATTATCCGGGTGATTTTGGGCAGCGGCCGGTTTGACTGGGAAGATACGGTTCTTACCCTGCAGGCTCTTTCCCTGTTCGCTTTCAGCTTGTTCGCGCAATCTTTGGTTTTGATTTTAGCCCGGGCGTTTTACGCCCAGGAAGACAGTAAAACGCCGTTTTACGTCGGTTTGATTTCGGCCCTGGCCAATATCATTATCGCTTTAGTTTTAGTTGATGACTTTGGCGTTTTGGGTCTGGCTTTGGCTTTTTCTCTAAGTAATATTTTAAATCTGGTTTTGCTTTTCTTGGTTTTGCATCATCGCCTGGGTCAGCTGGACGGCGAAAAAATCGCGATTTCTTCCGGCAAAATCTTAGTGGCGACTTTCATGCTGGCTATTGTCGCTCAAGCCGTCAAATATCCCATCGTGCAAGTCATGGGTCTGGAAACTTTTTTGGGCGTCAGTTTGCAGATGATTTCGGCCACTCTGGCCGGCGTGGCGGCTTATTCGCTTACCGCATGGCTTTTGCGCAGCGAAGAATTGATTTTGCTGGTCGATTCGATCAGGAAGAAAGTCCTGCATAAACCAGAGATTCCCGAGGAGATTATTGAGCAAGAGGCGATTTCAGAGGTGGGGTAGGTTGCAAATTTTATCATTCTTTGATATAATCCGACTGCCATTAGTTGATAGGAGTTATAGGCAATATAGGCTAAATTTCAAATTCCAAGCACCAAATTCTCCGCCGGAGGCGGATGCACAAGTGGATGCGTCTTTGGCGCACAAACAAATTACAATGTTCAAAATTCCAAATCCTTAATTTCGCGTTTTGAATTTGTAATTTGGTGCTTGTGATTTGTTTGGAATTTGTAATTTGGAATTTGTAATTTTTTCCTATTTTTGGTATTCAAGACTTTATAGTATAGACCGGCATTTATTTTTTTATGGCTAATATACGAAACTTTTGCATCATCGCCCATATCGACCACGGTAAGTCAACTCTGGCTGACCGTTTTTTGGAATTGACCGGCACGATTTCCAAGCGGGAAATGAAATCGCAGGTCCTGGATCAGATGGATATTGAACGGGAGCGGGGGATTACGATCAAATTGGCGCCGGCGCGCTTAAACTGGCAGGGCTTTGAGCTTAATTTAATTGACACCCCGGGGCATGTTGATTTCAGCTATGAAGTTTCAAGAAGCCTGGCCGCGGTGGAGGGCGCTATATTGCTCGTTGATGCCACCCAGGGCGTGCAGGCTCAAACCGTGGCAAATTTATATTTGGCCTTGGAACAGGATTTAAACATTATTCCGGTTATTAATAAAATCGATCTGCCCAACGCCCAGGTGGAAAAAACCAAGCATGAAATCTGCCAATTGCTGTCTTGCCCGCCCGAAGAAATTTTAGCGGTTTCGGCCAAGACCGGCCAGGGCGTGGCCGAAGTTTTGCGGGCGATAGTTGACCGGGTCAGGCCGCCGAAAATCATCAAAGAAGCGCCGCTGCGCGCCTTGATTTTTGATTCCAAGTTTGACGAATACCGCGGCATTATCGCCGAGGTTCGGATTTTTGACGGCTCGGTTAAAATTGGCGATAAAATTAAATTCTTGTCCACTGACAAGGAATCTGAAGTTTTGGAAGTGGGGTATTTTGACCCGAAATTCAAAAAAACCGAAATTTTGCAGTCCGGCGAAATCGGCTATATTGTCACCGGCTTCAAGGAAATTGTCCATTGCCGCGTCGGCGACACGATTGCTTTGGCGGCCAATCCGGTTTTGCCCCTGACCGGCTATAAAGAAGTCAAACCCATGGTTTTTGCCGGGCTTTTTTGCAAAGAAGGGGATATGTATCCGCGCCTGCGCGAAGCCATTGAAAAATTAAAATTAAACGACGCCGCTTTAAGCTATGAGCCGGAAAATTCCCAGGCCCTGGGTTTCGGTTTTCGTTGCGGCTTTTTGGGCCTCTTGCATCTGGAAGTGGTCCAGGAACGCCTGCGGCGGGAATACAATCTGGAGCTGGTCGTGACCGTGCCCAGCGTCGCTTATCGAATCAAACTGAAAAACGGCAGCCAAATTGAAATTAAAAGCCCGCAGGAATTGCCCCGCGAGGAAACCATTGAAAAAGTGTTTGAGCCGATTATGACAGTTGACATTTTTTCGCCGAAGGATTATCTGGGCTCAATCATGCAGCTGGTTTCGCAAAAGCGGGGGATTTATTTAAACACGGAATATTTGGATGAAAATATCGCCGTGCTTCACTACCACGTGCCCCTGACGGCTTTGCTGGTTGATTTTTATGATAAATTGAAAAGCGTGTCTTCGGGTTATGCGTCCTTGAATTATGATTTTTTGAAATATGAGCCGACGGATATTATCCGCCTGGATATTCTGGTGGCGGAAGAAAAAATTGAAGCGTTAAGCACGATTATTTATCGCGACGAGGCCTACGCCGTCGGCAAAAAAATCGTGGAAACTTTGAAAGAATCTTTGCCCCGCCAGCAGTTCGTGGTTAAGCTTCAGGCCGCGGTCGGCGGCAAAATTATCGCCGGCGAACGTTTATCGGCCCTGCGAAAAGATGTCACGGCCAAGCTTTACGGCGGGGATTATACCCGCAAGCGCAAGCTTCTGGAAAAGCAGAAAAAAGGCAAGAAAAAAATGATGGCCCTGGGCCACGGCCGCGTGGATATTCCGCCCGAAGCGTTTTTGGCGGTCTTAAAGCGATAAAGCGTAGAGACGAGGCATTGCCTCGTTTCGGTTAGACGATATAGCGATCAGTGATCCACTTGGTAAAATTTCGGTTAATCAAATTAAAACCCCGGTTATTGGCCGGGGATTTTATTTTTGATTGGCAAGATTATTGTGGTAATTGCCCTTGATTTTTTTATTGTTTTATGATAAGATGATTCAAGCCATGCAAAACAATCAATAAACCAATAAAGGAGAACCTTATGAAAAAAGTAAAAATGATGTGGTGTAAAGTTATGGCTTATTTGACGAAATCGTCTGCGACTTCTTTCGGGTCGTGTCGCAAATTGCCGCTTTGGCGGTCCGTTCTGGCCGATTATGCTTATATTCTTTCTTTTGGCCTGTATCGGCCATAGCAATGATGTTCTTTGGCAGTCCGGCGATAATATCAGCCGGACTTTTTTTAATCCCTAAAACATCGGCCCCACGGTCCAGACAGTCATAGAGAGAATGGTGGAAATGGCGATAATCAGCCAAACTACTTTGTGCCACTTTTTTTGCTTTTTAGCCATAGTTTTTTTAGTAATGGTTCGGGTTTAAGATATTTTTTAAAAAGAGAGCGGAAGATATGGCCGCGGCTGACCACGCCGACCAGCTGGCCGTTTTCGTCTACCACCGGAAAACGGTGGATATTGCGCGTCAACATCAGCGAGCCGACTTTCATGACCGGTTCGTCGGGCGAAACCTTGACTACGTTTGTGGTCATGAAATCTTTGACTAAAATTTCGGCTTTATGGTTGATTTCCTTTTCCGCCACGTCAAAATCAATGTAGATTTCCGGATTGTTGTAGAATTCCTCATAGGTCGGGTAAAGGGTGCGATAGACGTCTTTTTCCGAAACCACGCCCAAAACTTCGTTTTTCTCGTTAACCACGATCAGGCCGCTGATCTCGTATTTTAACAGTTCAGCTACCGCCTCCTTGAGCGTCGCTTCCGGAGAAACGGTATATATTTTTTTTCGCATCACGTCCTTGATTTTCATAAATTTTTGGTTAATTTAGTGAAGATATTTTCAGCCTATGTTCATTCTATAACATTATCCTTATTGTGTAAATATCAATTAAATGGTAAAATAACTCTCCAAGCAGCTTAATTCACTTAATTCACTTAATTTACTTGCCTCGCCGTAGCCCGACCCTAAACGAAATAATGAGAAGGGCGAAGGCGGGCTTAATTTACTTCTAATTTAAACGCAATAACATGTCTGCCCCCAAGCGCTGGGTTATCGCCCCGGCCGTAAAACCAGAATTCGCCAACCAATTCCCGGAAATTAATCCGCTAATTTTGCGGTTGCTTTATAACCGGGGAATTGACAGCCAGAAGAAAGTGGATGAGTTTTTATTGCCCGATTACGGGGAAAATCTTTATGATCCGTTTCTGCTTAAAGACATGGAAAAAGCGGTTAAGCGGATTTTTCAGGCCGTTGAAAAAAAAGAAAAAATTCTAGTTTACGGCGATTACGATGCTGACGGCGTGACTTCCTCGGCTATCTTAGTGGAAGCGATTACGGCTTTGGGCGCGCCGGTTGAAGTTTATATTCCTTACCGCGAAACCGAGGGTTACGGCTTGAATCAGGAAGCGGCCGGGGAATTAATCAAACAAAAAATCCAGCTGTTAATCACGGTTGACTGCGGCATTTCCAACGTGGCGGAAGTGGAAACTTTAAACCAGGGCGGGGTGGACGTGATTATCACCGACCATCATCATCCGCCGGAAGTTTTACCCAAGCCCTTCGCCACCATTAATCCGCATCTGGAAGCGGAATATCCCTTTCATGGTTTAGCCGGCTGCGGCGTGGCTTATAAATTGGTTCAAGCTTTGGTTTTACGCCAGGCGGATTATAAGGTTAATCAATTGGAGACGGGTTTTGAAAAATGGCTTTTGGATTTGGTGGCCATCGGCACGATTGCCGACATGCAGCCGGTCTTGAGCGAGAACCGGGTTTTGGTTAAATATGGCCTGATTGTTTTGCAAAAAACCAAGCGCCTGGGCTTATTGAAATTAATTGAGCTGATGAGCAGTAATTTAACCGAGATCGACGAGCGGGTCGTGGGCTGGCAGATCGCGCCGCGCTTAAACGCCGCGGGGCGCTTAAACCACGCCAGCTCGGCGTATCAGCTTTTAATTACCGAGGATCTTGGCGAAGCTCAAAAATTGGCCGATGAATTAAACCAGACTAATCGCGACCGCCAGCAATTAACCGACAAAATCAATACCGAAGCCAAGGTGGTTTTGGGCGAAGTTAAGGATCAAAAAATATTGGTGGTTATAGGCGAGGGCTGGCCGACCGGCCTGGTGGGCTTGGTGGCCGGGCGTTTAACCGACGAATATCACCGTCCCAGCCTCGTTATTTCGCGCTATAACGGCGAAATCATCGGCTCCGGCCGCAGTATCGAGGCTTTTAACATTATTGAGGCTTTGGAGCAATGCCGGCCAAATTTAAGCCGTTTCGGCGGCCATGCCCAAGCTTGCGGTTTTACGGTCAAAGACGAGAAAAATTTGGCGGAATTCAAGGATAAAATTATTGAACTGGCGCAAAATCAATTAACCGAGCAGGATATCGTGCCGGTTATAAATATTGACTTGCAAGTGAGCCTGGAAGATATTGACTGGCCGCTGGTTGAAGAATTGGAAAAATTCAAGCCGTTTGGCGAAGACAATCTCAAGCCTAAATTTCTGGCCAAAGATCTGACCGTCACCGGTTTACAGAGCCTCGGCGCCGACGGTAAACATATGCGCCTGATGGTCAAGCATAATACATCGGCAATCAGAAAAACCATCGGCTTTTGTTTTGGTTCCTGGTGCGCTAAACTGAAAGCAGGGGATAAAGTGGATTTGGTGTTTGAGGTGGATATTAATGAATGGAATGGGAATAAGGAAATCCAGCTGAAAATAGTAGATTTAGCGTTGGGTGGATAATTTGTATAAAATTACAAATTCCAAGCACCAAATTCCAAACAAATCTCAAATCTCAAATTACAAACCCTTTGGTTTTACGTTTTGAATTTTGAATATTGTAATTGTTTGGAATTTGTGATTTGGAATTTAAGCTATTATTAATCAAAAAATCCTCTAAAAATTGCAGGAAACAATTAAACTATGTCTAAGGCTACTCTCCACACCGATGGCGGCGCGCGCGGCAATCCCGGTCCGGCCGGGATCGGCGCGGTTTTGGATTACAAGGAAAAACAGTATTTGCTGAAAGAATATATCGGTTCGGCCACGAATAACCAGGCCGAATACCGGGCCGTGATTTTGGGTTTGGCCAAAGCCAAAGAATTGGGCGCCGAGGAAGTCGATGTCTATCTGGACAGCGAACTGGTTCAGCAGCAACTAAGCGGGTTTTATAAAGTTAAAAATCAGGATCTGGGCAGTTTATTCGTTAAAGTTTGGAATCTCGCTCAAGGGTTTAAGAAAATCAAGTATATCCATATCTACCGGGAAGAAAATAAATTGGCCGATAAGCTGGTCAATGAGGCGATTGATGAGGCGCTGACATAATACCCTCTCTTCTTTTTGCTTATCTCTCAACCCCTCACCCTGTCCCTCCCCCCAATTGGGGGGAGGGAACATTTTTTATTATGGCTTATTTAAAAAGATTGTTTTATCTGGATCTAAAGTTATGTCGCTTATTATTCAGTGATTTAAATTATTTCTTAGCTAAAACCCATCTTTTGTTCCCTCCCCCTGGCTAGGGGGAGGGACAGGGTGAGGGTGTGGTATAAAAAATAAAAAAAGCCGCCAGTGCGATTGGTGGCTTTTCTGCGTCTGGGAAAGACTCCTGGCGGGGCGCCGGCCTCTTTGGGACTATCCGAAGATAGCGGGCTCGGCCGCCTAAGGCGACCGGCGGCGGCCCGG
Source organism: Candidatus Buchananbacteria bacterium RIFCSPLOWO2_02_FULL_46_11b (assembly GCA_001817615.1). Lineage (GTDB taxonomy): Bacteria > Patescibacteriota > Patescibacteriia > Buchananbacterales > UBA6539 > 02-FULL-45-11b. The sequence goes on along the minus strand of MHIR01000024.1, from coordinate 259 downwards.
GGTCATGGACGCAGGCCTTTTCATGGTCTCGCCGCGGACGATTCGTCGGGCGAAGGGTAGGTACGCGCTCAAATCTGGCGCGAATGGCGCACTGGCGGCCGCGGCCCTTCCTAAAACAAGGAAAAAATAGAAGGGCCAAACGCCGGGTAAATCTCCCGGCGGTGGATGATTAAAATATTAGCATAAATAAAAAATATCCGCAAGGGGCTTCGGCGGGTAAAAATTCTTATGCCGGGCAAATAAAAAATACCTCGCGGAG
>MHIR01000023.1:44778-51663 GCA_001817615.1 Candidatus Buchananbacteria bacterium RIFCSPLOWO2_02_FULL_46_11b | reverse complement strand
TCATCATAGATAACTATTCTAACCCACCCCTAAGTTTAAGCCAATTTTGCCGCTCTGGCAAGCTTTAGGCTCATCTTGCGTGAGACAAGACTGGAGCCGAATCCGCGCCCGCAAAACCATTCTTTATAATAAACTTTTTCACGGGCTTGGTGCGGGATTCAACTCCTGCCTGGGACGCCAAAAAAATTCAAAACGCGAAATTTAAATAAAAAGGAGGAGAAGACGATGTGCAATTTGATTAAAGGAGGTTCTTTGGCGCTTGCCGTATTACTGACGCTGATGAGTTTTATGCTCATTTTTATTGAAAAATCTTCGGAAATTGAACCGTCCAAAGCTCTTCAATTCGCCATCGGCGCCCTGGCGCTGCTTACGGCCATTGCCTTTGGCTTTCAGGCAAGGCGTGAGAAAAAAATAGATTTAGTGAATCCTGTGTTGGTCGTTATTTGGCTGGTTATCGCTTTGAAGTATTTCGCATTATAACTTCTGCTTATTGAGGCGGTTTAAACCGTTAATTCATAAACCCTTGGCAAAACACGTTTTTGCTTAGGGTTTTTTATTTTGAAGTCCTAAATTGCTTTGACATAAAATATTTAAAATGAGATAATATAAGCAAGTTTTAATTGATTTTTATGCTTAATTTTGATTTAAATACGCCCGTTTCATCAATCACTCGCGTCGGCAAAACGACAGCCGGCAAATTGAAGAAATTGGGGATTGAGACGGTTAAAGACCTGATTTTTTATTATCCTTTCCGCTGGCAGGATTTTTCCGTGGTGTCCGAAATTGCCAAGCTTGAAGCGACTGACGCGGCGACCATTAAAGGCAAAATTCAGCTGATTAATAACCGCCGCAGTTTTGCCAAGCGCAAAAATTTGACGGAAGCTTTGATCGCCGACCAAAGCGGATCAATTAAAGTTATCTGGTTCAATCAGCCGTATCTGATAAAAGTTCTTCAGCCCGGCGATGAAGTTTATTTGTCCGGCAAAGTTGATTTTGACCGCTATAATTTGCAGTTTGTCAATCCGGTTTACGAAAAGGCGGGCGGAGAAACGATTCATACCGCCCGGCTGGTGCCGATTTATTCCCTGACCGGCAATTTAACGCAAAAGCAGATCAGATTTTTAATCAGCGTGGTTTTGCCGGCCATTGATCTGATTGACGACTGGCTGCCGCCGGCGATCAGTAAAAAACTGAATCTGCCGGACCAGAAATTTGCCCTGCGCCAAATTCATTTTCCCCAAAACCAAAAAACTCTGGCCGAAGCCTCGCGGCGCCTGAAATTCGAAGAATTATTTTTATTCCAGCTGCGGATATTTTTAAGCAAGCAGGAGATTTCCGCCACGCCGGCAGAACCGGTCAAATTCCACGAAGAAGAAACTAAGAAATTCGTGGATTCCTTGCCGTTTAAGCTGACTAATGACCAGCGCCGGGCGGCTTGGCAGATAATTTCGGATTTGGGCCAAAGCCGGCCGATGAATAGGCTGTTGGAAGGGGAGGTCGGTTCGGGCAAGACTTTAGTGGCGCTTTTAGCAATGTTTAACGCGGCTTTGGATGGCAAGCAGGCGGTTTTAATGGCGCCGACCGAGATTTTGGCCGGCCAGCACTATAATAATATCTGCCGGTTTTTGGGCAAGACAAAAATTAAAACCGCCTTGTTGACCCGCAGCCAGCAGATTTTAAATCAAAAAAAAGCCGGTAAAATTGAAGTTTTTAAAAAAATCAAGTCCGGCGGGGTAAAAATCATTATCGGCACCCATGCCTTGATTCAGCAAGATGTTAAGTTTGCCGATTTGGGTCTGGTAGTCATTGACGAGCAGCACCGCTTCGGCGTCAGACAAAGGCAGCTGTTAAAGCAAAAATCCGATTCAGGCAGCGACCGGTCGCGACCCGTCGCTACGTTGCCCCATCTGCTTTCCATGACCGCCACGCCGATTCCGCGCTCTTTGGCTTTGAGCTTGTACGGCGATTTGGATATTTCAGTAATTTATGAATTGCCCGAAGAGAGAAAAAAGATCATTACCAAAATCGTTGAGCCGAGAAACCGCCCGGCGGCTTATGATTTTGTCCGCGGCGAAATCAAAGACGGCCGGCAGACGTTTGTGATTTGTCCGCTGATTGACTTGTCGGATAAATTGGGGGTTAAGGCCGTGACGGCTGAATATGAAAAATTAAAAGATCAAGTTTTTCCAGATTTGAAAATCGCGATGCTGCACGGCAAGCTGAAAGCCGCGGCCAAAGAGGAAATCATGGCCGATTTTTTAGCAAAAAAATACGATATTTTAGTGGCCACTTCGGTGGTGGAAGTGGGCGTGGACGTGGCCAACGCTTCGGTCATGTTAATTGAAGGCGCCGAACGTTTCGGCTTGTCCCAGCTGCATCAGTTCCGCGGCCGCGTCGGCCGGTCAATCTTTCAGTCTTATTGCCTGGTTTTTACCGACAGCCAAAGCGAAAAAATCAGCCGGCGGCTTGGCGTCCTGGTTTCGGCCAAAGACGGCTTTGAGCTGGCCGAATATGATTTGAAATTCCGCGGCCCGGGCGAAATTTACGGCACCAGCCAGTCCGGTTTTCCCGAATTCAAAATCGCCCGGCTGACCGATTATCAAATAATCGCCGAGGCCAAAGAGGCGGCGCAGGCGGTTATTTCAGAGGGTTTGGATAAATATCCGGTTCTAAAACAAAAAATGGATCAGGCGGGAGAGAATATCCACTTGGAGTGAGGCAAAAGTCAATAAAGCAATAAAACAATAAAACAAACCGGTTTAATTATTAATTTTTATATTTAAAGATTAGTGTTTTTTAAAGTTTATTTCTGAATAAATAATAAAACATAAAAAAGTAAAAAAATAAGCAAACAAAACTAAAAATCCGTTTGCTTTATTGAATAAAGAACCGCCAAGGCCTGCTCTTGTACGCCCCGGCGTAATCCACCCCGACGCGCGGGGCTTTTTTAATTTGGCTGGGGTTAATTTTAACCCCGCGGTCTTCAATCCACATTTCGGCCTTTGGCCCCGAGGCGGGGGAGCCGTTTAAGGTTTTATCAATTTTAAAAGCCCGGCAAAGCTTGCCCGGGCCGTCGGTTTTAACTTCCGGTTTTAAGCCGGCAATCGGTTTGACGCCTCTGATTAAAACCGCGGCCGGGTATTCATTTTTTTCCGTGACCACGTTTAAGCAATAGTACATGCCGTAAATCAGATAAATATACCAAAAGCCCGGCTGGCCGAACATCAGCTCGGTTCGGGGCGTTTTGCCTCGCCTCGCTTCGCGAGAGCGAAGCGGGCCGCGGCTGGCGTGCGAGGCCAGATCGTTTGGCCCGCAGTAAGCTTCAGTCTCGGTAATTTGGCCGACAATCGTTTTGCCCCCGATTTTGCGCGCAAGGAATTTACCCAGGAGGTTTTGAGCGACTTTGAGAGTATCTTGGCTGTAGAAGGATTGGGGCAACTTCATAGGGCAGCTTATAGCTGTTAGCTTTTAGCTTATAGCGGAAGAAATTTGAGCCTTTATAAAAAATAAATAAATTTGTAAATAAACAGATAATCCGGCAAAATTCGCTAACAGCTAACAGTTAACGCCTCGGCCAAACTTTTCACCTGGACAATTTTCATCTTTGAATCAATTTTTTCTTTGCCAAAGGGAATAATCGCCTGTTTAAACCCCAGCTTCTCCGCCTCCGCAATCCGTTTTTGCGCCTGGGAAACGGGCCGAATTTCGCCGCCCAGGCCGACTTCGCCGAAAGCCAAAGTATCCGAGGGAATGATTATATTTTTAACCGCGGAAATTACGGCCAGACAGACGGCCAGATCGGCCGCGGGTTCGCTGATTTCCAGACCGCCGGCGATATTCAAATAAAGATCCTGATTGGCCAGTTTCAGGCCCAAGCGCCGCGAAAGCGTGGCGGCCAGAAGCTGGAGGCGGTTTAAATCAAAGCCCGAAGTTTTTCTTTGCGGATAGCCGAAGCTGGTCAGGCTGGCCAAAGCCTGGACTTCCAGCAAAAATACCCGGCTGCCTTCCAGCGCGGCCGTGACAATTGAGCCGCCAGCCGCGCTTTTTTGCGTCAAAAAAATCGCGGCCGGATCTCGGACCTCGATTAAGCCTCGGCCCTGCATTTCAAAAATTCCGACTTCCGCGGTTGAGCCGAAGCGGTTTTTGGCGCCGCGCAAGATCCTAAAGGCGTGGTATTGGTCGCCTTCCAGATACAAAACCGCGTCAACCAAATGCTCCAAGGTTTTCGGGCCGGCGACTTCGCCGAATTTGGTGATGTGGCCGATAATTAAAATAGTGATGTTATTTTTTTTGGCGACCTCTAAAAGCTTGGTGGTGCAAATCCTCACTTGATTGACGCTGCCGGCCGCGGACGGGGCTTCTAAGGAATAAACCGTCTGGATGGAATCAATAATCGCCAATTTCGGTTTTTGTTCCAGGATCGTGGCGGCGATGGTTTCAATGTTGGTTTCGCCCAGAAAGCCCAAATTTTTGATTTTAATCTCCAGCCGGTCAATTCGGGTCTTAATCTGTTCGGCCGATTCTTCGCCGGAAACATAAAGGACATTGCCTGGAATTTTTTCAACCAACTGCAAGACTAGGGTTGATTTGCCGATGCCCGGCTCGCCGCCCAAAAGGATTAACGAACCATTGACTATACCGCCGCCCAAGACGCGGTCAAATTCTTCAATCCCGGTTTTTAATCTTTGAAAATCGCCGGCGTTTATCCGGTCAAAAGAAATAACTTTTCCCGCCGGCATCCCCGGTAAATTTTTGTTCTTTAAGTTTTGCGCCTGGAGATTCGCGCTTTGAGTTTTTTCCAGAGTGCCCCATTGCCCGCATTCCGGACAGCGGCCCTGCCATTTGGGCTGCTGGGCGTCGCAGTTGGAGCAGGCGTAGATTTCGCTTGGCGGTTTGGGCATATTAGGGGGGGGTAGGGAGTAGGGAGTAGCTTGTAGACAAATACCCTACACCCTGCTCTTTGTTTTACAATAGATCGCTGTATGATTTATTTATTTTTTTAAACGGGGTTAATTCCAGCAGATTGTATATTTCAAAGTATTCTTTTTTCCCCTTGGTTTTTGAAATTTTTTTTAAAACCGTTTCTAATTCCAAAAATTTTCCTAATTTATCGATGTTATCAAAGTGAATTCTGGTATTTTTAAACAGCCATAATTTTCTTTTTTTAGACACAGTTACTTTAATGCCCAAAGACAACGTCAAAATATTTTTTAATCGTTTCAACTGCGCTTTGTTGATCGGCACGATTGAATAATTTGATAATTTATCAATTGATTTATCCGGCCGCTGATAAAATATTAATTCAAAATTTTTATTGTTTGTTTCTCTTATCTTCAATCTTCCCTCGGCACAATTAAAATAAGTATCTTTTTGATTTAGCGCCCCGCAATATTTTGCCCCCAGTCTTTTTAAACGTTTTTCTGTTCTTCTGAAATCATTTACTTTAATTTTTAATTCAATATTTTTCATGAATTTTCTTTTAGATATTTAACGCCTTCACTGGCTCCTTCAAACAACGGCTTGCCGTATTGTTCGGTAATTTTTTGTAGAGTCTCTATTTGTCCGTCTTTTTCAACCTTATAAAAAATATTATTTTTCGGCATCCATGGCGGCTGATTTTTTTCAATTTTAAACGATTTTTGTTCCTCGGCCGATAATAAATCAAGAGATTTTAAATATAATGGTCCGGAATAATATCCGTCGCAAAAATCTTTCGTGGCGGAAATAATCCTTTCTAATTATTCGCCGCCGATAGATGGCAACAATGGCCTTACGGCAACCAGATTTTTTAGTCCGGCAATATGGGCCGATTTTAAAGTCTCAATTCTTTTTTGCGGGCTGGGCGCGCCGCTTTCCCATATTTCGGCTGATTAGTCGTATGGTAAAGAAACGGAAAAAACCAAAATATTCTCATTGCGAGCGAGTATATCCGCTACCTTTTTTATTTCTGCAATAAAACTTCGCGATAGATTTAGTTTAGTAATGACGGAAATATCTTTTTTTAAGCCGGCCAGTTTTCTTAATGCATCCAAGGAGTCTTCTTTTGATTGAAAAAATTCAGTATCACAGCCAAGCATTATGGTTTTTATTTCCCCGGGTAATTTTTCAAGCAATAATAGCTGTTCTTGCGTAAGATACGTTGTATTCCTTTTTTGATTGAAATTTAAATCATTCACAAAACAATAGCGGCATTCAAGGGGGCAGCTTAATTGCGAATAGGTTAAGACTCTGTCCCGGTCAATTTTTAATCCATGTTGTTCATAAATATTTTTTTCAAAATCCATAGCTTATTCTATTTTTTCATTAAATATAAATAATAGAACAAGTTAGCGCAAATTAATCTTGTACAGCTTGCCATCCGTCTGGCTTGTAAAATACAAGTAGCTCTCATTTTCACTAACTATAACCTGACTAATGTTATGGCTGCCTTCGGGCACGGCGATTTTTGATTTAAAGCCGCTCTTTAAGTCAATTTTATATAAATCGGAAGGCGAATTGTCCATTTCCGCGGAAAATATGCCCGCGCCTTCAGCCAGGGTTTGAGGCACGGCGCAATAAACCGTATCGTTGTCGGCAAAGCCGCATTTATCCGACCAGGTTTCCAGGCCCAAGTTCTTGCGGTTCTGGCCGATGCTTTCGCCCTGGGCTTCCACGATCCAAAGCGTCGGCTTAAAGCCGGCGGCGCCGGAAGAAACGCTGTATAAGAGGCGGTCGCCTTTGGTTGACCATTGGCCCTGGAAGTTTTGGCCTTCAATAATGGTGGATTTGAAATTTTCTTTGTTCAGCCCGAGAAAATAAAGATTTTGGCTGTCCAAACCTTTAGCCTCGCGATACATGGCCACGATTTGGCCGGCCGGCGACCAGCGGGGATAAACCGTCGCGTCC
>MHIR01000023.1:41955-44749 GCA_001817615.1 Candidatus Buchananbacteria bacterium RIFCSPLOWO2_02_FULL_46_11b | reverse complement strand
TTGTTTGTTCTGGTTAAAATCGTAGACAATATTGGCGCCGTCGGGATATTCCAAAACCGCTTTGTTTTTATCCGGCGACCAGCTGACGTTTTGGACTTGGTAAAACACTTCTTCGCTTACAGGCACGGTCCGGCCGTCGGGGAAGACTTTATAAAATTTACCAGTGGCGCGGTTGTAATAAATGACATTCACGCCGTCTGAAGCCAAGGCGGGCTTGCCGGCCGCGGCCGCGGTTAAGGCCGTGATTTTAGTCAGGCCGCCGTTGGCCGTAGGCGAGGCCGCGGCGGCGGCTGGCGGGAGTTCAGCCGGGGGACCAAGGGGCGCCGGTTTTTGCTCTCCGGGCAGGGCGCCGTTGATATTTCCGGCCAGGGGAATATTGGCGTTAGCGCCGGCTTGAGGCAGAACGCCGGGGCCGGCATTGACGTTGACCGCGGCCGGCCCGGCCGGAATCGCCGGCTTTAAAAATAAATAATACAGCAGATAGCCGAAGACAAAAACCGCGGCGATGAAGGCGATTAAAAGCGCGATTCTTTTCCAGTTAAGAGGCATAAGTTTGGGTTTATTTTTATTTTTTAAATTAGTGAGTAGGTTGTAGTGAGTAGTGAGTAGAAGCTGATTTTAACCGCTTTTACTGCGCGCCGAAAATCCAGCCGCCGACAACTTTTATCGCTTCCCAAGCTATACCCGGCCCCAGTTGGTATAAGGTTTCCAGTTTATGTTCATAAGCGTAGCCGAGGGTGGCGAATAAAACCAGAACGCCCATAATCGCGAAAAACAGCGCCAAGCCGATTAAAACGCAGCCGCAGCTTTCCACTAATTCCAAGCCCTTGCTGGCCTGCTTGGCTGCTTCGCCGCCTTTGGCTTTTGCCTGCTGGGGCAGCCATTCTTCCCCGAATTTGCAGAAAAAATTGGAAAAAGGCGTGAAATAAGCCGCCAAGAAATGAAAAGCGATATAAAAATAAGTCAAACCCCAGCTGTCAATTAAATTAATCCACGATTGTTTCAAAATTTTACCCGAAGCCATTTGCGTGCCTAAGGCTTTTTCCAGTCCGGCCAGTTTTTTCTTTTCTTTGGCCGCCTCTTTTTGCGCTTTCTTCGCTTTATGGCCGGACAAAGCCCGCTTCCAGCTTTTTTGTTCCTTGTCTTTTTCGGCTTTTTCCTTGGCTTTCGCGGCTTTATCTTCGCTGCCGGAAACTTTTTTTTTCTGCGCGTCAATTTTCTGCTGGGTTTGCTGGAAAGTGCTTTTCGGCTTTTCCGGCTCTTCTTCCCCCTCGCCTCCGCCTTCTTCGCCGCTTGGCGCTTCTGGGTGGCTTGGACTCTCGGGCGGCTGGCCGCCGGCCGGAGCCGGAGTTTTTTGCTGTTTTGCGGCGGCTGAAGGTTTTGTTTCTTCGCCTTCGCCTTTTATGCCGCCGGTTAAGCCGGCTGATTCGCTTACGCCTTCCATTTCCGCGCCTTGTTTGGCTTGCCTGGCTTTTTGCTGTTCAGGAGATTCTGGCGCTTTAACTTCTTTATTTTTTGAGCCGGCTGGCGTTTTGCTAACATTTTCTTGGTGTTCTTTGCCGGCCTCGGTTTGGGGTTTTGGATTATTTTCTTTTTCTAATTCATTTTCTAATTCCTGGCGTCCAATTTCGGGCTGATCCAGTTCTTTATCGGTTTTCGCGCCGGCCGGTTTTCCGGTAACATTTTCCTTGTGTTTTTTACCGGCTTCGGTTTGGGGCTCCGGGGTGTTTTCTTTTTCCAACTCTTTCTTGTCCGCGGCTTTTCCCTTGTTTAAATCCCGGCGGTATTGGTTAAAATCAATAATATTATCTTTTTTATCGGCCGGTTTTTTAATTAAAGTCAATTCAATTTCCGCTTCTGCTGGCGGCGGGGGAAGTTTTTTGGCCGGTTCTGCCATTTTATTTAAAAGTGTTGGTTAATTATTTTAGATTTTTTACTAATTTTGTTTTTATGCCAATTTGGAAATTATAGAAGCGGATTGGCGCGGATTACTCAATGGTTATTTCGTTATTTTTGATTTTAATCAGGAGTTTTTTTGCCGGCTCTTCGGCGCTTAAAATTTTATTGGCGATTTTCCCTTCCGCCAATTCCTGGATGTTTTTTCGCACTAATCGGGCGCCGGTTTCCGGCTTAAAGCTGATTTTGGCCAGATATTTGGCCACGGCCGGGTCAAAGGTAATTTTTAAATCTTGTTTTTCCAGCCGGTCTTTTAATTCTTCCAGCTGGAGCCAAACGATTTTTTCAATTGTTTTATCGTCAAGCGGCTGAAAAACAATGGTTTTGTCAATCCGGCTTAAGAATTCCGGCGGGAACTTGTCTTTTAATTTTTTAACCACATCCTCGCCGATTTGGGAAAGTAGCGACAGGTCGTGACCTGTCGCTACTTGATTTTTGTCTTCAAAGCCGAAGCCCGCCTGGCGGTTGAAGCTTTCCGAGCCCAGATTGGAAGTCATAATAATCACGGTGTTGCGGAAATTGACCTGCCGGCCGGTGGCATCGGTCAGATTGCCGTCTTCCAAAACTTGCAGCAAGAGATTGAAAATTTGGGGATGGGCTTTTTCAATCTCATCAAACAAAACCACGCAATACGGCCGGCGCCGGACGGCGTCGGTCAGTTTCGCGCCTTCTTTATAGCCGACATAGCCGGCCGGGGCGCCGATTAATTTGGAAATATTGAAGCTTTCGGCGAATTCCGACATGTCAATTCTAATTAGCGCTTCGGCGCTGCCGAAAATTGTTTCCGCCAAAACTTTGGCCAGCTCGGTCTTGCCCACGCCCGAAGGCCCCAAAAAGA
>MHIR01000023.1:35704-41929 GCA_001817615.1 Candidatus Buchananbacteria bacterium RIFCSPLOWO2_02_FULL_46_11b | reverse complement strand
GATGGATTCCGCGATCGCTTCTAAGGCCGGGGTTTGGCCAAAGATTTTTTCTTCCAGCCGGTCCGACAACCCCAAGAGCTTGGCTTTTTCTTCCAAAATCAGGTTACTTAAGGGAATGCCGGTAATTTTTGAAACCACTTGGCTGATTTCTTCGGCCGTAATCACCGGCAGATTTTTTTGTTTTTCTTTCAGCCGCGATTCTTTCAGATTTTTTAATTGGCTTATAATTTCCTGCTCGCGCCGGCGCCATTTCAGGGCGGCGGCGAATTTTTCTTCCCGGACGCTTTGCTGTTTTTGGCGCTGAATTTCTTTGAGCTGGTTTTCCAAATTGTTAATTTCTTTCAGTTCCGGAGAAAAGCCGGTCTTGATTTTTACGGCCGAGGCCGCTTCGTCAATCAAATCAATCGCCTTGTCGGGCAAAAATCGGTCCGCCAAATAGCGCTCGGAAAGTTTGGCCGCGGCCTGGATCGCTTCGCGGCTGATTTGGACCTGATGAAAAATTTCGTAATTTTCCTTGATGCCCAGCAGAATCTCTTCAGTTTTCTCAACGCTGGGCGCGAAAACATTGACCGGCTGAAAGCGGCGTTCCAAGGCCGGATCGCTTTCAATGTATTTTTTATAGGCCTCCGGCGTCGTGGCGCCCAGACAGCGGACCTCGCCCCGGGCCAGGGCCGGTTTTAAAATATTGGCCGCGTCTAAGGCGCCGCCGGCCGAACCGGCGCCGATTAAATTATGGATTTCATCAATAAAAAGAATCAGACTGGGATTTTTTTTGACCTCGTTTAAAATCTGCTTTAAGCGGTTTTCAAATTCGCCGCGGAAGCTCGTGCCGGCCAAAACCGCGCTTAAGTCAATTGTGTAGATGCTTTTGCCGATTAAGACGTCAGGCACGTCGCCGGAAACGATTTTTTTGGCCAGGCCTTCCACAATCGCGGTTTTCCCGACGCCCGGCTCGCCCAAAAGCAGGGGATTATTCTTGTGGCGGCGGCAAAGAATCTGAATCAGCCGGTCGATTTCTTCCTCCCGGCCGATGACCGGGTCAATGTTTTGCTGAATGGCCGCGTCGGTCAGATTGACGCCGAAAACTTCCAAAATTGACTGATTGGCTTTAGTCAGGGCCGGGCCGGGGCCGTAATTTTGATTTAAATTATCCGGGCCGAAATCATCGCTTAGGCCGGTCAATTCGGAAAATTTAGAAGTGCTGTTTAAAACAATATTGATTTGTTTTTGCAATTCAGGCAAGTTGACGCCTTTTTGCTTGAAAAAATCGGCCAAAACCCCGTCATTTAAAGCAAGGATTGAGGCCAGCAAATGCTCGGTGCCGACATATTGGTGCTGGTTTGAGCTGGCGATTAAAAAAGCTTTTTGCAGTATTTTTTTTACGTCCGCGGTCAGGCCGATCTGGGCAATCGTTTGCCGGGCCGGCGGATTCTCGGCCATAATTTTTTTTATTTCCGGGCCGCTGATTTTTATCCGGCTTAAAATCTGTTCGGCCAGGCTGCCTTTTTCCAGGCTTAGGCCGTATAAAATATGTTCGGGCGTCAAAACCCGATGGCCGCAAGCCGCGGCAAAACCAAACGCGTTTTTCAGGACGTTTCGGGAGTGGGCGGTGAATTTGTTTAATAGAGAGTTCATGATGGAGTGATTGATAAAGTTAGCAGAAGCAGCGCCGCTAGATGAAGATTGAACAAAAAAACAAAAGAACAAATTTCTTGGTAGAGACGCAAAATCTTGCGTCTCTACATTATTTTAATTTTGTTCTTTTGTTTTCATGTTCTCTTGTTTTAATGATCACGCCATTTTCCGCAGCGCCGCGATCCGTTCCTCAACCGGCGGATGGGTGGCGAAAAGCTTTGACAATAAATGCCGGCCGCCGCCGAACGGATTGGCGATATACAAATGCGCCGTGGCGTTATTGGCGCGGTTAAGCGGCCGGTTTTCTTGTCCGATTTTTTCCAAAGCCAAAGCCAAGCCCTCGGGGTAGCGGGTTAGAAGCGAGCCGGCCGCGTCGGCCAAAAATTCCCGCTTGCGCGAAATCGCCAGTTTGATCAATTCGCCGATCAAAGGAGAAATAATCAGAAGAACAATGCCGGCGACAAGTAAAATCAACTGAAGCTGGCCGCCGCCTTTGTTATTGTCGCTTTTGCCGCCAAAGAGCCGGAATCTTAAAAACCAGTCGGAAAGCAAGGCAATGATGCCAATCAGAACAATCACCACCGTCATTAATAAAATGTCGTAGTTTTTAATATGGGAGAGCTCGTGGGCGATGACGCCTTCCAGCTCTTCGTTTTTCAACTTCTCAATGGCTCCAGCCGTTAAAGCGATGGAAGCGTGTTTGGGGTTTCGGCCGCAGGCAAAGGCGTTGATGGCCGGATCGTTTATCAGATAAATTTTGGGCATAGGCAGGCCGCCGGTCAGACAGAGATTTTCCACCAGATGATAGACGTACTTGTTTTCTTCTTCCGTTATCGGCCCTTTGGCGCCGGCGGTCAGCAAAGCCACTTTGTCGCCGCCAAAGTAGCTGAACAAGGCCATGACAATAGAAATCATCGCGGCCAAAGCCAAACCCGAATAGCCGGCCTCGGTCAGTTGGCCGAAAGTCCAGCCGACAAGCAGGATGACGAGAGTAAAGATGACAACAAGGATTATCGTTTTGCGCTTGTTTGAGTCGATTTGGTTGTACATAGTTTTGTAGGGAGTAGGGAGTAGGGAGTAGGGAGTAGGGATGGGGAAATTAGTATTTTTGTTTTATCGTGTTAATCAATTTATTGAGCATTTTCATTATTTCATCCATTAAATTCTCAATTTATAAATATTTATTTTCTTTGCCAAAATTTAATTTTTTGGAGATTATTATCTGGGTTTCAAGTTCCGCTCCGGAAGCGATAGCGATAGTCAGAAAATGATGGAAATCTTTGCTTGTGGCGCGCCTTCTACCTTCGGCGATATTTGAAGGAATTGAGATTGCCGATCTTCTGATTTGGGATACGATTCCGTAAATTTCCGGCTTAGGAAAATCGTCAGTTAATTTGTAGATTTTTATCACCAAATCAACGGCTTTTTGCCAAACAATCAGGTTTTTGTAAGATTCAACAAACATAGCGTTCTCCTTAAAAGCTAACAGTTAAAAACTATCAGCTTGCTTAATAGTAAAATCGCGCTATGTTGATTTTCCCTACACCCTACTCCCTACCCCCTACACCCTAGTATCCTCTGGGACAACCTAAAATTTCACCGCCACGTTCTCCCGCTCGCCGCCCTCGGCCTGGAAGAATTCAAACTTCTTGAAGCCCAAGGCGTTGGCGACTAAATTGCTGGGGAAGACTTCAATGGCCGTGTTGAAATCGCGGACATTGCCGTTATAAAAGCGGCGGGAAGCCTGGATTTTGTTTTCCGTGTCGGCCAGTTCGTCCTGCAGCTGCAGAAAATTCTGCGAGGCCTTTAAATCCGGGTAATTTTCCGCCACGGCAAAAACCGATTTTAAGGCGTCAGTCAGCATATTCTCGGTTTTGCCTTTTTCCGCCGCGCCTTGAGCATTGATGGCCGCGGCCCGGGCCTGGGTGACTTTTTCAAAAAGCTCGCGCTCGTGAGTGGCATAACCCTTGACGGTTTCAATCAAATTGGGGATTAAATCATGGCGGCGCTTGAGCTGGACGTCAATGTCCGAAAAGGCTTCTTGGGTGCGATTTTTTAGTAAAATTAGCCGATTAAACAAGAAAATCAGCCAGCCGAGGATCGCGACGACGGCGATTACCGGTAACCATAAGAGATTTCGCATAGTTTTAGATTAATAGTTAGTTAGTTTGAGGCGCGAAATTATATAAAATTGCTTGATTTTTTCATTTTAGCCATTGTTGCTCAAAAACTCTTTTTGTGTTAAAATATACACAGGGGTTGTTGTATTTTTATATTATAAATTATATAATAAATAAGAGACTTAGTCAAATGAAATGACAGGTGCGCAGTTAATGAGTTTTTGGCTGGCGTTCATTGAAGCAGGAAAGCAAAAAAACAAGAAAGTAAAATTAAAAATAGATTGCTTCTTTGTTTTCTTGCTTTTTTAAACATATTTTTTAATAAAAATAAGCAAATAAATAAACCCACTTCATATGAAAAATCAATTGAAGCCGAAAAAATTAATAAATTCAGCTATTTTAGCGGCGGTTGTTTCCCTCGCTTTTTTTATGGTTTTTGGCGCGGTTTTGGCCCAGACCGTGCCTTGGTCCGGGCCGACCGCCCAGCCGCCCGGCGATAATGTCAATGGCTTGATTTTTAACCGGGATTTTAATTTGCCGATTCAAGACGCGGCTATTAATATCAGCCGGGCGGTTTACGCCGATGCTTTTTGCTTGCGCCTGGCGGATCCGGAAACCGGCGCTTCGCCTTATTGTATTTCCAACTGGGGCAATATCATCGGCCGAGAAAGCGGCGATTATTGGACTTTGGATGGTTCTAACCTGTATGCCGCCGATCCGGGCTGGTATTTGGGCCTCGGGACAGATGTTCCGGCCGTGAAGCTGGAGATTAATGACGAGAGCGATAATCCGACTCAAGCCAGAGTTACCGATATTGTTCAAAATCCGGAGTGGCAGCTGCAATACGGCGAACAGCCGGATGATCATTGGGGAATATACAATGAACAGACAAACGGCAGTTTAAATATTTGGGGCGGGGGCGACAACCGGCTGACAATTCTGCCAGATGGCAAAGTCGGCATCGGCACCAACGGCCCGAATCAGCAGTTGGAAATCGCCGGCAATTTCCGGCTGCCGCCGACCACGGCTTCGGCCGGCGTTATTTATTCCGGCGGCAATACCTTGCTTCATACTTTTGGCCGGCAAAATATTTTTCTTGGCATTGATGCCGGCAATTTGACGATGACCGGCATTAAAAATACCGGCATCGGTTACCGCACTCTCCCGGCCAATACTTCCGGCAGCGCCAATACGGCCATTGGCGAAGGCACTCTTTCTCTCAACGCCACGGGCCACAGCAACACTTCCAGCGGCGCTGATTCTCTCGCCTCAAATACCACTGGTTATGCCAACACGGCTGATGGCTACAGCGCTCTTTATTCCAACAGGGCCGGCAATTTAAATACGGCGGTCGGTTATCTTGCCGGCGTTTTTAATATCAGCGGATCGTTTAACACTTTTATTGGCGGCAACGCCGATGTTTTTAGCGATGATTTTACCGTCGAAACAGCCATGAGCGATTTAACCAACGCCACCGCCATTGGTTATAACGCAAGAGTTGGCGCCAGCAACGCCATGGTTTTAGGCGGCCTGGGCGAAGGCGCGGTAAAAGTCGGCATCGGCTTAATCAGCCCAAACGCGGATCTTCATGTTTACAGGGATTTTGGCGATAACGCGGAAATTGACATTCAAAGCGACTCCGCGGCCGGCAGTCATTGGGGGATTTATCAGCAGCGGGATGACGACGCGGCTACAACTTTACACAACGAGGCCGGGGATTTGAGATTTTGGCAAGGCGGCAATAGAGTGGCGATCTCCAACGAAGGCCGAGTCGGCATCGGCGCGACTGATCCGGGGCAAAAACTGGATATTGCCGGCGCTTTGCGGATCAGGCCGTCAGCCGTGCCCGCCGCCGCCAATGGCGTAATTTATTACGATTCTACCGCCAATAAATTCAGATGTTATGAAAATGGCGTCTGGGTGGATTGCGTGGGCGGCGGCGGAATCGGCGCCGGCCTGCCGGCGGGAACTTTAGGCCAGACTTTAAGACATGACGGCGCCAATTGGCTGGCAACCAGCAATTTGTATAACAACGGCGTAAATGTCGGCATCGGCGCTGTGCCTGATCCATTAGATTTGTTAACGAAATTAAATATTGCCGGCCAGATAAAAATCACCGGCGGCAGTCCGGGCGCTGATAAAATTTTGACTTCCGACGCCGCCGGCCTGGCCAGCTGGAAGAATTTGGGAGACATATCCGGCGGCGGCCAGGATGACGATTGGCGGGGAGTGGGCGATACTGACCCGACATTAATCGGCGAAATATATCATACCGGCAACGTTGGCATCGGCCTAACTGATCCAAACAAAAATTTGCATATAAAAACCGCGGCTGGCAGCAACGCGGAAATTGACATCCAAAGCGGCGTTAACGGCTGGTGGGGGATTTATCAGGAAGAAAGCAGCGGCGATCTGCGTTTTTGGCGGGGCGAC
Organism: Candidatus Buchananbacteria bacterium RIFCSPLOWO2_02_FULL_46_11b; assembly: GCA_001817615.1. Taxonomy (GTDB): domain Bacteria; phylum Patescibacteriota; class Patescibacteriia; order Buchananbacterales; family UBA6539; genus 02-FULL-45-11b. Next base: position 35,741 of record MHIR01000023.1, on the reverse strand, counting down.
AACAGAATGGCGATTACCGGCGCCGGCAATGTCGGCA
>MHIR01000023.1:32317-35673 GCA_001817615.1 Candidatus Buchananbacteria bacterium RIFCSPLOWO2_02_FULL_46_11b | reverse complement strand
ACGCTACCGGCTTGGCCAGCTGGAAGAGTTTGGGAGACTTGGGCGCCGGCCTCGGCAACATTACCGGCGCCGGCACTTTGAATTACGTGGCCAAGTTCACGCCCGACGGCGCGCAGATCGGCAATTCGCAAATTTTTGACAACGGCGCTAGTATCGGCGTCGGGACGATTACCCCTCAAAATAAATTAGACGTTGAGGGCGGGGCGGTGATTGGCGCGGCTTACTCGGGAACTGCCGCGGCGCCGGCCAATGGCTTGCTGGTTGAGGGCAATGTCGGCATCGGCACGACGGCGCCGGGGGCGGCCTTGCAGATTAACCCGGCGGCCACGGAAGAAGGGTTGGTAATACAATTGCCGGCCACAAATCCCTGGGCGCCGATCAATGTCCGCGATGGCGGCGGCAATACCTTGCTTCGGGTAAAGGAAAACGGCCAGGTCAGCCTGGGTACTTATAACGCGGACCCTAATAGCGCCGGAACAGTTTTAAATGTTTCCGCCCTTGCTAAAGACGGAGGAATCAGCGCCGGCCGGACTGCTTTGGAAATTACCGGCTGGATGACTGATTCGGCCGCCGATAATATTCAGGCGGACATTTTCTTTAGCGCCAAGGGCAATACCGCGGCCGGCAATACGCGCATTGGCATGATCAGAGGCGCGACCCAAGGGACAACGGCGAACTATCGGGGAGGTAAATTGTCGTTTTGGACAAAAAAAGACGGCAGCGCGAATTGGAATGAGGCTTTGACTATAGATAATGCCGGCCGAGTCGGCATCGGCACGACGGCGCCGAATAATCTTTTGCAAGTTGCCGGCCTGATCAATTTTGACGATGCGAATTTTAATACTTTTTTAGGCAAAAACTCGTTTAATAATAGCGGCGGGTCGCAGAACACGGGTGTTGGCTGGAATGCCGGGTTGAATAACCAAACCAGACCGCCTACCTGTGGCCTCAGCGGTACGGAGCCATGCAATAATGGAACGCAGAATACTTACATCGGCAATTACGCCGGCTTAGGCGAGGGTAATGCCGGCTATTCGGGCTGGGGTAATGTCGCCCTCGGCGCCAGCGCTCTTAAAAGAATCACCAGCGGCTCCCGCAATGTCGCCCTCGGCGCCAGCGCCCTTTTTAGTAATACCAGCGGCGGCAATAACATCGCCGTGGGCAGCGGCGAAGAAGGAAATGTCGCTTTAGGCGGTGCCGCTCTTTATAATAACACGGCTGGTGGCAGCAATATCGCTATCGGCACGGCCGCTTCTTATGAAAATACTACCGGCAACAGTAATACCACTATCGGCCTTAGCACTTATCGTTATAACGTTAGTGGCGGCAATAACACGGTATTGGGTTATCAAGCCGACGGCGCGGGCTGGTATTATAGTTGGAATAATCAACGAGTGCCACCTTGTTTTGATACTACTTGCTATCAAACGCCGCCGCTGTCAACATACAGCAGCCGCAACCGCGAGAATAATACGATAATCGGCGCCAGCGCGGGATATAACAATACCGAAGGGGAAAGCAATGTGTTTCTTGGCAACAAAGCAGGCTACTATCAGACGACGGCTTCTAATCTTCTGATCATAGATAACCAATCCAGAGGATCGCTCGCATCCCCGGAAGAGCCGGCAAAATCTTTGATTTACGGCGTGTTTGACTTGAATCCGGGAAATCAAAGTCTGACTTTCAATGCTAATGTCACCATTAATGGCACTTTGAACGGCCACGCGGCCGACTACGCTGAATGGTTTGAAAGGGAAGAAACCACCAAACCTGGCGATTTGATCGGCATCAATTTGAAAACCGGCAAAGCCAGGAAATACCGGGCCGGGGATAAATTCATCGGCATTCATAGCGCCAATCCGGCGTATGTCGGCGGCCAGACCAAGGAAAGCAAGGAAGAAATGGCAAAAACCCATGTTTTAACCGGGCTTTTAGGCCAGCTTGAGTTTGATCAAAGCCAGACGATAATTAAAAACCGGCTGGTTTCAACCAAAGACGGCCAGGCCGTCGGAGTTTTATTAGCCAGCGGCAAGGTGCTTTTGGGGAGGTAGGGGACAAAGCTTATAGATACAATCAACATAGCGCCAGCTTTAGAATTTAACTCAAAAGTATGACGCTTATAGAAATAGTTCCTCCCCTCTTTGAGGGGAGGACAGGAGGGGTGAAGATTTTCAACCGAAAAGAAGGGAAAAGAATACGCCAAAAATTAAGAAGCGGCAATTATGTCCCGGTGGAAGCGCTTGTCTGGTCAATCATGAAGAAAAAACAACTTAAGGGCTATAAATTCAGAAGGCAATACGGCGCGGGCAAATATGTGATTGATTTTTACTGCCCGAAACTGAAATTGGCGGTAGAAATTGACGGCCAGACTCATTCAGACCAAATGGCGCGAATATATGACTGCGAAAGGCAAAAATACATTGAATCGCTTGGCATAAAATTTCTTCGTTTTTCCAATTATGAAGTTTATGAAAATTTAGACGCCGTGATAGAAAAAATAAAAGCGGTTTTACCTTAACCTGCCATAGCTGAACCTTGAATTATAACCACCCCTTTCCCCTCCTTTAAAAGGAGGGGAACTAATGACGAGGCTGGAAAATAGAATCGGCCGATAATAAAATTTAGTGTTTAAAATTAAAAAATAAATTACTGACGATTTGGTTAAATTGAAAAAATAAATTAAAATAGATGTCCTCTCTATAAAATGAGTAATAGGGAAATAAAATCAGTTTTGCCTTAATTATTCGCTGCTCGTCAACTACCCCTGTCCCCTCCTTAACCACCCCCAACCCCCTCCTTTTTAAGGAGGGGAAAGGAGGGGAACTAATGACGAGTCTGAAAAAAAGAGCTTAACCGATAAGAAATTCGTGAGATTAAAGACGAGTCTGGGAAGCGAAATTAGCCGATAAGAAAATTAAAAGCCTAAAAATTTAAAAGAAAATCACGGCCGGGTTTTAGATGGAGTCAAAAATATCAGAAAAAACTTGAAAAATTGACTGTTCTTTTGTTTATTTGTTTTCTTGTTCTTGCGCCATATGTTTAAGATAGTCAAATCAAAATTGATAAAATTAGCCATTTTCGGAATTGTCCCAGCCGTCTTTTTCAGCTTCGGTTTTTTAATTTTAGTCAAAGCCCAGGAAGCGCCCGCGGCCCCGCCCAAACCGCCGCCGCCGTTTTGCGGCGATGGCGTTATTCAGTCGCCCAACAGCAAAGACCAGTATGAAAAATGCGATGACGGCGAAAGCGGCAGTGAGCGCTGCTCAGCCGATTGTGGCCAGAAATTATTAGGCTGGGCCTGGACCGACACATCGCCCGGATCTCTTTAAATAATCAGACTTGCGCCCCGAACTATTTGG
>MHIR01000023.1:32130-32303 GCA_001817615.1 Candidatus Buchananbacteria bacterium RIFCSPLOWO2_02_FULL_46_11b | reverse complement strand
GATTATCAGGCGGTGGCCACAGCGAATGACACAATAGAAGGTTGGGCCTGGTCGGATAACGCCGGCTGGATCTGTTTTGGCTTAACTTGCAATGAAACTTGCGAGGGTGGCGCTTGTTTGGCGCCTTATGGCAATTTGGAAACGACTTTAGATACAAACGACTCGGATACGGA
>MHIR01000023.1:5312-32091 GCA_001817615.1 Candidatus Buchananbacteria bacterium RIFCSPLOWO2_02_FULL_46_11b | reverse complement strand
GGGCGACGACGGCTGGATTTCCTTAAATTGCCTGAATGACGATGTTTGCGGCGCGTCTGATTACCAGGTGCGCTTAGGCAATAGTTCTTTTGGCAAGGATGCCAATAAAGAAACCCGCCTGACACTCAAGGGCTGGGCCTGGAATGACTATCTTGGCTGGCTGCGTTTTGATCCGGAAATCGCCAATCTCGGCCCCTGGCTGCAGACGAAATACAGCGATATTTACGCCCGTTCGTATCTTCAAGGCGCTCTGCCGGCGCCGGCGGCGATCTGCAACGCGACTTATCGGATTTTGGCCGGCAGCGCCGAAAAAGACGCGATTTTCAATTTTTGCTCGGCTCAAGGGCAAAATTGGGAAGAAGCGGGCATTGCCGTCAATTTTCCCGCGGCCGAAACCCTTTATTCCAATGTTTTGGGCCGGCTGGATATTAACGGCCTGATTTGCGATTTTAACGGCAAAACGTCTTGCGTCAACCGCTACGGCACGATGGTGGAAAAATTTGAGGATACGGTTTCTCTCCAGGCGGCGCTGGAAAAACAAAATGGCGCTTTGGGAAACAAGATTTATTATTATGGCGGCGATTATTTAATCATTGACCGGCCCCTGGCTTTTAATAACGGCTTGAATTATGAAAGCGGCGCCGGCACCATTATCGTTAACGGCAATTTGGGCCTGACCGGCGATATCACTTACGGCGATTCTATTTTTGGCGGAAAACCTTCTTTTAAGAATTTAGCGTCCGTGGCCTGGATTGTGCGGGGCGATTTAAAGATCGCGCCGGCCGTCAGTCAATTGGCCGGCAATTTCATTGTTTTGGGCAACAGGGCGGACCAGGAGGGAAACCCGCAGAACCGGCCGGCGTGCCAGAAGGACACGGAAAGCCAAAGAAACGAAGTTTTCGGCTGCGGCCAAATTTACACCTGCTGCCAGCCCGATCTTTTGGCCGGCCCGGGCGGCCCCGGCTGCGGCCCGGAAGATTGTTCCAGCCGCTTGACGGTTTTTGGCTTAATGATGGCAAAAAAGTTCTATTTTGACCGGACTTATTTCAATCCCAATGAAACCCCGATTCAGGGTTCGGAAGTGGTGATTTACGACGGCCGGCTTTTGGCCAATACCCCGCCCGGACTTTCGGATTTTGCCAAAGCTTTGCCGATTTGGCGTTCGGGCAGTCTGGCCCCATAGGGGTATTTGGCGGTTTGGGGCGGGGTGTGGTATAATACAGGCAAGGGATTTAAGCGGGTTTGAGTGGTTAATGGTGTTTTAGTAAAATAAATAATCTAGTACAATCAATAAAGAAAAAATTACAAGCACCAAATTACAAATTCCAAACCCGCTTACGGCGGAAATTACAAATTCCAAGCACCAAATTCCAAACAAATTACAATATTCAATCCGCCAGCTGGCGGACCAAACACTTAGTTTCGCGTTTTGAATTTGTAATTTGGTGCTTGTAATTTGCCTGCCCGCCATGCCGTTTACATTTTTTATAGATAAACCCATTAAAACCGGATTAAAAAGTTTATTAAATAATCCAAGTTAATGGCGAGGCAGGCGGGTTTGGAATTTGAGATTTGTGATTTGGTGCTTAATTAATGTTTAAAAAAAGCAAAAAAGAAGAAAAATAAGGTTTTGGATTTTAATATTTGAATTTTTGATTTATTTGGGATTTGGAATTTTGAATTTGGAATTTAGGCCTGTTGTTAATCCCGCAAAATTACTCTTTATATGGCATTATTTTCAAAAACAAAAAGCTATCTCGGCGTGGATTTTGATTCCCACAGCGTCAAAGTGGTGGAATTGAAAAACGAAGGGGGCCGGCCGAAACTGGCGACTTACGGCTATTATGACCGCGATTTGGATCAATTGGCCGAGACGGCTGATATTAATAAGCAAGAAAATCAAGAAGCCGCCGCTAAGCTGATTAAAGATGTCTGCCGCCAGGCCAAAACCACGGCCAATAAGGCGGTTACTTCTTTGCCCGCCTATTCGGTTTTCAGTTCAATTTTAAACCTGCCGCCCATGCCTAAAAAAGATCTGCCCTCGGCCGTGGTCTGGGAAGCAAAAAAAATCGTGCCTTTGCCCGTGGAAGAAATGATTTTGGACTGGAAGCTTTTGGAAGACGGCCCGGAGTTTCAAGCGGAAGAAAAATCCGTTTTTACCCAAAGCCAAGCCGGCGCCGAAACCAATGAATTAGGCAGAAAAGAATTTCAAAAAATTGAATCCGGCAGCGGCAAAAAACATTCAAAAATCTTATTGACGGCCGCGGCTAAAGACTTAGTCAAGCGCTACATGGCGATTTTTAAGGCCGCCGGGCTGGAATTATTAAGCCTGGACACCGAGCCGTTTGCCCTAATCCGTTCGCTGGTGGGCAACGACCGCTCGCCCGCGGTTATCGTGGATATCGGTTCGGTGGTTTCTAATTTGTCCGTGGTGGTAAACGGCATTCCGATTTTAAGCCGCAGTCTTGACGTCGGCGGCCTGACGATCACGAAAGCGATTGCCAAAAGCCTGAACGTCAGCTTGTCCAAAGCCGAACAATTAAAATACGACGTCGGCTTAAGCCAGGGCCAAGGCGGGCCGGGAGGAGTGTTTAAGACGATTGAACAGGCTTTGGCGCCGATTGTTGATGAATTGAAATACAGCGATTTTTACAAAAATCAGGACCAAAAAAGCATTGAAAAAATTATTCTGACCGGCGGTTCGTCCCAGCTTTTGAATTTACCCGAGTATTTGTCCGGCCTTTTGGGCGTGCGGGTATTTTTGGGCGATCCCTGGGCCAGAGTGATTTACCCCGAAGAATTGAAGCCGGTTTTGGACGAAGTCGGCCCGCGCTTTGCCGTGGCCATCGGCTTGGCCATGAGAGACATTGAGTAGCTTATAGCTTATAGTGGAAGAAATTTGAGCCTTTTTAAAAATAAATAAATTTGCAAATAAATAAACATTCTGACAAAATTCGCTAACAGCTAACAGCTAACAGCTAACAGCTAACAGCTAACAGCTAACTATGGCCGAAATAAATTTATTGCCCGGCGAATTAAGAGCCAAAGAGGAAAAGGAAATGGCCGCGGTCCATAAGATTCCCCGGGTCGTAAAAATTGAAATGTCCCAGCCGCCAAAGGAGAAAAAACCTTCTTTTTTCCGCCGGTTTTTTGGCCGGCAAAATAAAAAACCTCCCGCAGCCTTCGGGGCAGATAAAAAATCGCCCTGGCCCAAGCCGGAATCCAAGCCCCTGGCAAAACCCAATTTGCCTCCCAGCCGGTCTCCCTGGCCGCCCAAGCCAGCGCTGGCGGCCAACGGCAATCAAGCCCGGAATTTTGGCGCCAGCGGCCAGCCGCCGGCCGCGCCGGTTTTAGCCGCGCCGAATAATCAGGGCCGCGAAAAATTGGAAGACGCCTTGAAATCGCTTTTAGAAGAGAAAAAGCCGGCTTCGGCGGCGCCCGCTTTCAGACCGCCGGCCGTTGAAAAAAAAGCCCCGTTGCCGGTTAAACCGGTTAAAAACGGGAGAAACGGGGAAAAAGGCAAAAAAGACCGGCCAGCGGTTTTTGGCGTTAATTTGCTGGCCCAGGCTTTCGGCGGGACGAGAGATTTGGGTTTGGGGCGGAAATTTATCATCAGCGGCTTGGCCGGCCTGACGGCCATTATTTTAGTCGCCGGCGTTTATTTCGGCATTGTCATTTATCAAAATACCGTTCAGGGCGATATCAGCCGGGCCAAAGAGCAAGTCGCTTCTTTGGATCGGGAAATTGCCGGCTTGGAAAAAGAAAAAGAGGAAGCTTTGGATTTGCAGAAGCGCTTGAATCTGATTAAAGATTTATTGGCCAAGCATGTCTATTGGACTGATTTTTTCCGTCTTTTGGAGAAATACACCATTGACGAGGTTTATTATATGAATTTTTCCATGGCCGGCAAAGACAAATTAGTCATTTCCGCGGTGGGCAAGGACTATAAATCTTTAGCCAAGCAGTTTTTAGCCTTTGAGCAAGCCAAAGACTTCATTCAAACCGTCAGGATTGATTCGGCGTCCGCCGATATTGACGCCCAAAAAGGCGTTTACAAAGGCGTAAAATTCAACATTAATTTGGAATTTGCGCCCGATGTTTTTCTAAAATAAGGCCGTTGATTAATTGTTTTAAATAGCACGGAATAAAAGCTAACGGCAATAATAATTTTATGGCTAAACCCTTGAGCCAGCCAACAAAAGAAAAAATTGACCTTAAAGTCTTGTTCAGCCGGTTTTATTTGACAATAACGGCCGTTTTAATCGCGGTTATTTTGGCCAGCGGCGGCTATTTTTTCTTATGGCCCAAATATCAGGAAGTGAGAGCCAACAGCTCGCGGGTTTATGAAGCCTTGCTTAAAGAAGAGGCCAAGCGGGCGGATTACGAAAAGACGCTCAAAGATTTAATCGCCGGCTATAAAAAAATCAATAAGCAGGAAATTAATAAATTAAAGATTTTATTGCCGGCCGGCAAGGATTTTTCCGGCCTGTTTGCGCAACTGCAGGGCTTGGCCGAGGAAAATAATTTTTTATTGTCCGGCCTGACTATCAGCGAGTTGCCCGATGCGGCCGCGGCCGCGGCCGAACAGAAAAAGCCGGCCTCAAGCGCCGTCAAAAAATTATCAATTAGCGTAAATTTAATGGGCGGCAAGACGACCGGCTATGAAAATTTAAAGTCATTTTTGTCGTCTTTGGAGCAGAATTTGCGGCTCTTTGACGTGGAAGCGGTTTATTTTACGCCGCAATCGTCCAAATACAGCCTGACGTTGCTTACTTATTACTTGCCTGAATAAAATATGCTGGTCTTAAAAAAAATCAGTGGCCCGAAAAAAATTATTTTAACTGCCGTTTTAACCGTGATTTTTTTAGCGATTGGCTATTTGTTTTACGGCAGTTTTTTGGCCGCCAAATGGGCGGCGGTGATCGGTCCTTTGCCGGTCAATGTTTTAAACATTCCCGAAATTAAAACGGAATTTAATCTGGATTTTGCCAAGAAATATCCTTATGATAAATTGCGCCAGCCGCCGAATTTGCCGGTGGCGCCGGGCAATCTCGGCCGGAGCAATCCGTTTATACCGGTTTCTTTTTTCCCCGGTTTAACCCCGTAATTCAAGAGATTTACCCCGTTAGAAATAAATTTCTAACGGGGTTAAGATTTTTCCATGAATAAAAATCAAAATAAACTCATCAATGCCTTAGTGGCCGACGGCGCCTTAACCAAAGAAAAGGCCGCGGCGATTGCCAAAGACGCCGCGGCGGCCAAAGGGCCGATTGAGGATTGGCTTGTCAGCCAGGGCTTGATTTCCGAAGATCGTTTAACGGCAATCAAAGGCAAACTTTTAAAAATGCCGGTTGCCGATTTAAAAGGCCGGCTGGTTCCCCGGGCCGTTTTAGACTTGATTCCCCGGCCAGTCGCGGAAAATTACCTGATGATTCCCTTTGAAAAAAACGGCCATGAGATTAGCATCGGCCTGGTTGATCCCCAGAATTTCAAGGCGCTGGAAGCCATAGAATTTTTAGCCCAAAAAGCCGGCTGGGAGGTAAAATATTTTTTGATTGCGCCCAGCGGGTTTAAAACGATTTTGCGCCAATACCAGGTCATGGGCGAGGAAGTGGAGCAGGCCTTGGCGGGTTTTGAAGAGCAGCCCGGGGCGGTTGAAGGCCAAACTCTGGAAAGCCGGCAGATGGAGGAAGTGGTTAAAAGCGCGCCGGTTTCCAAAATCGTTTTAGTCATCATGAAAAACGCGATTGAAGGCCGGGCCTCGGATATTCATATTGAACCCACCATAAAAGATACCCAGATCCGCTACCGGGTTGACGGCATTATGCGCACTTCTTTGGTTTTGCCCAAATATATCCATGCCGCGATTACCGCCCGGATCAAGGTTTTAGCGAATTTAAAATTAGACGAAACCCGAAAGCCGCAAGACGGCCGGATTCGGATTACTTTTGAAGGCCGGCAGGTTGATTTTCGCGTCTCAACCTTGCCGCTGTTTGAAGGGGAAAAAACGGTATTGAGAATTTTGGATACGACCGCCCAAGTGCCCCAGCTGGAGCAGCTGGGCTTTAATCCGGTTTATATTGAACTAATCAAGCAATCAATTACCAGGCCGCACGGCATGATTTTACTGACCGGGCCGACGGGATCGGGCAAAACCACGACTTTGTATACGATCTTGACCATGCTTAACCGCGAAGGCGTGAATATTATTACTCTGGAAGACCCGATTGAATATTATATTGACGGCGTCAATCAGTCGCAGATCAATCAGGATATCGGCTACGATTTCGCTTCCGGCTTTCGGGCGATTTTGCGCCAGGATCCCAACATCGTCATGCTGGGCGAAATCCGCGACCGGGAAACCACGGAAATGGTGATTCACGCCGGCTTGTCCGGCCACATGATTCTTTCCACCCTGCACACCAACGACGCCCTCGGCGCCGTGCCGCGCTTAGTGGACTTGGGGGCGGAACCGTTTTTGCTTTCTTCCGTCATCAATATGGTCATTGCCCAGCGGCTGGCGCGAAAAATTTGTCCGGACTGCAAAAAAGAAACCGCGATTTCGGCGCCGATGTTAAAAAGAGTCAAAGAAATGGCGGCCTCAATCCCGCCGAAATATCTGGCCGGGATTAATTTTGAAAAACCGGTTTTTTACAAAGGCGAGGGCTGCGCCCATTGCGGCAATTTGGGCTATCAGGGCCGGGTGGCGGTGGCCGAAATCATCAATGTCACCCCGGAAATTCGGGAAATTATCAATGCCGGCGGCAACACGGCGGCCATTAAAAAAGTTTTGGAAAAAGATCAATTCATCAGCTTGACCCAGGACTGCCTTTTGAAAGCCCTGCAGGGACTAACCACAGTTGACGAAATCTTGCGGGTCGCCCAGCTTTAGCGGTTAGGAATTAGGAATTAGGAATGTTTCACGAAGTATTCATAATTCCTGATTCCTGATTAAAAATTATTAAAGCGCTTGATTTGCAAATCTATGGCGGATAAAAAATCAATTTTACTCGTGGAAGATGATGAATTCTTGGCCGAACTTTACGCCACCAAGCTGAAATTGGAAGGCTATGAAATTAGTTTGGCCGGCGACGGGGAAAAGGGCCTGAAAATGATCAAGGAAAAAAAGCCGGATTTGATTTTACTGGATATTATCCTGCCGCGCAAAGACGGCTTTGAAATTCTTAAAGCCATGAAAGCGGACAAGGAATTAAAAAATATTCCGGTGATTCTTTTGACTAATTTAAGCCAAAAAGACGAGGTTAAAAAAGGCCTGGATTTGGGCGCCAATGATTATCTGATCAAAGCCCATTTTATGCCGTCAGAGGTGGTCAAGAAGATTAAGCAATACTTGATTTAACTTTAGCGACAAGCGGCAAGTTTTCTAGGTTGCGCTCTTACTTAAGTGAAAAAGAGAATCCTTTGTCTCTTATCTCTTGTCTCTTGTTTCTTTCCTATGCCTTACTTTCGCTACAAAGTCGCGGATAAAAATAACCAGATTGTTGAGGCCATGATTCAGGCCGCTTCGCTTGAAGTGGCCGGCGAGACGCTTTCGGATCAGGGCCTGACCATCCTTTCTTTAAAGGAAGAAAAAATCAGTTTTCTTGAGAGTTCTTTGGACTTTTTGAACCGAGTCAAGACCAGAGACCTGGTTTTTTTCTGCCGGCAATTATCCGTCATTGTTTCGGCCAACGTTCCTTTAGTCCAGGGTTTGCGGATTTTAACCAATCAAACCGAATCAACGACTTTAAAATCAATCATTTCGGAAGTAGCCGATGATGTTGACGGCGGCGCCAAGCTTTCGGCCGCTTTAGGCCGCCACGTGGGCGTTTTTTCCGATTTTTTCATCAATATCATCCGTTCCGGCGAAACTTCGGGAAAATTGGAAGAAGTCTTGGGATATTTGGCCGATCAAATGGAAAAAGACTATGATTTGATTTCCCGCATCCGCGGCGCCATGATTTATCCGGGCTTTATCATTGCCGGCCTTGGCCTGGTCGGCGCGTTTATGATGATTTCGGTCGTGCCCCAGCTGACCGGCGCGCTTAAAGAAAGCGGCGTTCAATTGCCCCTGGCCACTAAAATTTTAATAGCGGTCAGCGAATTTTTAGCCAATTTTTGGTGGCTGGCGCTTTTGGCTTTAATCGGCCTGGGGATTGGTTTTCGGCTGCTGATTAAAACCGGGCCAGGCCGGCGGCAATGGGATAATTTCAAATTAAAAGCGCCGATTTTCGGCGCCTTGGCGCAAAAAATAATTTTAGTGCGCTTTACCCGCAGTCTCCATACTTTAATCGCCGGCCAGATCGCTTTAACTAAAAGCTTGAATATCGCCGCCGACGTGGTCGGCAATATGGTGTTTCGGGATTTGATTTTAAAAACCGCGGCGGAAGTGGAAGCGGGCAATTCTATTGCCACTGTTTTTTTGCAAAGCAAAGAGATGCCGGTCATGGTTTCCCAGATGCTGAATTTGGGAGAAAAAACCGGCCGGCTGGAAGATATTCTGGAAAAATTGTCGGGTTTTTACGACCGGGAAGTGAATAATATGGTCCAAAATCTGGTGACTTTGATTGAACCTTTGGTCATCGCGGTCATGGGGGTGGCGGTTGGCGTCTTGTTTGCCGCGGTAATTTTGCCGATGTACAGTTTGGCTTTGGGCATGTAGGGGAGCGCGTAAATAGCCGGCCGCTGGCCGGCCTTTATCAGCTGATAAGGATTTGCCTGGAAATTCCGCGGCCAATAAGCTTATTTCTCTTTATTTGATTTTGTGGTATAATGCTTTTAAGTGTTAATCGCTTAAAATAATTTGATTTTCTCGCCAATAACGCTTCTGGCCGCTTTCGCGGCCCGCTGATAAGGCGCGAATATTATTCGCGCGATTAGCGCCGCCTCAAGCGAAGTCAGAGGGCGGATTGGCGTAATTCGCGATGTAAAGAAAGGAGGTGAAAACATGAGAAAGAAAGGTTTTACCTTAATTGAACTATTGGTGGTAATCGCCATTATCGGCTTATTGTCCACCCTGGCGGTCGTCGCTTTGAATTCCGCGCGGTTGAAAGCCCGGGATGCCAAGCGCGTGGCCGACGTCAAGCAGATTCAGACCGCGCTGGAGCTTTATTTCAACGATCAATCGGCTTATCCTTCGGAAGGGGCGGCGGTCGTTTTAGGCGCCAGCGCGACTAAATGTTTAGGCACGATTGGCTTTAGTTCGGCGGGCTGCGCCGACGCTTACATGGGCTTAATTCCGGTTGATCCGCTGCCGGCCCAGAGCTATACTTATGTCGGCGACAATACGACCTATAGTTTGATTTTCAGCCTGGAAGGACCAGTTGGCGGCTTAGGCCTGGGCGTTCACACGGCCGATCAAAACGGACTTCAGTAATTTTTCATATAGCGGAAGCTTCCTAAAACCCCGTTTCTTCATAGAGACGGGGTTTTTGTTTTTAGTTTTATTATAAGTTATAATAGTATTTTGATGTTAATAGGGGAAATTATAAATTCAATGCCGCATTTTTAATACGGGATTGAATTTGTAATTTTTCCCTTTATTCTAAAAAACGAATCTCAATTTGCCGTATTAATTTGCAGTTCTGATTTGGAATTCGGCGCTTTTAATGCTATAATACAGCCATGAAATCCGCTTTAAAGAACCTAATTCCCGTAATCTTCCTCTTCGGTCTGGCGGCTTTATTTTTTATCCCTTATTTGACCGGCCAAAAAATTCCTTACGCCGGCGATTTTACGGGCAGCGATTTGACCGAGCTTGATTTGCCCCTGCGCCAGGTCGCGGCCGAGTCTTTGAAAGCCGGCCAAATGCCGTTATGGACCGATCGGCTGGCCAATGGTTTTCCGGTTTTGGCCGAAGGCCAGGCCGGCGTTTTTTATCCCCCGAATTTATTGTTTGTTTTCTTGCCGTTTAATTGGGCGGTTAACTTGAGTTTTTTTCTGAACTTTTTTTTGGCCGGACTTTTTATTTATCTCTACGCCCGGGTTTTAAAAATCAGCCCCCTGGGGGCGCTGTTTTCCGCCGTCGCTTTCAGCTTTTCCGGTTTTTTTATTTTTCGCTTAAAGCATCTTAATTTGATCAATGCCGCCGTCTGGCTGCCGCTTTTATTTTATTTAATTGAAAAATATTTTTCAACGGCAAAAAACAAGCTAAATTGGCTTTTAGCTTTGGCCGCGGTTTTTACGGTTCAATTTTTTGCCGGTTTTCCGCCGATTCTTTATGTTTCTTTGGTTTCCGGTTTTGTTTATTTTTGCCTGAAAATTTTATTGGCCGAAATTCCGGATTTAAAAAATATCGCCAAAAAAATTATTTTGCCCTGGATTTTAATCGGCCTGGTTTTTTTCGGCCTGGCCGCCATCCAGCTCCTGCCGACTTTTTCTTTTTCTGGTTTTTCCGGCCGGGGCCAGGCCATGGATTATTCCAATATTATCGCTTACCCTTACGCGCCGGCCAGCCTGGGATATTTTATTTCCCCTTATTTTTTAGGCAATCCGGCTACCGGGACTTTTCCCGCCAATTTAAGGGTTTTTGGCATATTTTGGGAGAATAATATTTACTTCGGCCTTTTGCCTTTAGTTTCGGCGCTTTTGGCGATCTTTTGCTTGTTTCCCCGGGATAACAACGTCAAGCGGCTGGCAATTTTAGCCCTCGGCTCTTTTTTGTTTATTTTTGGCGATTTCAGCCCGCTTTTTATCATTTTTTGGAAAATCATTCCCGGCTTTTCCATGTTCCGTTTTCCCCAGCGCTTTTTGCTTTTGGCCCTGGTTTGCCTGACGGTTCTGGCGGGTTTCGGTTTTGATCTGCTTTGGCAAAAATTAAGCCGCCGCTTCCAAAACCTGAAATCAAAGATGCTTTTAAATTTATTATTGCCTTTGGTTTTAATTTTAATCGCGGCGGCTGATTTGTTTTTGGTCGGTTTCAAGTATTTTGGAGTTTTGGATTACCAGGCTTATTTTTCCCCGGCCGAGAGCGCCGAATTTTTGAAAAAAGACAAAGCTGATTTTCGGATTTACAGCCTTGGCTGGCCCGAGGCCTGGCAGTCTCTTTACCGGCTGGCGGGCGGCTGGCAGAATAACCTGTCGTTTTTTATTTCCGGCCGGGAATTGATTCCGCCCAATTTAAACATATTTTGGGGCTTGAGCTCGGCCCAAGACCGGGCCTCGCTTGAGGGGGGAATGTTATTTAGAGAAGCCCAGAGATTGGGTGAAGTTTTGGCGGCTAAAACTAAGATTGATAAAGTGGCCGAAAAAGACGCGGGCCTTGACGATCAAACTTTAAAAATTTTTGGCCTGCAAAACGTCAAATATTTATTGTCTTATCGCGAATTAACTAACGGCAATTTGCCGTTAGTCAAAGAAATTAAGCGCGATTTTTTGCCGCCCTTAAAGATTTATCAAAATAAGCTGGTTTTACCTCAAATTTTTGCCGTTTTTGAAACTCTGGCCGCCGCCAGCCAGGAAAACGCGCTAACCTTATTATTTGATCAAAATTTTGATCCAAGCAAGCAGATAATTTTAGCGGAAAAAAATGCCGGTTCAATTAATCAAGCGGGGGAGCCGGTGCCGGCTTCAACCATATCAATCAAAGAGAAAAAATCAGGAGAAATATCTTTGACCGCCGATTTTTCCCAAATTGGTTATTTATTTTTCAGCCAGAATTACGACCCCGGCTGGCAGGCAAAAATTGACGGCCAAAAAGCCGAAATTTGGCGCGCCAATTACGCTTATATGGCAATTTTAGCGCCGGCGGGCAAGCATGAGGTAATTTTTTATTACCAACCCCTGGCTTATATTATCGGCAAATGGATAAGCATTTTTTCGTTATTTTTAGTTTTGTGCCTGTTTAGCTTAAATAAAATCAGTCATAAAACGCGCGTGAATTAATCTAGTATGTCAACCGCCATAGACCAGCCGCAACCATTCTCCAAGCTGCCTTATCTTATCGCCGCCCATATTTTAATCTTGCTGGGCTATGGTTTGAATCAAGGCTTGTATTTCCACCAGGCCCAGCTTTGGCTTTTATTTTTGGGCTGGTTAGTTTTGCTTTTGCCGCTTTTAAAAAAGCCCTGGCTGGAATTTAAGTTCGGCGCCGACCCGGTTAAATTGCTTTTGGCCGCTAATCTTGCCGGCTTTATTCTGTCTTATTTTTTTGACGGGGGCATTTATTTAGTCTCGCGCCAAGGCGATAATAATATAATTTTACTGAAATTTGCCGCCTTATTTTTATTCTTGCTTTATTTTGTTGATTTTAAGCTTCTGGGCAATAATTTTTTTTCCGCCGTTTTATCGCATTTAAGCAAATTTAAATTTTATTATTTGGTGATTTTAGCTTTGGCTTTGCGGCTACTGATTATTTTTTATTCGCCGGCGCCGAACATTGATGTTTTTTATCTATTGCAGGGCGGGGCGGATTCAATCTGGCAAGGCCAAAATCCTTATACCGAAGTATATTATAATGTTTATTCGCCGGCCCAATGCCAGGCTTTCTACGGCGAGCAGGATTGCGCCAATGATAATTATACTTATCTGCCGGCGGCGATTATCATCAGCGCCGTTTTCAAATTATTTTTTGGCGACGTCAGATTTTCTTATATTTTTGCCATTTTTGGCTGCGCTTTTATCGTTTATTTTTTATTAAAGAATAAACATGCCGGACAAAAAATTATAAGCGAGCTGGGCGCGCTTTTGGTTTTATACCTGCCCCTGGGCCTTTTTGTTTTGGAGCAAAGCTGGACCGATCAGTTTTTAGCTTTTTATCTTTATCTTTTTGTTTATCTTTTTTTAGCCGGCTTAAGCCAGCCGGCTTTCGCGGTTTTCGGAATTTTTTTAGCCAGCAAACAGACCGCTTTTGCCTTTGTCCCCTTTTTACTGGCCGTCAGGGGAATAAAATTCAAGCCCTGGCTGATTGCTTTGGCGGTTTTTGGCCTGATTGTCCTGCCTTTTGTTTTTTGGCAGCCGGCTGACTTTTATTACGATATTGTCATTGATCAGCTTAAATTTAAAGAAGGCCTGCATTCTTTGTCAGTTAATAATTTAAGCCGGATTGTTTTTCAGGCCGGGATTAATCAGTGGCTTTTATTTTCGGCGGCCGGTTTGCTGCTTGTCGTTTTAAGGCGGGGCAAAAAAGATCTAGCCGGTTTTTTGCACGCCTCAATCCTATTTTTGCTGGGGCTGTTTTTTTTGCGCCGGGGCTTTGTTAATTATTACAATTTTATTTCCCTGGCCATGATTTTATTGATTGTTTTAAGCTTGCGCGATCTCAAGATTTGAGGCAATAATTATGAAAAAATTTCTTGAAATAAACCGCGATTTTCTGGCCGGCGCCTTGATTTTTTTTCTGGTCATGGCGGTTTATTTGTTCACTTTGGCGCCGAATATCGTCATGGAAGACAGCGGCGAATACGTGTCGGCGGCCTACACTTTGGGCATTGCTCATCCTTCGGGTTATCCGCTCTGGGTGATTTTGGCCAAGCTTTTTACCTTCATTCCCCTGGGTTCGCTTGCCTGGCGGATTAATTTAATGTCCGCGGTCTTCGGCGCTCTGACCGCGGTTTTGCTTTATTTCGTTTCCCGGAAACTGGTTAAAAGCCGGCTGGTTGCCTTTTGCGCTTCTTTGCTTCTGGCTTTCAGCCCGACATTTTGGTCGCAGAGCGTTTTGGCCGAAGTCTACACCCTGAATTCTTTTTTTGCCGCGCTTTTGATTTTAATCCTGCTTGGCTGGCGAGAAAACAAAAAAAATTCTTATTTGCTTTGGTTTGCCCTTTTCTACGGTTTGGGCCTGACCAATCACACGATGCTGGCCTTATTCGCGCCGGTCTTTATCGTTTATATTTTATGGTATTTGCCGAACCAGCCGGTTATTTTAACCGGCCAAGAATTATTTTTCTTTAAGCCGCCGAAGAATTGGAAGAAATTATCGGATTTAACCGCCTGGCTTTTATTTCTGCCTTTAAGCCTGCCCGGTTTTATTGACCGGAGAATTTTCAGGAATTGGAAAATTATTTTAAAAATGTTCTTGCTTTTTTTGGCCGGGCTTTCGGTTTACGGCTTTTTGCCGATTCGGTCCTGGCAGAAGGCCGAATTTGTCTGGGTTTCGCTTAACGGCTGGCAAAACGTTCTGACGCATATCCTCCGCGCCCAATACCATGATTTCGCTCCCTGGGCCAGCCTGCATGATAAAACCGGCCTGGTGATTTATTTTTTCGTGGAAATCGCTTTGCAATTTTTTTGGCCCGCGCTTTTTTTGGCTCTGGCCGGCGCGATTTATCTTTGGCGCCTCAACCGACCGGTTTTTATTTTATCGGCGGGCGTATTTTTACTAAACAGCCTGGGCATCATTTATCTGCGGAAATTCGGCTTTGGGGCCGGCATCAGCTATACCTACCGGGTTTATTATCTGCCGGCGTTTTTAATCGCCGCTTTTTGGCTGGCCGTAATCCTTGATTATCTGTATGGTTTTTTAACCGCGTTTTTGGCCAAACGTTCGGCGCGGATTTTAAAAACCGCGCAAATCGCTTTCATTCTGGTTTTGCTTTCCCTGCCGGTTGATTTTGTCATTGCCAATTACCGCGCCAATGATTTAAGCGATTTTTGGCTGAATTACGATTACACGAAAAATTTATTGGCCGGTTTGGAGCCAAACGGCGTTTATTTTTTTGCTTTTGACGGGAGCTTGCAGGCCGATACCGAGCTTTTTTCCCTGATTTACCTGAAACTGGTGGAAAATTTCCGGCCGGACGTGGCCGTGGTTTCCGACCATAATTTTTTCCGGAAAGACGTCCAGCTTGTTTATCCGGCCGATTATATCAAACTTAGCTTAGACGAAAGAAACCGGGTAATATTCAATTTGCTTAATGAAGTGATTAAAGACCGGCCGATTTACACCAATTTCGCCGTGACCCGAAAAAGCAATGATAAGAAATTATTCGGCTTGTCCAACGGCTATGTTTTCAGGATTTATCCGAGCCTGGCGGAAGCCAGAAAAGCGAAATTGCCGGGCGATTTTTCCGCCATTCGGAATTTGGCCGAAGTTGACGAATTAAGCGAATATCCGGTCAAGGGAATGGCGGCCCATTATTATTATAATCTGGCGGCTTATTACCTGACCGCCGGCCATAAGGCCGAATCGCAAAAATATTTGGCGAAAGCCGTGCTTTTGGATAATCTGCCTTTCAGCCATGAGTACGTGAGGTTTTTGGATTACCGCCGGGAATGGCTGGGGGAGTAGGGTGAGCCCTGCCTTAGTTTTACTTTGTAAGTATAACAAGCGACAAGAGACAAGAGACAAGGACTAAAGCTACTCATGTGATATTATGAAAGTTTAAAAATGGGGAATTTTAGAATAAAAATAATGAGTCAGAAAAGTAGCTATAAACTAATTTTTGTGGTATAATAATAGTGATGCGAAATAATGGCAACTTGTCGCTTGTTTCTTGTCACTTGTCTCTACCTATGTTTGCTACACTCGTCTTCCTCCTCGGCCTGGCCGTCGGCAGCTTCTTGAATGTCGTGATTTTTCGGCTAAAACTGGGAAAATCATTCCTTTTCGGCCGGTCTTTTTGCCCTCAATGCAAAAAACCGATTGCCTGGCATGACAATATCCCGCTTTTGAGCTTTGCTCTTCTCGGCGGACGCTGCCGGCAATGCCGAAAGCCGATTAGTTTGGAGCATCCCTTGGTGGAATTGTCCGCGGGCCTGATTTTTTTATTTCTTTATTGGCATTTCGGCCTGACTTTCAGATTTTGGGCCAGCGCGATTTTGACTGCGGTTTTGCTGGTGATTTTTGTTTATGATTTGAAGTATCGTCAGATTCCGGATGAAGTTGCGCTGCCGGCCATGATTTTCGCGTTTTTTGCCGGCCTTTATCTGAAATTGGGGTTTTGGAATCTGATTTTGGCCGCGGTTTTGGGCGCCGGCTTCTTCGGGTCGCAGTACCTTATTTCCCGGGGCCGCTGGGTGGGAGACGGCGATATCCGCCTGGGCGCGCTGATGGGCCTGATGCTGGGCTGGCAATATTTATTGGTGGCGCTGTTTTTAGCCTATCTGATCGGCGCCGGCGTCAGCCTGGTTTTACTGGCCCGGAAAAAGAAAGCGATGTCTTCAGAAATTCCCTTCGGCCCGTTTTTGGCCGCCGGGACGTTTATCGCTTTGATTTACGGCCGGCCGATTTTGGCCTGGTATCTTAATTTAACTTATTATTAATGCTATTCAAAAAAACAATAAAACAAAAAAACAATAAAGCAATAAAACAAAAACAAGGCTTCTCTTTGCCCGAGGCTTTGGTGTCTTTGTTTATTATCACTTTGCTCATGCTCGCGGTTTTGCCGAATTTTCGGGCCGGCCAAAGAAGCCAGGAAATTGACGTTAATTTAAAGCAATTGGTTGAAGGCATCACTTCGGTTCGGACCAAGAGCCTGGCCGGCCAGTTGCTGGTTGATCCCGCCGTTTATCCGGCCGGCACGACAACCGATGGCTATGGCATCCGTTTTATAAAAGGCCGCCAATCATACGAATCTTTCGCGGTTTTGCCCGCTTACGCCGCTGTACCCAAACCCAGCCTGCCCAATAATCCCCAAGAAATCGGCAATATAAAAATTATTTCTTTATCTGGCCTGGTTGAACCGGAAGCGGACAAGCCGTTTCCCCTCGGGCTTGATCAAAGTCCTTGGCAGAATCTTGGAATTCCGGAAAAACCCAGTCCGTCTTTGGAAATTATTTTTTCTTTGCCCAACAGCATTATGGCCGTACCGGCGGCTGACGGGGCGGGCAATCAATTTAAGTATGTCGGCGGGATGATTGAACATGTTAAATCCGGCCGGCGGGGATATTTTTATGTCTCCCTGCTGTCCGGCGCGGTTAATTATGGCCTTTATTAGACTGAAAAAAATTAAAAAATCTCCCCGGGGCCAAAGCTTAATGGAAACCATCGTGGCCATCGCCATTTTATTGGCCGTGGTTTCCGCGGTTTTATCCTTAGTTTTCAGCAATATCGCCGGCCAAAAAGAAAGCGAATTGCAAATTATGGCCAATAATCTGGCCCGGGAAGAAATTGAAGTCGTGCGCCATCTGCGCGATTCCAATTCCTTGGCCGGGCAAGATTGGGACTTTGGCCTTGACGGCGGCGCCAAAGCGATTGTTTTTTTTGACGCTTCCCTTAATCAGTGGCGGCTTATTTTTGCCGGCGAAGAATATGACGAGCGGCTTTATTTTTCCGCCGGCAAAAAAATTTACAGCCATGATAAAAACAGCGGCCCGCCCGCTCTGTTTTCGCGCCATTTAAATTTAAGCGATATTTGCCTGGCGGCTGACGGCGCCGAATCAATTAAAGATTCTTGCGACCGCGAAGCCAATGAAAGAAAGATCGGCCTTAAAGCCGGCGCCGTGGTTGGCTGGCCGGAAAACAAGCGGACGCGGCAAGTCGTTTTGGAAGAATTATTATATGCCTGGAAATAAAAAGGGGAAAAATTTTGGTTTTACTCTAATGGAGATGGTCGTGGTCATCGCGATATTTTCCGTTTTGACGCTGATCGTGCTTAATGTTTTTATTTTGGCCATGCAGGCCCAGCGCCAAACCGGCAGCCGCCAGCAAGTTTTGGCCAATCTGCGCTATGTCCTGGAATCAATGGCCCAGAAAATCAGGACTTCGGAAATTGATTACGGCTATTATGAAGACCGCGCCAGCGATCTTAGCCAGCCGGTAAACAGCCTGGCTTTAATTGACCAGGCGGGCAATAATTTGCGCTACTCGCTTGAAAATGGCGTGATTTATCAGGCTGAAGGCGGCGGCCGTTTTGCCTTGACTGAAAAAAATCAAGTAATCGTGACCAAGTTTGATTTTTATATTAATCCGACGACCAATCCTTTTGCCGAAGAAAGGTGCAATACCAACCAGGCCGGCGAAGTCGTCGGCTGCCAAAGCGCGGCGCTGGGCTGCACGATTGACGACCGCAATCCAAGCAATTTGTCCGGCTACTGTTTATGCGATAGCGCCGCTTCCTGCCAGTCTAATAATTGCGAATTAAATCAAGATTTAGGCCAAAATCTTTGCCGGCCGTTTAATTTCCAGCCGCGGGCAACGATTGTCCTGGGTTTTCAATCCGTGGCCGCCCGGGCCCAGGAAATAAAAACTTTGTATTTGCAAACCACGGTTTCCAGCCGGGTTTATAAACGTTGATTTTTTCTATTTAAAGATTCAATTTATAAATAAGCCGGGTGTTATAAAATAATAAGTAAATTAACAAATAGCTTCTAAATTTACTTCTAATATTTATCCGATAATTATGGCTTTAGGGAGCAAAAAACAATCAGGCGTAATCTTGCTTCTGGTGATTCTGATCGTCACGGCGATTTTAAGCACCTCGGCGATTTTCGGCGCTTTGATTTTGCGCGAAATTCAGCAATCGCGGCTGATTGACCAGTCCATGCAGGCTTTTTATCTGGCCGAATCCGGCCTGGAGCGCGCTTTGCATCAGGTCAGGCGCCTGGAAGCGGTTTGGGATTGCGGCTCAATGGCCGCGGGCTCATTTTGCCAGGCGGACGGTTCTTGCTCGGTTATCAGCCCGAGGCTTAGCTGCATTACGAAAAGCCAGGGAAATCTTTTTTGGCCAAAAGGAGATTGGGATATTGCGGTTAATAATGAAAAAGAAGTCGCGGTTAATTTGCCGGCCGGCGAATCGGTTCAAATTGATCTTTTTAATCCCTATAAAACCGGCGAAGCCCAAACTCAAATTGAATCGTTTTTGGTGATTGGCCAGGCCAATGTTAACACGACAATTTACGGGGAACTGAATAATTTAACCTGGCTTTTGGGCGGCACGGCCGATTGTTCTTTGCCGGCGCCGTCCTGGCCGACCATTAGCCGGAACTTCCTGCCGATTATTTACGACGAATCAAGCGGTTATTCGTCAAGCGGCTATCGAACGGCGATTTGCGACAAGTCCAGTCTGGATTGCCTGCCGATTAATCCGAATTGCTCTTATGTCCTGCGCTTAAGCAACAATGTTTTTCCCGATCCTTTGCCTGGAATTTTTAAAATAAGCATTTATGACAAAACCGAGGAGCCGATGGCGGAAGAAAATAAGCTTGATATTCCCAGCCGGCTGGATATCGGCGCCAAAGCGATTTTTGGCAATTCCTCCCAATTGGTCCGGGCCAAAACGCCGATGCGGCCGCCGCTCTCCGGCCTGTATGACTTCGTGGTTTTTTCCGAGCAGCCTATCGTGAAGTAAGTCAATAAAGCAATAAAACAATAAAGCGATAGGTCAATAAAACCATAAAACAATAAAGCAATAAAACAAAATATTTACCGAGTGTTTTATTGTTTTATGGCTTTATTGTTTTATTGTATTAACCAATATGACCAAAGCTGAAGCCAAAATACGCATTGATAAATTAATCACGCAGATTGACGACCTGCGCTACCGCTACCATGTCCTGGACGATCCGACGATTTCGGACGCGGTTTATGATTCCCTCCAGCGCGAGCTTTCAGAATTGGAAAAGCGGTTTCCCGGGCTAAAGCGGCCCGATTCGCCCCTGGTCCGCATCGGCGGCCGGCCGCTGGAAAAATTTACCAAGGTCAAACATGAAGTCAGGCAGTGGTCGTTTAACGACGCGTTCTCCGAGCAGGAAATTAAAGACTGGCTAAAACGGCTGGAAAAAATGCTGGAAAAAGAGCTGGGGGAAAAGCCCCGGCTTGATTTTGTCTGCGAATTAAAAATTGACGGCTTGCATATTGTTTTTACCTACGAAAAGGGCCTGCTGAAATTAGCCGCCACCCGCGGCGACGGCTTAATCGGCGAAGACGTAACCCAAAACATCAAAACCATCAACAGCCTGCCTTTGCGTTTGAAAAAGCCCGTTGATATCATTGTGGAAGGCGAAGTTTGGCTTTCCGAAAAACAGCTGGCCGAAATCAACCGGCGGCGCCAAATCGCCGGCGAGGCGGAATTCGCCAATCCCCGAAACGCCGCGGCCGGCACGATCCGGCAGCTTGATTCCAAAGTCGTGGCCCAAAGAAAGCTTGATTGCTTTGTTTATGACTGGTCCGGCGGCCAAGAGGATTTGCCGAAAACCCAGCAAGAAGAATTAAAGGCTTTAAAAGAGCTGGGCTTCAAAGTCAATCCATATTTTCGCGTCTGCGGCAATATCCGGGAGATTATGGCTTTTTGGTCGGAATGGCAGAAGCGGCGGCGCCGGGAGCCGTATTGGATTGACGGCATCGTGATTAAAACCAACCGCCGCGATTACCAAAATCTTCTGGGCTATGTCGGCAAAGCGCCGCGCTGGGCGATGGCTTTTAAATTTCCGGCCGAGGAAGTGACGACCGTGGTTGAAGAAATTTCCGTGCAAATCGGCCGGCTGGGCACTTTGACGCCGGTGGCCCATTTAAAGCCGGTAAAATTGGCCGGGACGGTGGTCAAGCGCGCGACTTTGCACAATATTGACCAAATCAAAAGATTGGGCTTAAAAATCGGCGATACCGTGGTCATCAGAAAAGCCGGCGAAATCATTCCCGAAGTGGTTTCGGTTTTATTAAAAATGAGAACCGGCAAAGAAAAAGAATTTAGAATGCCGAAGCTTTGCCCGGTTTGCGGTTCGGCGGTGGAGAAAAAAATCATAGCCGAAAAAGGCCGGGAAGAGTCGGTGGCGTTTTTTTGCGTGAATAAAAATTGTTTTGCCCAAAAGCAAAGAAATTTAATTCATTTTGTTTCCAAAAAAGCTTTTGACATTGACGGTCTGGGCCAAAAAATCGTGATTCAGCTGATGGCCGAGGGCTTGCTGAAAAACGCGGCGGATATTTTCAGATTAACCAAAGACGATTTATTGCCCCTGGAGCGCTTCGCGGAAAAATCCGCGGATAATCTGGTGGCCGCCATTGTTCAGGCCAAAAAAACCACCCTGCCGCGGCTGATTTACGCCCTGGGCATTCCCCATGTGGGCGAAGAAACCGCTCTGGCCTTGGCCGAGTATTTTGGCAGCATAGAAAGATTGCTGGCGGTTCAAGAAAAAGATTTGGAGAATATTAATGACATCGGCCCGGTCGTGGGCCAAAGCATTATTGGCTGGTTTGCCGATAAGCAAAATCAAGCGCTGGTGGCGGATTTAATTTCCGCCGGCGTGATTGCGGCTAAACAAAAAGCAATCAATAAAGAAGGGCCTTTGGCCGATAAAAAAATTGTGGTGACCGGCACGCTGGCGTCTTTGAGCCGCGAACAAGCCAAAGAAAAAATCCGGGCCGCGGGCGGGGATTGGATTTCCTCGGTTTCCAAAAATACCGATTTTGTCGTGGCGGGAGAAAATCCGGGATCAAAGTTTGATAAGGCGAAGGAATTAGGGGTGAAGATAATTAAAGAGGCGGATTTGTTAGATTTACTTAGATAGCCGATCGCGAAAAAAAGAAGGCGCGTCCTGAATTTTCAGTTCGCGCCTTTTTGAATTTTAAGCCCCGGAATGACGTCTGGTTGGCGCGGAGTCGGGGGGAACTCCTGGAAACGCCGCTTGGGACAGACATGCCAGCGCCTTGGGGGATTGCGCCGTCCGGGGCAAAAAATAAATTAAAGAACGGAATTATTCGGGGTAAAGCGCTTTCTGGGCCGAAGGCAGCGAGACTTCCCATGGCTTTGGTTAAGGTTTCATAAAGAGATGCCGGGCAGAAAAAATTTTGCCCCGGAATGACGTCTGTTTGGCGCGGGGCCGGGGGAAAAAAGCCCCTGAAAGCGCCGTTGGAGGCAGACATACCGGTGTTGGACTGCGGTCCCACCGTCCGGGGCAAAGAAAAGCAAAAGATTTGGTTGCGGCATGAAAGAAAAAGTGAAGCGGATTTTGGCTCGGGAGTTATTACCCGTGGCCGCCGCAACCAAAGATTTGGCGGATCCGATAGGATTTAAACCTATAACCGGCCAATCAGCCGGCTTGTTAAATCCTTGGTGGAAAAATTTAGATTATAGAGGCAATAAGCCGGAGGAGTTGAACCTCCCGCGGAGAGGTGGAAGGCCCCGCGCGGCCCGGAGCTCATTGCCGTCTTCGGTAGTGGTAAAATAAAAATATCATATTATCTCGGGCTTGTCAAACCCCAAAATTATCTGTATACTATAAAGGTAAAAACCAGCTAAATTTTGTTAAAAAACGATTATGAATCTTTCTAAGCAAGAAGTAAAACATATCGCCCTTTTGGCCCGGCTGGGCCTGACGGCGGAAGAAATTGAGAAGTTTGCCGGCCAGCTTTCTTCTATTTTAGATTACGTGGAACAGCTGAAAGAAGTGGACACCGAAGGTGTTTTGCCGACGGCCCAGGTAACAGGCCTGGAAAACGTGATGGCCGATGATGCCATTAATCAGGTTGGCCCAAAGGTTCGCGAGGAATTGCTTAAGCTGGCGCCGGAGCGGGAGGATAATTTGGTCAAGACCAAGTCGGTCTTTTAGTAGTTTTTATTTTTATAATTTTTAGCTGATTGCCCATTAAAACACAAGAACATTAAAACATAAAAACAAAAATTCAAATAGATTGTTTTTATGTTCCAGTGTTTTTATGTTTTAATGATTAAAGTAAAACGATGAGACTCAACGAACTGACAATTAAACAGGCCGGCGACGGCTTGAAGAAAAAAGAATTTTCCTCGGTTGAAATAACCAAGGCTTGTTTTGAACAGATTGAAAAAACCGATGATAAAATAAAATCATTTATCACCCTGACCAAAGATCTGGCTTTAAAACAAGCCAAAGAAGCGGACCAGGCCGGCGATTTTTCCCGGCCCTTGGCCGGCGTTCCGGCGGCGATTAAAGATTGTTTTTGCACCAAAGGCGTCAAAACCACGGCCGCTTCCAAGATTTTAGAAAACTATGTGCCGCCGTTTTCCGCCACATCAGTGGAAAAATTGGAAGCGAATAATTACGTAATGCTGGGCAAAGTCAATTTGGACGAATTTACCATGGGCTCCTCCACGGAAAATTCCGGTTTTTTCCCGACCAAAAATCCGTGGGATTTAAGCCGGGTGCCGGGCGGTTCTTCCGGCGGCTCGGCCGCGGCCGTGGCCGCCGACCAATGCCTGTATGCTTTAGGCACGGATACCGGCGGCTCCATCCGCGAGCCGGCATCGTTTTGCGGCCTAGTCGGGCTGAAAGTCACTTACGGCCGGGTTTCGCGCTTTGGCGTTTTGTCTTACGCTTCGTCTTTTGATACCATTGGCCCGATAACCAAAACCGTGGAAGACGCCGCTTTGGTTTTAAACGCGATTGCCGGCGCCGATCCCAAAGATTCAACCACGCCGCCGGTGGCGGTGCCCGATTATGCCGCTGATTTAAAAAAAGACATCAAAGGCCTGAAAATCGGAGTGCCCAAAGAGTTCTTCGTCGCCGGCATAGACAAAGAAGTGGAAAAGACGATCAAGACCGCAATTGCCAAATTGGCGGAGCTGGGCGCCAAAATCGTTGATGTAAGCCTGCCTTTGACTAAATATGCTATTGCCACTTATTATATTCTGGTTAAATCCGAAGCCAGCGCCAATCTGGCCCGCTATGACGGCGTTCGGTTTGGATTTTCGGCCCGGGCGGAAAATCTTTTGGAAAATTATCTACAGTCCCGCCAAACCGGTTTCGGCCAGGAGGTCAAGCGCAGTATTATGATGGGTACTTATACTTTGTCCGCCGGCTATTATGATGCGTATTACCTGAAAGCCGCCAAAGTCAGGACCTTAATCAAGCAGGAATACGAAAAAGTTTTTAAAAAAGTTGACTGCCTGGCCGCGCCAGCGGCGCCGACCATGGCTTTCAAACTGGGAGAAAAAATGGAAGATCCTTTGCAGATGTATTTGGCCGATATTTTTACCGGGCCGATCAATATCGCCGGCGTGCCGGCCATTTCTTTGCCCTGCGGTTTTGCTTTGCCCCAAGACGGCCAGATTGAAATGCCGGTCGGTTTGCAGCTGATTGGCAAACATTTCGACGAAGCCACGATTTTACGCGTCGCCCACAATTACGAACAGGCGACGGATTGGCACAAACGAAAACCAATCCTATAAGAAGAAATTACAAATTCAAAATTACAAATTCCAAACAAATTACAAGCACCAAAATCCAAAATTCAAAACCCCTAGGCTTTACATTTTGAATTTGAGATTTGTTTGGAATTTGGTGCTTGGAATTTGTAATTTTACTCCGGTATTGACCTTTGTCTTTAAAAAATGCTAAAATACTATAAATTATTAATAAGTAACTAAAAATCAAAACTTATGGATGACAGAAAATTTTTTGACCTGTCGGGCAAGCAGGGCTTAGCCCTTGGTTTTTCCTGGGGTATTGCCATCGTCTGCCTGGCTGGCTTAGTCATTGTCTTAACCGGCGGCCTGACGGCCGGCGGCGATCAAGGCAAAGTTTTAGGCGCGAGCGTCAATGCCAATGCCGCGGCTCAACCAGCGCCAACGCCGGCGCCGGAAGTAAACGGCGATGTCGCGAAATTGTCGCCGGTTTCTGCCAGCGATTATATCCGCGGCCACAAAAACGCCGAAGTCACTTTGATTATGATTTCCGATTTTCAATGCCCTTATTGCCAGCGGCATGAAGCCACCATCACCCAGCTTTTGAAGGATTACGGCGATAAGATTCGCGTGGTTTGGCGGAATTTGCCCTTGGTCAGCATACACCAGTACGCTTTAAAAGCGGCTGAAGCTTCGGAATGCGCCGGGGAGCAGGGCAAGTTTTGGGAAATGCATGACAAGATTTTTGCCAACCAGTCGGCTCTAACCGTTGATAATCTGAAATCCTACGCCAAAGAACTCGGCGCGGATGAAGCAAAATTCAACCGCTGTTTGGATTCCGGCAAATACGCGGATAAAATCAACAAGCAGGCCGCCGAAGCCCAGGCCGCGGGCGTTTCCGGCACGCCGGGCACGTTTATCAATGACACTTTGGTCAAAGGCGCTTATCCGATTGAAACCTTTAAGACTATTATTGACGAGTTGCTGGAATAATAAATATCTTGCGATAAAACCTTAAAAACGCGGCCGCCAGGCCGCGTTTTTTTGGTTAAAGTTGACTTTTCTAAGCATATTTGGTTTAATAATATGGCAGGAATTAGCAATGCCTGCTATTATGTAATCAAGGAGAGGTGCCGGAGTGGTCGATCGGGACAGTCTTGAAAACTGTTGTGGCAGCAATGTCACCGTGGGTTCGAATCCCACCCTCTCCGTTTTCCGCAGGTCTTATTCGTCAGGGATGGGTTCGCTCCCGGCGGAAAAACTGTTAGGCCTGAAAGGGTCTCGCGGGTTCTGCGCCGAAGGCGCTTGCCCGCCTCTGGAGGCGAACTTCACTATCCGGTTGTCTGTAAAATTAATTAAATTTTTATTATGAACAACGAAATATCAAACGAACCGTTAAGCAAACATGATCGGCAAGAACGGCGCCGGCAGGAAAAAGAGGCCGAGCGCCGCGCGCGGAAAAAAGCGCGTTCGGCGCGCGCCTTCAGAAATTACGCGATGGCCGTCCTCGTAATAGCTGCCGCCGCGTCCGGCATTTATCTTTTGGCAAAAAGCGCCGCGCCGAAAGAAGAAGATTTTAGCCGCGCTATTCCTGTAATGGAGGCAAGCCATATCGCCGCCGGCAGCCGATTGCCGGAATACACCTCAAACCCGCCAACCTCGGGACCGCACTACAGCCAAACCGCCCGATCTGGATTTCGCGATGAAGCAATTCCCGATCAGAATATTATTCACAACCTTGAACATGGCGATATCTGGATCGCATATCACCCGCGCCTCGCGGACGAAATAAAGGAAGAACTGAAACAATTCGGAGCGGCAAAAGTCATTATTACTCCGCGCGAAGCAAACGAAACAGATATAGCGCTTGCCGCCTGGGGACGGCTTGATACGTTTAATCTGGATGGCAAGGCTTTGCCCGTTGAAAGAATCACGGATTTTATTAAACGTTATGCCAATCAGGGGCCCGAGAAAGTGCCCCAAGCAAGCGGGGGCATTTAATTTTAAAGGATAAAATAATGAAAAAAGCATCAAAAAAATTAGCTATTTTTGAAGGAAAAAAATTCGCCGAGTTTATTTGGAAAGCCTTGTAGAGACGCAAGATTTTGCGTCTCTACAAGGAAATCTTTTTTATTTTTAATATATCGCGGAGAGGTCGCCCCGCGCCAAACCCGAAAGAGTCTTTCAAATATTCCGGCTTTATTTCACGGAACCGCCTAACGGCTTACTTCTATATAAAATTAAATTTTTTCAAATAGCGCGTATACCGCAAGGTATCGGGGCGCCTCTTTTTATCAGAAGAATTATAAAGGATAAAATAATGGAAAAAGAATCCAAAAAATTAGCCATTTTTGAAGGACAAAAAATCCGCCGTTTTTGGGATGAGAAAGAAGAAAAATGGTATTTTTCCGTGGTGGATATCGTAGCCGTTTTAACAAACCAGACGAATTTTCAATTAGCCAGAAATTATTGGAAAGTATTGAAAAATCGTTTAAAAAATGAAGGAAGTGAAACGGTTACAAAATGTAACCGGTTGAAAATGGAAGCGGAAGACGGAAAATTAAGAGAAATTGACGCGGCTGACGTGGAAACAATTTTGCGATTAATCCAATAAAAAAGGCGGCCGAATCGCCAAAAACGCGCGGCTGGAATTAGAGCAAAAAACCGGCAAGAAAATAGTCAGCGCGAATAATTTTAAAGCTTTGCCGGAACAAAAAAAGTTAAAAAACGGATAGTTCGTCGTTTATTTTTAATATATCAAGGAGAGGTCGCATAGTGGTCTAGTGCGCGCGCTTGGAAAGCGCGTA